>DATFWX010000173.1:0-5355 GCA_035258845.1 Polyangia bacterium | reverse complement strand
GCGACCCCAGCGGGATTCGAACCCGCGTTGCCGGCGTGAAAGACCGGTGTCCTGGGCCGGACTAGACGATGGGGTCGATGACGACGGGGCAAAACATGCCGTGGCCGAGGCGCCGGGTCAACGTAAAAAGGGAGGCACGGCGGCGGCAGGCACGGAACGGTAAATGGAGCCTCAGCTTCGGACTGACGGACTGACGGCACCACCCAAATTTGACCCTCGGGCCCGCGCCCTCTACCATCGGCCGAATGGCGCACGCGCTCCTCTTGCTGCTGGCGCTCCTTGGGCCCGCCGCCCCACCTGACGACCTGGCCAAGCTGCGCCAGGAGGTCGAGTCGCTCAAACATGCGGTCGCCGATGCCGCCAGCCAGCGCGCGCTGGCCGACCTGGAGGCGCGGCTCGAGCGCGTCCGCGCCGACCTCGATCATCTGCTCGCGCTGCGCGGCGGCGACGAGGACGTTCGGCGCGCCATCGACTCGCTGACCGTCCAGGTCGCCGAGCTCGAGCGCCGCGTGGCCTCGCTGCGCGTGCGCTCGGACGACATCGTGCGCGGTTTCTCCGGCATCGCCGCCGGGTACGACGAAGAGCAGGGGTTTTCGCTGCGCAGCGCCGACGACGCGTTCGTGCTGCGCACTCGGGTCCTGGTCCAGATGCGCTACCAGGGCATCGACATCGCGGACCATCAGGAGCTGCCCGCCACGCCCGACACCTCGGGCTTTCTCATCCCGCGCGCGCGCCTCGATCTGTCGGGCAACGCCTACCTGCCCCGGCTCACTTACCGGTTCCTGGTCGACTTTGCGCACGACCCGATACTCGAGGAAGCATGGGCCGAGTGGGCACCCTGCCCTTGTCTGGCCGTGCGCGCCGGACGCCTGCAAACGCCCTTTTCGCGCCAATGGCTGGTGGCCGAGGATCGCTTCCAGCTGGCCGACCGCTCCGACGCCACCGAGCTGTTCCGCCCCGATCGCGACCTGGGCGTGCAGGTCCGCTTCGCACCCGGACCGGGCCGCGTCCAGGTCTCGGCCGCGCTCATGAATGGCAGCGCGCTGCCGGCCACGCGCAACGACAACCTCGACTTTGCGTACGTCGCCCGCTTGACCGTGCAGCCTTGGGGCGCCGTCCCTCCCGACGAGGGCGATGCCGAAGACGTCCAGCATCCACTGGTCGCCGTCGGTGGCTCGTTCCTCTACAACCTTGTGCCCACCGACGCTGCGCTGGTCGGCCTGCCCACCGACGTCGACGGAGACGGCCGCATCGACAACGTCGCCATCTGGCAGGCCGGCGCCGAAGCGGCAGCGCGCTTTCGGGGCGCGTCGCTCGAGGCCGAGCTGTTCTATCGGCGCTACGACTTCGGGGCCGCGCAGTCGATCGAAAAGCTCACCTACTGGGGCGCCTATGGACAGGCGGGCTACTTCCTCCTGCCCCGGCGTCTCGAGGTGGCCGGGCGCTACTCGTGGGCGCAGCCGAGCCGGTTCGGCCTGTCCTCGGACGCTCGTCGCCTGGTGGGCGCGGCGCACCATGAGACCACCCTGGGCGGCTCTTACCTTTTTGCCGGTCGCGCGCTCAAGGCGCAGCTCGAGTACTCGTACCTCGTCGATGACGAGGTGCCGGCCCTGCCCGGCGCGGCCAGCCGCTACTCGCACCGCGTACGCGTCCAGCTCCAGCTCGCGTTCTGACAGTTTACGCGCACCTATTCGCTGGGCCCCTGCAGGTCGCCCTGAACCACGAGCCCGCGGCGTGCCGATTCAGGCAGCCCGGCCACCGCCTGCGCCGTCGCGACCAGGCCGGGCGCGCTCTTCTGGGCCGCCCAGGCCCCGATCCGCGTGATGGCGCCGCCGACGATCTCGGGCCCAGCCGCGCTCGTGCGAACGACCGCCCGCTCGGCGTGCACGAACACATGAACGTGCAGGCCCGCGTGCGCGCCCGGACGTTGCGCCAGCTCCCCCCACAGTCGGCCCGCGACCGCAAGCGCCTCGGTGCGGGCGGCCCGCTGCGCCTCCGCGTCGCCAGCCAGAAGGTGCACTCCCAAAACCGCGCTGCCAGTCTGCAGGGGCAGGAGGTACCCGGCCCCGCGCAGCGTTCGCTCCACCAGATCGAGCACGCCCTCGAGGTCGTCGAGTAGCGCGTCGTCGGTTTCGCAGTGCGCCCCCTCGTCCATCCGCGTCTCCACGTAAATCGCGATCGCGGGCAGCGCGGTGGCGGGCGGGTTCGTGCGCGGCCGCGCGCCCACGGCCTCGCGCAGCCGCTGCTGACATTCGGCGACCGACCGGTATCGCTGTGCCGGCGATTTCTCCAAACAGCGCAGCACGACCTCGTCGATGGCCGGGGAAACCGGCGCAAAGCGGCTTGGAGGCGGCGGTGTGGCCTCGAGATGCAGCCGCTCGAGCTCCATGCCATCCGGCGCCTCGAATGGATAGCGGCCCGTGAGCACGTGATAGAGCAGTACGCCCAGGCCATAGACGTCCGTGCGCGCATCGACCGGCTCGCCGCGGATCTGCTCGGGCGCCATGGCGTGGGGCGTGCCCAGCCGCCGGCCGACCGACGTCGCGCCCGAAGCGCTCGGGTCGGGCTCGAGCAGCTTGGCGATGCCGAAGTCGAGCAGCTTGACCAGGCGCGGGCCGGGCCCGGGCCCGCCCGTGACCTGGATGTTGCTGGCCTTGAGGTCGCGATGGACCACGCCGGCCTCGTGCGCCGCCTGCACCGCCACGCACACGGGCTCGATCAGCTCCAGCGCCTCTTGCGGCGACAGCCGGCCCTGCTTGCGCAGGAGCGCATTCAAGCTCACGCCCTCGAGCAGCTCCATGACATAGTAGGGCCGGCCATCTTGCAGCTGGCCGAACTCGTAGATGTCGACGATGTTGGGATGCCGGATCAGATTGACCGCGCGCGCCTCGCGCACGAATCGCTCCAGCATGTCGGCCGAGCCCGCCAGCTCGCGGTGCAGCACTTTGACCGCGGCCTGCCGCTTGAGGATGCGGTGCTCCGCAAAATAAACCGTGCCGCAGCCACCGGCCGCCAGCGTCTTCTGAATCACGTACTCGCCCGCTAGCGCACCCGGCGCCAGCTCGTCGCCGTAGAGCGAGAGCTCCGGGTCGGCCTTCGGGCCGGCCGCCTCGACGAGCGTGACGGGATCGTCGGAGTCGTCGACCACGGGCTTCGAGTATAACATCGCCCTCGCCGGTTGCTTCCGTTAGGATGTGCCTTCGCCGATGTCGACCACGACCACGCACGATGGTTCGTCGCCCACGGAGCTGACCGTACGCGCTTTGCTGTCAGGCTTCATCATCGGCGCGATGCTGGCGATGGGCAACGTGTACATGGGGCTCAAGACCGGCTGGTGGGACTCCGGCAACATCACGGCCGCCATCTTGGGCTTTGCGCTGCTTCAGGTCCTGCGCCCATTCGGCTCCGGCACACCGTCCCCGCGCGAGAACAACATCGTGCAGGCGACTGCGGCCGCCGTCGGCGCCATGCCGGCAACCGCGGGCCTTCTGGGTGCGGTGCCCGCGCTGAGCCTGATGGGCCACGGCTACTCGAGCCTCACCATCTTTGGCTGGGGCCTCGGTCTGGGCTTGATTGGCATCGCCATCGCCGTGCCGCTGCGGCGCCGCATGCTGGTCGACGAGTCGCTGCCCTTTCCGACCGGCATCGCGACCGCCGAGATCATCGGTGCGATGCACGCGGCTGGCCGCGCCGCGATCGCACGTGCCCGCGCGGTACTGGGCAGCTTCGCGGGCGCGATGATCGTGGTCTGGTTTCGCGACGGCCGGCCGGCCTGGATCCCGGCGCTGACGGCCTTCCCGGGCCGCCTGTTCGGGGTGCCGGCTGAAGCTCTGACCTGGGGCGTGAGCTGGAGCCCGATCCTCCTCGGGACGGGTCCTCTGGTCGGGCCCCGTCTGGGCCTCAGCATCCTGTTCGGGGCGTGCGTTGCGTGGGGCCTGATCGCGCCGCTGCTCGTGCGCCACGGGCTGGTCGCCGCCGCCAGCTACAGCTCGCTGCGCGAGTGGCTCTTGTGGCCCGGGGTCGCGCTCATGCTCTCGGGCGCGCTGGTCCAGCTGGCGCTGCAGGCGCGCACATTCGGGCGCACGCTGGCCGATCTACGCCGGCTGCGGGCGGGCCCAACGAGCGCGGGCGGGCCGACGCGCCCGGGACGCACGCGCCCGGGACGCACCGGCCTGGGCATCGGCGTGGCCGCGCTGGCGGGAGTGGCGCTGACCGTGTCCGTGGGGCACTTCGGCTTCGGGTTGCGCCCCCTCGCGGTCCTCACCGCGATCGTTCTCTCGATCCTGACCGCCAGCCTGTGCGCGCGCTGCGTCGGCGAGACCGATACCGTGCCGCTGAGCCAGATGGGGCAGCTCACGCAGCTCGTGCTGGCCGGCTTGTCGCCGGGCCAACCCGCGGCCGGCATTGCCACCGCGTCCGTGATCGCCGGCGATGCGGCGCAGACGGCGACCACCATGAGCTCACTCAAAACCACCCATCTGCTCGGCGGATCGCCGGCCCGTCTGGTGACGGCGCAGCTTTGCGGTGCGGTGGTGGGTACCTTGCTGTCGGTGCCGGTCTATCGTCTGGTGGTCCACGCGTACGGACTGGGATCGCAGGCGCTGCCGGCCCCACCCGCTGCGGTCTGGCGGTCGGTGGCCGAGCTGACCAGCCGCGCAGGCGCCGCGTTGCCTCCGCACGCAGGGGCGGCGGCCGGGATTGCGCTGGCGCTGGGAGCGGTGCTGGCTTTCTTGGGACGCACCCGTGCGGGGGGCTACTTGCCGTCGGCGGTGGCGGCGGGCGCGGCCTTCATCATGCCGGCCCATTACGCGGTTGCGATTTGTCTGGGCTCGCTCCTGTACGCGCTCGCGCGCGCCTTTCGCCCCGACGCAACCGAGCGCTACGCGCAAGCGATCGGGGCCGGTGCGGCCGCGGGCGAGGCATTCATGGGCGTGCTGCTGGCGCTCTTGATCGGGCTCGGAGTGGTCGCGCGCGGTTAACACCTGTTGTCTGCGCCGCATCGGCGTTGCCAGGGCGACAACGGTCCCAAGGCCTCGGCCATCGCTTCCGATCCCCGCGCGTTGACTCGAGATTCGTTTTAATTTGGCGAGGGAAGCGGCGGCCGCGAGGTCTCCGTGTAGCGCGGCATGCGACTTGCGAGACCGCCACGGCTTGGAGGCCACATGGACACACGTGGGCTGCTCCTGACGGCCGGGCTCTGCCTCATCCCGGCGAGCTGCGACCACCCGCCTCGGCCCGCGCTTGGCAGCACCAGCCGCTCCACGCGCAATGACAACTGCTGGCGGGCCAACAATCGGGCCTGGGTGCGCGCGACCCTGCTCTACCTGGGCGAGGGTACCCATCTCGCGGTCGATA
>DATFWX010000172.1:0-5818 GCA_035258845.1 Polyangia bacterium | reverse complement strand
CGCGGTGTGCGTACGGCCGGTGCAGGCGCTCTTGGATCGGGACTGCCTGCGCTTCCGGATCGAGGCCCACGACCCGCCCCATCCGGCCTGCGATGCCCAGCTCAGGCTGCGTATCGAGCGGGGCCTGGCCGGCTGGCTGCGCGAGCACTGGCTCCGCCGGCAGTAGGACGAGGAGGCAAGCTGAGAGCTGACAGCTGAGAGCCGACAGCTACCTACGCGGCGCCCTCTTCTTCGCTCGCAGCCGGCTCGGCCTGCACGTAGCCGCAGCCCTCGGTCACACAGCGCACCCGCACGCCCGCGCGCCGGTTCTCGCGTTTGACCAGAAACGGTGCCTTGCACTGCGGGCACGGCTCCGGGATGGGCCGGTCCCAGAGCACAAAATCGCACCCGCTCTTGGCGTAGTTGCTGCAGCCGTAAAACACCTTGCCGCGCCGGCTGCGCTTCTCGGTCAAGAAGCCTCCGCAGCCCGGGCGCGGGCACAGAACCCCCAGCGAGATGGGCTGCGTGGTCTTGCACTCCGGATAGCGCGAGCAGGCCAGAAACTCGCCGAATCGGCCCCGCTTGCGCACCATCTCGGCGCCGCAGGCCTCGCACTTCTCGTCGGTCTTCTGGTCCTCGATGACCTCGATCGATCCATCCGGGCGCCGCACGAACTCCTTGGTGTTCTTGCACTCGGGGTAACCCGAGCAGGCCAGGAAGCTGCCGTTGCGGCCCCATTTGATGACCATGGTGGAGCCGCATTTTTCGCACTTGTGCTCGGTCGGGATCTCCTCCCGCTTCACGTCGCGCATGTGCTTGACGGCTTTTTCGAGGTCGACCTTGAACGGCTTGTAAAACCGCTTGAGCAGATCGATCCAATCGACCGCGCCGTCCTCGACCCGATCCAGGTCTTCCTCCATCTTGGCCGTGAAGTCCACGTCCAGGATGTCGGGGAACGACCCGACCAGAAGCTCGTTGACCAGCTTGCCCAGCTCGGTGGGCCAGAAACGGCCCTCGCGCTTCTCCACGTACCCGCGGTCCTGAATGGTCGACAGGATGTTGGCGTAGGTGGACGGGCGCCCGATGCCGCGCTCTTCCAGCTCCTTGACCAGGCTGGCTTCGGTGAAGCGCGGCGGCGGCTGCGTGAAGTGCTGCTCGGGCTTGACCTCGGACAGGCGCACCACCTCGCCCTCGGACAGAGCCGGCAGCGTGCGATCCTCGCTCTCCTCGGACGCCCCGGTCTCCTCGGCGCTCTCGGTGTACACCTGCGTGTAGCCCGCAAACTTCATGACCTGCCCGGTCGCGCGCAGGCCCAGCCGCCCGGCCGCGATGTCGACCGTGGTCTGGTCGTACACTGCCGGCTTCATCTGCGAAGCCACGAAGCGGTTCCAGATGAGCGCATACAGCTTGACCAGATCGTCCACGTCGCGCTCGTGGTCGACGCCGCGCCCGGGCCCGCGTGGGCTTGGCGGCGCGGTCTTGGCCCGGCTCCTGGGCTTCCGGCGGGGCCCCTGCTCCAGCAGGCGCCGCACGGTTTCGGGGTCGTACTTCATCGAAGTGGGGCGAATGGCCTCGTGCGCGCCCTGCGCCAGCTTGGCGCTCTTGTACACCGCCGGCTCCTCGGGCAGGAATTCGGCACCGAAGCGATCGCTGATGTAGGCCCGCACCTCGGCCAGCGCCTCGTCGGCGATGCGCGTGGAGTCGGTGCGCATGTAGGTGATGAGCCCGACCGGTCCCTCGTCGCCCAGCTCGATCCCCTCGTAGAGGCGCTGCGCGAGCGTCATGGTTTTCTTGGCCGTGAAGCGCAGCTTGCGCGCGGCCTCCTGCTGCAGCCGCGAGGTGATGAAGGGCGCCAGCGGATTGCGCCGCCGCTCCTTGCGCTCGATCTTCTCGACCAGCGCCTGCGCCGCCCGCAGCTCGGCCGCCAGCGCCTCGGCTTCGGGGCCGGTCTTGAGGTCGGCTTTCTCGCCGTCCACGCGCGCGAGCTTGGCTTCGAACGGGGGCGGCTCGTGCCCCTCGGCCTGGCACTCGATGGTCCAGTACTCGACCGGCCGGAAGGCGGCGATCTCGTCCTCGCGCTCGACCACGATGCGCACGGCCACCGACTGCACGCGCCCGGCCGAAAGCCCACGCTTGACCTTCTTCCACAGGACCGGGCTGATCTCGTAGCCCACCAGCCGATCCAGGATCCGCCGGGCCTGCTGCGACTCGTACTTGCTGGCGTCGAGCTTGGTCGGGTGCTTGAGCGCCTCGGTCACGCCCCGCTTGGTGATCTCGTTGAAGAGCACCCGATAGATCTTGCTGTTGGCATCGCGGATCTCTTCGGCAATGTGCCAGGCGATGGCCTCGCCCTCGCGATCCGGGTCCGGCCCCAGGTACACCTTGTCACAGGTCTCGGCCGCTTGCTTGATGTCGGACAGCACCTTGCTCTTGCCGCGGATGATCACGTACTCGGGCTCGAAATTTCGGTTTACGTCGACACCCATCTTGGACTTGGGCAGGTCCTTGACGTGCCCGACCGAGGCTTTCACCGTGTAGCCGGACCCAAGATACTTCTTGATCGTCCGTGCCTTGGCCGGAGACTCGACGATGACAAGAGCCTTTGACATCTACGCTGCCTTCTCCAACCTTTTATAGCGCTCCCCCGGGAGTCGCGCCACGTAGCCCATCAAGGTGAGCCGCAGGAGCGCCGCGTGCGCGGCCGATTCCGAAAGCCCCGCGCGCAGCGCGACCTCGACCGGCGAGAGCGCGCTCGCGCCTGAAAGCGCTCGCAGCGCAAGCCCCGGATCGCCGGCCGGCAGCACGCGCGTCCGGCGCCGGCCGGCCAGCGCGGCCAGCACGTCGGGGGCCGATTCGACCGCAAACGCGCCAGCAGCCAGAAGCGCGTCACAACCCGGGCTGCCCGGACACGCCATCACGCGGCGTCCCAGCCTGTGCGCGGCGCGCGCGGTCGAGAGGGCGCCCGAGCGCGCCTGCGCCTCCACCACCACCACGCCGTGCGCGAGCGCGGCAATCACGCGGTTGCGCCGGGGAAACTGCCAGCGCACGGGCGGCGTGCCGGGCGGAAACGGCGACAGCAGGGCCCCGCGGCCGGCCGCGATGGCTTCGAACAGCGCGCGGTTGCGAACCGGATACGCGACGTCGACGCCGGTGCCCAAGACCGCAACCGTCAGGCCGCCCGGCGCCGCCAGCGCGCCCCGATGCGCAGCCGCGTCCACGCCCAACGCCCCGCCCGACACCACGATGACGCCTTGCGCCGCCAGCTGCTGGGCCAGCGCGTGCGCCTGCTCGACCGCGCGCCGCGAAGCAGCACGTGCTCCCACGATCGCAACTGCAGAGTGGGCGCCATCGATGGTGGGCACTGCTCCGCGCACCCACAGCTCCGCACCGAGCCGAGCGATCTTGAGCGTGCTTTGCATACGAGCTTGACTTGATAGTCTCGAGCGCTCGGCACGTCAAGAGACTGCCTGCTAGTCGCGCGAGATTGCTGAAGATCGATCTGTCGGTCAGTAGCCGCGCCGCATCTCGATGCGGTCGCCCGGGTGCACTTCCTTGTTCAGGCGCGACACGTAGCCGACCGAGGTGTGATCGTGCGCCTCCACCACCAGGATCTCGGCTACCACTTCCTTGGGATAGCGCGGATCGTCCGACACCGACTCGTCCGACAGCAGCTTCTTGTAGCCGTCGCCGCGGCGCACCACGAAGAAGCGGTTGCCGTCGGCCACCCCATCCTTGCGCCCGCGGTCGACGAACACGATCTCGTCGGCCGGGATGTTCATCTGCGGGCGCAGCGCGCTCACCACCACCCCGTCCAGGCTGCCCGCGTTCTTGCGCGCCTCCACGTTCTTCCAGCGGCGCGCCAGCGGACCCACGCGATAGCCGCGCTCGATGGCGCCGTTGGAATCCACGATGGTGGCGCGTCCGATCTGGCCCTGCGTGACCTGATCGACCTGCACCTCGCCCAGGATCAGCACCACGTAGCCCAGCTTGTCCTTCGTGATGGGGTGCATAACCTCGCGCTCGACCTTGTACACGGTGTAGCGCTCCCCGACGTGCAGCGGGCGGTCGCCCGGGTACTCGATGTAGGCCTGATCGCCGGTCGAAAGCAGCAGCTTTTCCTCGCGCGAGCCCACGATCACGGCCGACGCTTTGAGCTCACCTTCCTCCACGAATCCGAGCTCGCGCAGCGCGGTGCCGCCGCCGCCCAGAACGCCGCCCAGGCGCACGATGCGCGGCTTCTTGCCCTTTTGAGCGGGCGCCGGCGCGGCCTCGGGCGCCGGCACGTCCGAGCTGGCCGAGGTCAGGTGCACGCGGTCACCCGGGAAGATCCAGTGCGGGTTTGTGATGCCGGGGTTGTAGGACCAGACCTTGGGCCACTGCCATGGGTTGTTAAAATACTGGCGGCAGATGTCCCACAGCGTGTCGCCCTTGCGCACGACGTGGACGGGCGGCACGTCCGCGTGCTCGACTCCGGGAGCAGCCTCGGAGCCGTTGCTCTCGCCGCCGCCTTTGCGCTCGATGCCGAATACGTGCGGGACATCCTCCTCGTCGGTGACCACGAAGCCCTGGTTGCGGGGCGCGGGCGCGGGGGCCGCTGGAGCCGCGGGCGCGGGCGCTGCCGAGGCCGCGGGCGCGGGGGAAGCCGCAGGCGCTGACGGGGCAGCCTGCGCACCCGCCGAGCCGCCGCTGGTGCTGCCGCCGGTCGTTTGCGCCGCCGCCAGCCCGGGCAGGGTCAGCAGCGCCAGAATCGAAATGATGCGCATCGCGTCTCCTCTCACTTCACTTCGCTCACTTGAGCTCGTGCAGCTTGTCAGCTGCCTTCTTGGCGATCTCGGTGCCCGGGTAGCTCTTGACCACCTGCTCGAGCACGTCGCGTGCCTTGCCGGCCTCCTGCATCTGCCAGTAGCAGTAGCCGACCTTGAGCAACGCGTCGGGCACCTTGTTGCCCGACGGGTAGCGCTGGACGACGCGGCGGAACTCGCGCAGCGCCGTCTTGTAGTCCTTCTGATCGTAGTAGCACTCGCCGAGCCAGTACTGCGCGTTGTCTGCGTAATCGTGGCTCGGGTAAGAGCGGATGAATTTCTCAAAGCCGGCAATGGCTTCCGCGTGCTGGCCGTGCTTGAGCAGGTCGACCGAAGCGTTGTAAAGCTTCATGGCGTCGATCTGAGCGCTCACGGGCGACGCCGCGGGCGGAACCGCGGAAGCGCGCGCGGGCGCCGGCGCCTGCGCTGGCGCCGGAGCGGCGACCGACTTGCCGCCCGACTCCTTGGGCGGCACCGGGGGAACGTAGCGAGTGACCGTGAGCCGGTCGTCGCCGCTGCCTTCGGCCGATGGACGGGCCGCGGGCGGGGCGCTGCGACCGGCCCGCTGCGGCTCGCGCGACCCGGCGGCCTCGCCGGACACTTCCGGCGTCCGCGGCAGCGGCTGCGCGCCCACCAAGCGCAGGACCGGCCGCGGTGCGTGGGCGTCGCGGGCTGCGCCGACGTACTCGACTCCCTCGTCGTCCCGGTCGGCGTTGGCATCGACCGGCAGGCGCGGCGGCGCCTTCTGCTGCGCGCTCACCTGCCGCGCCTCGAGCTGATCCTGCAAGATGAACAGCCGGTTCGAAAGCTCGTCGATCTTGCGCTGCTGCTCGGCCTCGCGCGTCTGCGACTCGGCCAGGCGGCGCTCGAGGTCCTGCACCTCCCGGCTCGGTGCCGGCCCGGACGGCGCGTGCGCGCATGCAAGCGCCACGGCGGCCCCCAAAACCGCGACAAATCCGCCAAACCGCATGAATCTCCAGCCGTATTCTAGCCGGGAACCCCCCAACTCGTCAAACTGCACCATCCATTATATCATC
>DATFWX010000171.1:0-23972 GCA_035258845.1 Polyangia bacterium | reverse complement strand
TGCGCTTGGAACGGCGCTCGAAGCAGCGGGAGTCGAGCGCCTGGGACAAGATCGCGCACGCCGAGCGATCACGGCGCTCCGTGCGGTCTCGGGGCAACTGGATCAGGATGCCGCCGATCAGCTGCAGGAGCACGCAGAAAGCCTGGAGCTGACACTGCAATACTACGGAAACGGTGGCACGCGCGGATACGTTCCGGATGTTGTTGCTGGCTTTCTGACCCCTGCGTGTGCCGCCCTGCACGAAACCCTGGCTCCGCTGCTTCGCTTTCGAGAGGGAACCCCGCTGGAGCTCCGTGATCTCCGTGTGTACGTCGAACCATTCGAAGCCGGCGATGACCCTGCCGCACGATAGAGCTGGTGGTTCGGCGGAACTGTTCGACTCTGCGACTCCCTTCAGTAGTGAATCAGCGTGTCCACCGGCCGCCCGCCCAGCTTCTGGCGCCCGCCCAGGAAGTCGAGCTCGATCACGAACGCGAATCCGGCCACCAGCCCGCCCTGCTCTTCCACCAAGCGCGCGGTCGCAGCCGCGGTGCCGCCGGTGGCGAGCAGATCATCCACGATCACGACGCGGGTTCCGTGCGCGACCGCATCCGCATGCATCTCGAGCGCGTCGGTGCCGTACTCGAGCGCATACTCGACCCGCCGCGTGCGCCAGGGCAGCTTGCCCGGCTTGCGCACGGGCAGAAGGCCCAGCTCGAGCTCGTGGGCCAGCGCCGCGCCGAACAGGAACCCGCGCGACTCGATCCCGACCAGCACCTCGGGCCGCCGCTCGCGCACCCGTTCGGCCAGGAGCGCCGTGGTCTGGCGAAACGCGGCCCCATTGGCCAGCACGGGCGTGATGTCCTTGAACAGGATCCCCGGCTTCGGAAAATCGGGAATGTCGCGCACCAGGCGTGTGATTTCAGCGACTCTCGGATCGCTCGGCATCGATGTGGCTCTCCTCCCTCAAATAGCGCAACGGATTGCGGGGCGCGTCGCCGTAGCGCACCTCGAAGTGCAGGTGCGGGCCGCTGGCGTGCCCGCTCTGCCCGACCCGCCCGATGATCTGGCCCCGCGCGACGCGCTGGCAAGTTTGCACCAGATTCTCGGCGTTGTGTGCGTACACGGTCAAGAACCCCTCGCCATGGCGCACCAGCACCACGTTGCCATAACCGCGCAGGCCGTTGCCTGCATACGCCACCTCGCCGTCCTCGACCGCCCGAATGCTCGCGCCCGCAGGCGCCGCGATGTCGATGCCCTCGTGCGGGCGACCCTCGCGGACGCCGAAGCCGCTCGACACCGTCCCGGTGCCTGAATCGAGGGGCCAGGCGAAGCGCTGCCCGTCGGGCGGCGCCGCCGGCGCCCGCGCCGCCACTTCGGGCACGAACACCCGGGTGCCGGCCGGAAGGGGCGCATCGGCGTCGGAAAGGTCGTTGAGCTCGAGCACGTCCTCGACCGGCACGCCGGCCTGCCGCGCGATCGCGTCCGCAGTCTGGCCCGCCTGTGCGGTCACCCATTGGCCGCGCAGCTCGAGCGGGGGCAGCTTCACAGTGCTGCAACCGAAGACGAGCGCCGCCGCAAGCGCCCCCGCACGAACCACACGAGAGCGATCACGATCAAGACGGCCAGCACGGCGTCGGCTTTGTGAAACAGCGGCTTCAGGGTTTTGTCCCAATTTTCTCCCAGCTTCACACCGGCCCAGGCCAGGCCCAGGCACCACGGGAACGAGCCCAGGAACGTGTAGACGTGAAAGCGCACGCGCGGCATACGCGCAATGCCGGCCGGCAGCGCAATGAAGGTGCGGATGACCGGCAACAGGCGCGCCACGAACACCGTGATCTCGCCGCGCCGCGCGAACCAGCGATCGGCCAGCTCGAGATCGTGGTGCGAAAGCAGTACGTACCGGCCGTAGCGTTCGACCCCGGCGCGGCCCCACTTGGCGCCAATCTCATACGCCACAACCGAGCCCACGTTGCAGCCGATGGCGCCCGCCAGCGCGGCCAGAAACAGGTTCATCTTGCCGGCCAGCACCAGCGTGCCTGCAAACGGCATGATGACCTCGCTCGGCAGCGGGATGCACGCCGACTCGATACCCATCAGCAGCACCAGCCCCAGATAGCCGGTTGCCTGCTCGAACCACATGATGAAGAGCCCGATTCGTTCCAGAATCTCGTGAATCACTCGCCTAGGCCTCCGGGGGCTGTCCGCCCCAGCCGTAGCGCCCCACCAGATCGACGAACCGACACGGGATGTCGACGTCGGTATCGAAGCGCTCGCCGTGTCGCACGATGCGCAGAAGCTTCTGATCCTCCCGTTCACCAACCGGGATCACGAGCCGCCCCCCGTCGGCCAGCTGGGCCGGCAGGAGAGCCGGCACGCGGGGTGCGCCCGCCGCCACCAGGATGCCGTCGTAGGGCGCGTGCTCGGGCCAGCCGTGCGTGCCGTCGAATGCCTCCAGCTGGAAGTTGCGATAGCCCAGCTGGTACAGCCGCTCGCGCGCCGAGGCCGCCAGCTGTGGATGCAGCTCGACCGCGAACACCAGGCGCGCCAGCTCGCACAGGATCGCGGTCTGGTAGCCCGAGCCGGCCCCGATCTCGAGCACTCTCTCGACGCCGGCGAGCTCGAGCAGCTCGGTCATGCGCGCGACCATGTAGGGCTGCGAGATGGTCTGGCCGAACCCGATCGGTACCGGCTTGTCCTCGTAGGCGTGACCGGCCAGCTCGGGCCGCACGAACTTGTGGCGGGGTACCCGGCGCATCGCATCGAGCACGCGCGGATCTCGCACGCCGCGCCCGAGGATCTGCCGATCCACCATCAGCTTGCGCTCGGGCTCGTATGCCACGACCCCCTCGCCCACCGTCACCGCGGCGCCTCTTGCTCTAGCACCGCCTCGAAGCCATGCAACTCCCAACCCGGTAGCTGCTCCAGCAGGTGCGCGTGCGTCAGATCGAGATCGAGCGGTGTCACCGACGCCACGCCGTCGCGCACCGCGTGGCAATCCGACTGCGCGATGTCGCCAAAACCCGCGTCGGGCCCGCCGATCCAGTAATAGGTGCGGCCGCGCAGATCCTGCCGTTCCTCGACCTGGTCGCGGTAGATGCGCCGACCGAGCCGCGTCCACCGATAGCCGCTCGGCCGCCCCGCCGGCACGTTGACGTTGAGCAGCGTTTGCGGTGGCAGCCCCCGGAGCAGGACCGCGCGCGCCAGCGCATGCGCGAACCGGGCCGCCGGTCCGAGGTCGGAGGCCTCACGGGCCAGCGAGATCGCGAGCGCCGGGATGCCGCGGATGGCGCCTTCCACCGCCGCTGCCACCGTGCCCGAGTAGAACACATCCGCGCCCAGGTTATAGCCGTGGTTGATGCCCGACACCACGAGCGCGGGCGGCCGCGCCAGAAGGTGCAGCACGCCCAAGTACACGCAGTCGACCGGCGTCCCGTCGATGGCGAACCAGCCCGGCCCCACCTCCTTCTTGCGCAGCGGCCGGTCGAGGCTGATGGCGTGGCTCATGGCCGACTGCTCGCGCGATGGCGCCACCACCGTGATCTCGCCCAGATCGGCCAGTGCGTCGGCGAGCGCGCGCAGTCCGGCCGCGGCCACGCCGTCGTCATTGGAGATCAGGATGAGCGGCCGCGACACCTTTCGTTCCCTTCAAAATGGTGCGGCGCCGGACCTTTTCGGCCACGGCGCCGCGTTGTCGGGGCGACTGGATTTGAACCAGCGACCCCTTGACCCCCAGTCAAGTGCGCTAACCAGGCTGCGCCACGCCCCGACAGGCTGCCTCCGTCTGCGAAAACAGGCTGTTTTGTTAACATCCGCGACCGAGCCCGTCAAGCTCCCAGGACGCAAGGAATCGCCTCACAACCCTCAGGCCTTGTCCACGAGCTGCACGAGCTCCTCCAGGTCCCGGCGCACGCGGCGCAGAACCTCACGCGCGCCATCCGCGGTCTGTGCGGCCTCGGGCTCGGGTGTGCGCCGGAGACGCTTGCGGGCGCCCTCGATGGTGTAGCGGCGGTCGTAGAGGAGGTGGCGGATCTCGGCCAGCAGCGCCACGTCGCCCCGGCTGTAGGCGCGCTGGCCGCTCTTGCCTTTCTGCGGCTTCAGCACGGCAAACTCGGTCTCCCAGTAGCGCAGCACGTACGGCTTGACCTTGATCAGCCGCGCCACCTCGCCGATCTTGAAGTACGCCTTGTCGGGGATCTCGATGCCGAATGGCATCGCGCCTAACGTCCTATGTAACCTGTCCGCTTAGGGATCGAAGTCTGGCATCCACTGGGATTGTCTCCCGGATAGCCTCCCTCGGGCTTGGCCCTCCGTCGGCTAGCCGTTCAGGACGTTCTTGAGCACCTGGCTGGGCTTGAAGGTCAAGACCCGGCGCGCGCTGATCGTGATCTCTTCGCCCGTCTGCGGGTTGCGCCCTACGCGCGCGTTCTTGTCGCGCACCACGAAGTTGCCAAACCCGGAGATCTTGATCTTTTCGCCCCGCTCCAGCGTCTCCTTGATGGTATCGAATACCGTCTCGACGATCTCGGCGGCCTCCTTCTTGGAGAAGCCCCCCACTTTCTCGTAGACGTTCTCGATAATGTCCGCCTTCGTCATCTTGCCCTCTCCGTTAGCCGCTCTCACGATATACGAGCCATCTTGCCGTAGTCAAACAATTTTTCGTGAGACTCCAGGCCTCGGGCTAGAGGGTCTTCAGGTACTCGCGCAGCCAGTACTTGTCGGCCTCCGGGAGCGCCACTCCGAAGTAGTGTCCGCCGTTCTCGACGAACTCGGGGCACAGGTTGTTGAACGGATTCTGCGGATCCAGGTTGGAGAACGCGACCACCGGGACGCCCGGCGGCAGCGTGACGTTGCCGAACGGGGTCGGGATCACGGTGAAGTCGGTGATGCGCTGGATCGAGCCCAGGAAGTCACGCCGCCACGGGTTCATCAGCTGGTCGAACGCGTCTTCGAACGCGGCCACGCGACCGGCCACCGTGAAGTCGCCCGTGTAGGTGCCCATCCGGTTGTTGTGCATGAAGGGCGCGGTCGCCCAGATGGCGAGCAGGGGTACGTCACGGTAGAAGCCGGGCCCGCCGGTCGGACGCCCTTTGTACTGGTCCGACGAGAAGGCGGCCCAGATGTGGCCGGCCATCCAGTTGGTGGTGCGCGCGCGGCAGGCATTGGTGCCGACCGAGTTGGCCGGCTCGCCGATGAACGGATTGAAGCCGGTGGCCGGATGGATCAGGTCGTCTGAGTACACCTGGTGCACCGGGTCTTCGCCGTTGGAGTGGCAGGCCGCGCAGGCGGCGTCGAACACGCGCCGGCCCCGGTCCACCACGGACTCGTCGATGAGGTCGTCGCCACCGGGCGCCCGCCGCAGATGGGGCGGACGCGTGGTCTGGATGAACGCGCACAGGTCGACCGCGTCGACCTGCTCCTGCCGGAAATCGGCGCAGTCGCGCGCGCACTGGGCCTCGTCAATCGGGGTCTGCGAGCCGCCGGGGCCGTTGGCCAGATGGCCCACCATGCACTCGGCCGCGCACATGCCGATGTTGAAGTACACGCGCGTGGCCGCTTTGACGCAGCCCGCGTCGTCCTCGCCGCCCTGACCGGCCCGGTGCACGGTGATGGGCGCTCCGTTCTGCGTGAGATTGAAGAACGGCCGATCAGGGAACCGGAAGAATTGGGTGATGATGCCGGGGTTGTTGATGTGGTCGTTCTCGATGGCCGTGGTATCGACGGTGCCGGGAGCCCAGGTGCGAAACACCTGGAAGCGCGGATCGTGGGGCGACAGGTTAGCGCCAAAAATCTTTCCGATCTGGATGAACTGGTTGCCCACGGTCAGGTGGATGTTGTCCCAGCCGGGATGGTTCGGATCCGTCGGTGGGTTCTCCGGATTCAGGCCGGCATGGCAGCTCGCGCACGCGACGCCGAGCAGGATGGGCGGCTGACCGTTGCCGGGCTGGAAGTCGGGATTGGCAAACTTGCGCACGCCCACCACGCCCGACGAGCTCGGATCCGCGCAAATGTCGAAGCCGAAGGTCATCGCATTGCCGGCCACGCAGTCGGGGTCGTTCAAAAGACCCCAGTTGTCGAAGCGCGTGTCGCGCGGTGAGGTCAACGCCTGCACGAGGCCGAGTGTGAGGTTGAAGGGCGGGCCCGGCAGGATCAGCGAGAAGAACTTCTCGCCACCAAACGTGCTGTTGAGCCAGACGTCGCGGCCATGCCGCTGCTGCGCGGTCAGCTCGCTTTGCGCCTCTTGGACGTCAGGAGACGAGTTCACGTCACCCTGGCCGCAGCCCCACAAAAGGGCGCAGCATGAGACCAATCGAAGAAGCGTTCTCATCGGACAAAGCCCTCCTGTCCATGTGCAGGAAGAGCACAAATCGTGCCGGACGAGCGCGCTGCCTTCCGAGAATTCCTGAATTATTTCAATAGGAAAAGCTGGTTGTGGCCAATTTCACAAATACACGGCAAAATTGAATCGTTTCAATGAGAAACATGGGATTGAGCACATCGTGCTGTAATGTAAGTTATGATATTTTTTTCATAAGTAAACCTGCGACAGGGACCTAATGGAACGCTGTTCCAACAGGTTAGCAGCGATGCAAAAGAACGCCCCACTCCGCAAAAAGTAGCCAGCAAACCAGCGCCACAAGCGTTGTCTGGCTTACTCCCGCAGCCAGCAAGCTCTGGAAAGCGTTACCGAGGCGAGATGCCGAGCCGCGCCACCAGATGCTTGACGATGCGCTCGTGCGCCTGCGTGGCCTCCTCATCGGTCAGCGTCCGATCGGCCGCGCGATAGGTCATCGTAAAAAGCATGCTCTTCTTGCCTGCCGGCACCCGCGCCGGGTCCCGGTAGTCCTCGCGCACGCGCACATCGATGAGCAGCGGCTCGCCCACCGCGCGGACGCAGGCCGGCACCTCGGCCGCGGGCACCGCGACGTCGAGAAAGCACGACAGGTCGCGCAGGATGTGCGGATGGCGTGGCAGCGGCACCAGCTGCGCCGGCCCGGGCGGGGACAGCGACTCCAGATCGATCTCGAGAAAGAAGCAGGGCGCCTCGATCCCGAAGCGAGCGCGCACGTCGGGATGCACCTCCCCGGCCCACCCGAAGCTGCCGACACGTGCCGCCACGCCCGGATGCATCGGCGCGAGGCCGGGAGCCAGCGTCCATGCGGGCGCAGGCACGCCCAGCCGTTCGAACAGCCGCTCGGCGACGCCCTTGAGGTCGAAGAAGTCGAGCGGCTCGGCCGGGGCCAGCCACACCTCGCGGCTGCCCGCCATCATCACGCCGGCCGTGCGACGCTCCTCGGGCAGCGGCTCGCCTTCGCGTGCCAGGAACACGGTGCCGATCTCGAACAGGCGGGTGTCCAGATTGCCGCGGTCCAGGTTGAGCTTGAGCGCGGACAGGAGGCCCGGCAGGAGCGTGGTGCGCAGAGCCGCCGTTTCCTCGCGCAGTGGGTTCCGCATGCGCACCGGGCGCGCGCGTGGGTCCTGCTCGGACAGGCCCAGCGCCGCCAGCTTCTCGAGCGATGTGAAGCCATACGTGATGGCCTCGTCGAGCCCGCACGCGCCCAGCGTATCGCGCGCCCGCTCGGCCATGGGATCACCCGAAGCTGCGGGCGCGCGGGCCGTCAGCGGCAGCGTGGCCGGCAGGCGATCGTAGCCCAAGCGGCGCGCAACCTCCTCGGTGAGGTCGACCGAGCGCGCAAGATCGGGCCGAAACGTGGGCACGCGCGCGAAGATGCCGGTTTCGCGCTCCACAACGTCGAGGCCGAGCGGACGCAGAAGGCGCGCCATCTCGGACGGCGGGACGTCGACGCCCAGCAGGCGTCGCACGGCCGCACGTTCGAGCGTGATCTCGCGTGCCGGCACCCGCTGCGGGTACACGTCGATCGCGCCCGCGCGCAGCTTGGCGCCCGCCCATTCGCACAAAAGCGCCGCGCAGCGCAGGCTGGCCGAGGCGACGCCGTCATTGGGATCCACGCCGCGCTCGAAGCGATGCGAGGCCTCGGTATGCAGGCCCAGCCGCTTGGCGGTTCGGCGCACCGTGTAGGGATCGAAATAGGCCGACTCGAGCAGGATGCGGCGCGTGCTCGGCGATACCTCGGACTCCACGCCGCCCATCACCCCGGCCACCGCCACCGCCCGCTTGCCGTCCGCGATCAAAAGATCGCTCGGCTCGAGCGCCCGCTCCACCCCGTCCAGGGTTTGCATGCGCTCGCCGGCCTGGGCGCGCCGCACCACGATCACCTGCCCGATGAGCCGGTCCAGATCGAACGCGTGCAGGGGCTGGCCCAGCTCGTACAGCACGTAGTTGGTCGCGTCGACCACATTCGAGATGGCGCGCACCCCGACCGCACGCAGCCGCCTCTGCACCCATGCCGGCGACGGGCCCATCTGGACGCGCTCGAGCACGCGCGCGATGTAACGCGGGCAGGCCGCGCGGTCCTGCACGCTGACGCGCGCTTCATCCAGAACCGGACCGCCCTCCTCGCGCACGGCGGTGGGCGGGCGACGCAGCGGCAGCTCGAAAAGGGCCGCCACCTCGCGTGCGATGCCCAGATGGCCCAGGCAATCGGGCCGGTTGGTGGTGACGTTGATCTCGAACACCACGTCGCGCAGCTCGGCCAGCGCATCGGTCCCGACGGGCGCGTCGGCGGGCAGGTGGATGATCCCGACGTGATCGTCCGACAGGCCCAGCTCGTCCTCGGCGCACAGCATCCCGGGCGACACGAGGCCGCGGATCTTGCGCGACTCGACCAGGCCCAGCGTCGGCAGGCGCGCGCCCGGAGGGGCCCAGGCCACCTTGCCGCCCGGTGCCGGCACATTGGGCGCACCGCACACGACCTCGGCGGGGCCGCTGCCGGCCTCGACGGTCACGATGGTGAGCTTTTCGGCGTCGGGATGCTTGCGCGCGGCCAGCACCTGGGCCACCAGCACGCCGGTCGCGTCCCCCAGCCGCTGCGTGCGCTCGACCTCGAGGCCGGCCATGGTGAGCCGGGCCGCCAGGTCCTCGGGCGCCGCCTCGACCGCTACGTAGTCGCGCAGCCATTGCAGGGACACCCTCATGAGAAGTCCCGGGCCGCGGAGCGCATCAGAACTGCCTCAAGAAGCGCACATCGTTCTCGAATAGGAGCTTGATGTCGCTGATGCCGTGGCGAAGCATGGCCATGCGGTCGATGCCCATCCCGAACGCGAACCCGGTCACGTCGTACTTGTCGTAGCCGACATGGCGGAACACCTCGGGATCGACCATGCCGCTGCCCCCGATCTCGAGCCAGCCGCTCTTGCAGGTGCGACAGCCCTGGCCCCGGCAGAACACGCACAAAAGGTCGATCTCGGCCGAGGGCTCGGTGAACGGGAAAAAGCTGGGCCGCAGCCGGACCGAGAAATCGGCCCCGAAGAAGCGGCGCACGAAGTGCAGCAGCACCCCCTTGAGATCGGCCAGCGACACGTTGGTGTCGACCAGGAGGCCCTCGACCTGGTGAAACATCGGCGAGTGGGTGGGGTCGTCGTCACGGCGATACACCACGCCCGGGCAGATGATCTTGACCGGCGGCGGCTGCCTGAGCATGACCCGCACCTGCACGGGCGAGGTGTGCGTGCGCAGCACCACGTCGTCGGTGACGTAGAAGGTGTCCTGCATGTCGCGCGCCGGATGGTCCTTGGGCATCGCGAGCGCCTCGAAATTGTGAAAGTCGGTCTCGACCTGGGGGCCGGTCGCAACCTCGAAGCCGAGCTCGCCGAAGATGCGCTCGATGTCGCGCCGCGCCTGCGTGATCGGGTGCAGATGCCCCAGCGGCGCCGCCCGCCCGGGCAGGGTCACGTCGACCGTGCGCGCGAGATCGGCCGCCTGCTCCTCGGCCGTCAGCGCGCGCAGGCGCGCGCTGACGATGTCTTCCACCTCCGCCTTGACCTGGTTGGCGGCCTGCCCGAGGCGCTTCTTGCTCTCGGGCGGCAGCTCGCGCATGACGCGCAGCACCTCGTCGAGCTGGCGGCGCACGCGCGCCTGCGCCGACCGGATCTCGAGCTCGGTGCGCAGGGTCGCGCTCTCGCTGCGCAGGCCCTCGGCGATCCGCGCCAGCTCGGAGAGCGCGGGCGCAAGGACATCGCTCATGGGACCTTATGCGGCTTTAGCCGCCTCGACGATTTTGCCAAATGCGGTCGGGTCGCTGATGGCCAAGTCGGCCAGGATCTTGCGGTCGATCGCGATGCCGGCGCGATCGAGCCCGCCGATCAGCCGGGAGTACGAGATGCCGTTCGAACGGCAGGCCGCGTTGATGCGCACGATCCAAAGCCGCCGAAAGTCGCGCTTGCGCAGCTTGCGCCCGTAGAACATGTAGCGCCAGGCATGGCGCACTGCCTCCAGCGCGGCCTTCCAGTTGTGGCTGCGGCCGCCGCGAAAGCCCTTCGCGTGCTTGAGAATCCGATTGCGGCGGCGCCGCGTCTTGAACCCACCCTTTGCGCGAGGCATGACTGACTCCTACTCCTGGACCGCTATTTGGCCCCGTACGGCAGCATGGCCCGGATCTGATGCTCCTGGGATTTGTGCACCAGCGTGCCGTGGCGCAGGTTGCGCTTCCGCTTGGTCGTCTTCTTGGTCAGGATGTGGCTCTTGCCAGCGCGGTTGCGCTTGAAGTGCCCTTTGGCAGTCTTGCGAAAGCGCTTCTTCGCTCCGGAATTGCTCTTCATTTTGGGCATCAGCCACTCCTACCGCTTCGAGCCGGCATGTATACAACTGGCCCCGGCCGAGATCAAGTCTTTTTCGGAGTTACATGGGTGGAACGTAGTGGAGTTGCGCCGTACCCCGGCAGTGGACCGAGACGATGGTGGTGCTTGACCCGGCATACCGCTGGCCGTCGATCATGACGGTCACCTCGGTCGCCGGGCTGCTCTCCAGCTGGCCATACGGACTGCAGCAGGCATCGGTCAGAAATGCGGAGCCGACGTAGTCGAGCTGGAACAGGGTCGGACAAGTCCCGAAAGCCGGAGCCTGGCCCTCCAGATATCCCCACCCCACCGCGGGCCCAATATTCTCGAAGTCGCTGAGCAGCCGCGATTCCAAGAAAAGTCTGTAACGGCCCGGGAGCCCGCCGCCAAGCCAGACGTAGACATTCGTTTCTGTCCGTGGGGCGTCGTAATCGAGCCCCATGCAGGTGATGCCCGCTCCAGCGTCCGGCGGCTCGGCAGACAAGCAAGCCGGCGCGTCCGGCAGCATTGCATCAACCATGGGCGCGTCGGGCCCGGAGCCGCCGTCGGCGTTTCCACAGTTGCAGGGGCCGTATCCGGTGCCGCTGGCCAGACAGGCCTGGCCGCCCAGGCAAGCGCCGGGGCCGTAGCACATCTTGGTTTCGCCAGGAATGCACGCGCGCGCCGAGTCGTCTCCGCAACCGGCCCCTACCAAAAACAACCAAGCCAGCGCAAGCGTGCGCACTGCAAATCAATCATCCCACGCCGGCCAGCGACCTGCCAGCTCAGGGCTTCTTGGGCGCGGGCGCGGGCGCGGTTGCGGCCGCCGGCGGCGGGGCCGGCCGGTGTGCGGGCGCGACCACGGGACCGGGCGCCGGCCCGGGTCGGGCGCCTGGCGGCGGCGCGCCGCGGTGCGGCTTGGGCCCAATCACCATCGACATGCGCCGGCCTTCCATCATCGCGATCTGCTCGACCGACGCCACGTCGGCCACCCGCTGCACGACCCTCTGCAGCACGGCCTGCCCGGTCTCCGGGTGCACGATCTCGCGGCCCCGGAACACGATGACCAGGCGCGCCTTGTTGCCCTCCTCCAGGAAGCGGCGGATGGCGCGCACCTTGAAGTCGAGGTCGTGCTCCTCGGTCTTGGGGCGGAACTTGACCTCTTTCATGATCACCACGGTCTGGTGCTTGCGCGCCTGCTTCTGCTTCTTGGCGGTCTCGTACTTGAACTTCCCGTAGTCCATGATGCGGCACACGGGCGGCATCGCTTTGGGCGACACCTCGACCAGATCGAGACCGGAATCCTCGGCCTGGCGCAGCGCTTCCTGGGTCGCCATGACGCCGAGCTGGGTGCCGTCGGCTCCGATCACGCGGACCTCGGGCACGCGAATGCGGCGGTTGACACGGTACTGCTCGGTTGGGGGTGCGCTTGGTCTGGCTATGGTCTTTCCTCCTTGCTCGCGACCGTCGGAACGGCCGCCTCCTTCCGCAGCCGCTCGACAAAGCTCTCGAGCGACATCGCCTCCAGCTGCTGGCCACCGCGCTCGCGCGGCGCCACCGTCCCGGCTACGACTTCCTTGTCACCGACCACCAGAACATACGGGATCTTCTCGAGCGCGGCCTGCCGGATCTTGGCGCCGATCTTGTCGGCGGACAGATCGGCATCGGCGCGCAGATCGGCCGCCCGCAGGGCTGCCACGACTTTGCGCGCATAGGCGCCGTGCTTTTCCTCGCTAACCGGCGCCACCCGCACCTGCACGGGCGAAAGCCAAACCGGAAAGGCGCCCGCATAGTGCTCGACCAGCACCGCGAAAAACCGCTCGACCGAGCCATACAGGGCCCGGTGGATCATGACGGGCCGATGCTTGGCGCCGTCGGAGCCGGTGAATTCAAGACCGAACCTTTCGGGCAGCGCGTAGTCGAGCTGGATGGTCGAGCACTGCCACTCGCGACCGATCGCGTCGCGCAGTCTGAGGTCGATCTTGGGGCCGTAAAAGGCTCCACCGCCCTCGTCCATCTCGAACGGCAGGCCGCTCTGATCCAGGACCTTGCGCAACGCCGCCTCGGACTCGTGCTCGAGCGCGCCCGTGTGCAGCTCCGCCGACCGCGTGGCCAGAAAGAGCTTGAAGTCCTCGAACCCGAACGCGCGCAGGATGCTGAGGCAGAAGTCGAGGCAGCGCGCGAGCTCGGCCTCCTGCTGGTCGCGCCGGCAGAACAGGTGAGCGTCGTCCTGCGTGAAGCCGCGCACGCGCAAGAGCCCGCCCAGAACCCCCGAGCGCTCGTAGCGGTAGACCGTTCCCAGCTCGCCCAGCCGCATGGGCAGGTCGCGGTAGCTGCGCGGATGCGATTTGTAGATCGTGATGTGAAACGGGCAGTTCATCGGCTTGACCAGGTAGATCTGGCCCTCGATGTCGATGCCCGAGAACATGTTTTCCTTGTAGTTCTCGAGATGCCCTGAAATCTTCCACAGCTCGTCGCGCGCCACGTGGGGCGTGAAGACCAGCTCGTAGCCATGCCGCAGATGCTCGCGCCGCGAGAATTCTTCGATCAAATAGCGCACCCGACCGCCCCGCGGATGCCACAGCACCAGCCCGCGCCCGATGGTGTCGTCGATCGAGAACAGATCGAGCTTCTGCCCGAGCACGCGGTGGTCGCGCTTTTTGGCCTCCTCCAGCCGATGCAGGAACTCGTCGAGCTCTTTCTGCGACCCGAAGGCGGTGCCATAGATACGCTGCAGCGACTGGTTGCGCTCGTCGCCCCGCCAGTAGGCGCTGGCGTGCGAGAGCAGCTTCCAGGCCTTGATCTGACCGGTGCGCTCGACGTGCGGCCCCCGGCACAGATCCACGAAATCGCCATGTCGGTACAGCGAGATGGTTTCGCTGGCCGGAATGCCCAGAATGATCTCGACCTTGTAGGTCTCGCCGCGCGCGCGGAACATGGCCAGCGCCTCGTCGCGCGAGATCTCCTCGCGCACGAAGGGCAGATCGGCCGCAACGATCTTGCCCATCTCGGCCTCGATCGCGCGCAGATCCTCGTCCGAAAACGGCCGCTCGACCTCGAAGTCGTAGTAGAAGCCGGTCTCGATCGAGGGCCCGATGGCGACTTTGGCGCCCGGGAACAGACGCTTGACCGCATCGGCCATCACGTGCGAGCACGAGTGCCGCAGCCGACTGAGCGGATCGTCGGGCACATCGCCCTTGGCTTTGGGTGCGCGCAGCTCGGCCATTACAGCATGGTGGGTCTTAAGGTTGTAGGCGCGGGCGGGATTGAACCGCCGACCCCTACCGTGTCAAGGTAGTGCTCTCCCACTGAGCTACGCGCCTTTACGCATGTGGAAAACGGTCTTGATACTTAGACTTGCCGGGGCAGTCTGTCAAGCGTCTAAGTCCATCAGCTGGCGTAGAACCCGTCGAGGAGGGCCTTGTACTTCTCGGTCACTACCTTGCGCTTGACCTTCAGGGTGGGCGTCAGCTCGCCGGTCTCCTGCGCGAAGTCTTTGGGCAGGATGGCGAACTTTTTGACGCTCTCATAGGACGCGAGGGTGGCGTTGACCCCGTCGACCGCCTCCTGGACCAGCTTGCGCACCTCGGGCCGCGCGGCCAGCTCTTCGAGGCTCGCGTAGGCCACTCCCTGCGTCTGCGCCCACTTCTCGACCGCCTCCTCGTTCAGCGTGATGAGAGCGCTCAGGAAGTTGCGCTTGTCGCCGTGCACCATGACCTGACTCAGGTAGCCCGAGCGCGCTTTGAGCGCGTTCTCGATGTTCTGCGGCGCGACATTCTTGCCGCCCGCCGTCACGATCAGGTCTTTCTTGCGGTCCGTGATGCGCAGGAAGCCATCCTCGAACACCCCGATGTCGCCCGAGTGGAACCAACCATCCGCATCCTTGACCTCGCGCGTGTCGGCCTCTTTCTTGTAGTACTCGCGCATGATGTTGCCGCCGCGCATGAGGATCTCGCCGTCCGGTGCAATCTTGACCTCGACGCCGGGCAGGGTGGGCCCGACCGTGCCAAAGCGGTAGCGGTCGAGCAGGTTGAGGTTGGTGGCGGCCGTGGTCTCGGTCAGCCCATAACCCTCCAGGATCAAGACCCCGAGCGAGTGGAAGAACTCGCCGATCTCGCGCGCCAGCGGCGCCCCACCCGAGAGCAGAAAGCGCACCCGGTCGACCCCGAGCGCACGCCGCAGCTTTGCGAACACCAGGCGCTCAGCCAGGCCGTGCTTGAGCTGGAGCCAGGCGCCCACGGGCCGGCCCTCCCGCTGCGCGCGCGAGACCTGGGCACCGACAGCAGTTGCCCAGCGGAAGATCTTCTGCTTGCCGGGCGGCGCTTGCTTGACGTTGGCCTGGATGCCGGCGAAGAGCTTCTCGTAGACGCGTGGCACGGCCCCCATGAAGGTGGGCCGGATCTCGCCGAGGTCGCTCTTGAGCGTGTTCAGATTCTGCGCGAACGCGGTGGTCGCACCTCTCGAGATCGAGGTCCACTCGAGGATCTTGGCGAAGATGTGCGCCAGCGGCAGAAACAGGAGCTGCTCATCGGCCTCCGAGATATCCACGATGGGCGCGAGCGATCCGCATTCGAACAGAATGTTGCCGTGGGTCAGGACGACGCCCTTGGGTGGTCCCGTGGTTCCCGAGGTGTAAACGATCGTGAAAACCTGCTCGGGACCCATCGCCTCCCAGGTGTGCTCGAGCGCGCCGGCATGCTCGGACAGCCACTTGAGCCCGAGCCCGCGCAGCGCATCCAGCGCCAGCAGCTTGGGCTTGTCGTTTGGAGAGACCACGTCGTCGAGCCCGAGCTCGCTCTTGCCGCCCTGCGGCGGCTCCAGCTTCTGCTGGGCGTCCATGTACACGATGCGCGTGAGCCCGGCCAGCCGGGACCTCACCTCGCGCGCGAACAGCTTGCGCAGCTGCGACGGGTTCTCGGCGATGACGACCTTGGCCCCGCAATCGGTGACGATGTACTCGCACTGCTCGGGCGTGTTGGACTGATAGATGGGCACCGTGACCGCGCCCGCCATCAGGATGCCGATGTCGGCCATGTACCACTCGGGACGCGTGCTGGCCAGAACGCACACCCGGTCACCGCGCTCGAGGCTCAGGGCCCGAAGACCGCCCGCAATCTCGCGCGCGGCCTGGTTCCAGTCGTGCCAGGTCAGGGTGGTCCACGCGCCGCCGGTTTTGTAGCGCATGGCGACCACTTGCTCGCTGGCGGCCACTCGGCGCTGGAACAAATCGACCGCGTTGCGCGCGCCTGCGGTCGGGATGGGGCCGCGAGCCGGTGCGGCGGCGCTGCGGGTTTGGGGCTCGCTTGCTGCCATGAGATCCTCCCAGTGTGTAGCCGTTATCGGGCCGGATGACGCGCGTTGTCAAGCCGGGCCCTTGATGGTACGACCGGTCGGCGTGCGCCAGGTCCGCTTCGTGAGCCGGGTTGGGTTCGTCGCCTCGTGCCTGTTCTGGCACTTTTTACTGTTCGTCCTGGCCTGGTGGTGGCTCCTTTTACGCGGACGCGGGCGGGCGGCCCGCAAGGAGCGTTTTGCGCAGGGCGTGCTCGATCTGTTCCGCGTCCTGGGCGCCACTTTCATCAAGGTCGGCCAGATCCTGTCGACGCGGCCGGATCTTCTGCCGCCCCACATCGTGCGCGCGCTCGAGAAGCTGCAAGACGATGTCGGACCCTTCTCGTATGATAGGATGCGGGCCATTTTGCGCGCGGAGCTGGGGCGCGACGTGGAGGCGATCTTTGCCGAGTTTGCCGCCACGCCCATCGCGTCGGCCAGCGTGGCGCAGGTGCACAAGGCGCGTCTTCCCGACGGACGCGTGGTCGCAGTCAAGGTACGTAGGCCCGGCATCGAGGACATCTGCGAGTTCGATTTGCAGATGATCCGCCTGGTGGCGCGCCTGCTGTCGATCCCGCGCTCGATTCGCCTGCTGGCGCCGGTCGAGAGCGTGGATCAGTTTGCACACGGCATCCGGACCCAGCTCGACTTTCGCATCGAGGCCGCCAACAGCCGGCGCTTTCGCGAAAACTTTGCCGGCGATCCGGACGTCTGGTTCCCCGCGCTGGTGGAGCCTCTGTGCACGCGCGCGGTCCTGGTCATGGAATATGTCGAGGGGGTCAAGATCCTGGAGTCGGGTCGTACGGGCGGCGACGGCAAGCGGCTGGCGCGCATCGGCTTTCAGACTCTTCTCAAGATGGTGTTCGCGCACGGCTTCGTGCATGCGGATCTCCACCCCGGCAACATCTTCGTGACCCCGGAGGGTCGGGTCGCGATTCTGGACGTCGGACTGTGCGCCCAGCTGGACGACGTCAATCGGGGCGCCTTCGCGGCCTACTTCGCGGCCTGGGCGCGTAACGACGGCCGCACCATGGCGCGCATCATGGTCGATTATTCGCCCAGCCGCGACAAGGTGCCCGATTATGCGGGCTTCGAACGGGCTGTGGTCGAGTTCGCCGGCCGCTGGTGGGGCAAGCGCGTGGGCGAGGTCCAGGTGGGCCGGGTGGTCTTCGAGATGCTGAACATCCTGCGCCGCTACCGCGTGCGCGCCAATCCGGTCTTCACGCTCGTCAACATCGCCATCGCGGTGACCGAAGGCATCGGCAAGCAGCTCGACCCGGAAATCGACATGCTGACCGAGGCCGCGCCCTTTTTTGCCACAATCGGGCTCAGCACGGTCGCCGGCAGCTCATGATTTCCCTCGGTTTTTTTTCGTAGATTCGGCGTTGCGGGATCCCTTACCATGAGGTCGCACCGGGGATGGAGGGTCGCTTCCAGATGAAATTTGTTCGGGTTTCTCTTGGCCTAGGCCTGGGCCTTCTTGTGTGCGTGGGCTGCGGTGACGATTCGCAAATCATGAATCCGATCGACGGCGGCGGTGACGGTGCGGCGGGCAGCGGCGGGTCCGGCGGCACCGGCGGCATGGGCGGCATGGGCGGAAGCGGCGGCATGGGCGGCACCGGCGGCTCGGGCGTCGATGCTGGCTTCATCTCGATCGGCCGCGGCACCGCCATGGAGCAGGAGACTCATGTCCAGGCGGACCCGAGCGGCAAGGTCGTGGTGGCCTGGATCGCGGTGTATGGCGGCTATTCAGGCAACGGCTACAACGTTTCGCACGACAAAGGCGCCACCTGGATGACCACCCCGGGGGAGCAGGACTCGCCAACGCCCCAGATCGGCAGCGACCCGTCGCTGGCCGTCGATTCACAGGGCAACTTCTACCTGTCCTGGGTCGGCTACGAGCAGCAGGGCGGCAATCCGAGCGCGACCAACATGCACATCTATGTCTCCAAGATGGCGGTCGGCAGCGATACCTTCGCGGCCGCCGTCCCGGTCTCGGACGATGGCAGCCCCAACACGAGCCAGCTCGACAAGCCCTGGATCTTCGTCGACAACAGCAACGCCGTGCTGGTGTTCTGGACCGACTTCGGGACCGACCTGCTCAAGGTGGCGCGATCGACCAACGGCTTCGCGACCATGCCCACCGCTGCCATCGTGGGCGGGGGCGATGTGCCGTCGAGCTTCGGCAACCTCATGTTCCCGTGCCAGGACCCTGCCGGCGGGCCCAACGCGCCCATCTTCGTGGTCTACATCCAGAGCCACACGGTGCGCGTGCGCAAGTCGGTCAACAGCGGCATGGCGTGGGCCAACCCATCCACGGCCCTGCCGGCCACGGACGCGGTCTTCCAGATGCCCGGGTGTGCCACCCAGGGCCAGAACCTGTGGGTGGTCTATGCGCAGGGAACCGGCATGTTCACCTCGCAGATGGCCCCCTCCGGCGATGCGATGATGATCGCACACTCGACGAACGGCGGCACCAGCTACACGGCGACCCCGCTCAGCGATGGCGCGGCCGGCACCCAATACCTCAACCCGGCCATCGCGCTGTCGTCCAGCGGGGCGCTCCAGGCCACCTACCTGCAGGGGATCATGGGGAGCGCGCCGCGCCAGCTCGTGCGGGCGGTGTCGACCGACGGCGGCTCCAGCTGGATGCGCACGGTCGAATTCTCGAGCGCCGGTCCCATGACCTTCGAGCGGGGGAGCCTGTCGTGGCCGGGCGATTACATCGGCCTGACCATCAACGGCAGCGACGTGTACGCGGTCTTCGGCGACGCGTCCGCGCTCAGCCAGCACGACCACATCCGGTTCCTGCACACCACCACCCCGTAAGACTTGCCTTGGATGTCAGGGTCGGGCGCTGCCGTTCGCACTTGCTCGCCGCATCTAGATTCTTGTAAACTCTGGGCTTAGGGGACGCTGGTATGACCTCGGTGTCATGGCCCTTCGCCGACTAGAGAAGTACGACATCCTCGAAGAGGTCGGCCAGGGCGGTATGGCCAAGGTCTTCCGGGGATTCGACACCACGCTCGGGCGCGAGGTGGCGGTCAAGATCCTGCATCCGCACCTGGCCGAGCAGCGTGAGTCCAAGCTGCGCCTGCAGCGCGAGGCGCAGGCGGTGGCCAAGCTGCGCCACGAGAACATCCTGGAGATTTTCGACTACTCGGGGCCCGACGCGGCCGAGAGCTACATCGTCACCGAGTACATCCACGGCCCCACGCTCAAGCAGTTTCTCGATCGGAAGGGCTCGATCGCGTTTCCCGAGCTGGCCGCCATGATTGCGGTCGAGGTTTGCCGTGCGCTGTCGCACGCGCACGCGCGCGGCATCATTCACCGCGATATCAAGCCCGAGAACGTGATGATCCGCGACGACGGGGTCATCAAGCTGACCGACTTCGGCATCGCGCAGGTGGTGGACAAGGAGCGCATGACCGTGACCGGCCAGCTCCTCGGATCGCCGGCCTACATGGCGCCCGAGCATGTCGAGGGCCGGCCGCTCGACTTTCGGACCGACGTGTTCTCACTGGGCATTCTGCTGTACCAGCTTTCGACCGGCGAGCTGCCGTTCAAAGGCAAGAACCCGCACGAGGTCTTGAAGCGCATCGGCGAGGGACGCCACATCGACCCACGCATCGTCAAGCCCCAGGTGGGCCAGCGGCTGGGCCGGATCATCGAGCACATGCTGCAGCGCGCGCCCGCAGACCGCTATCCGGACGTGACGCCGGTTCTGGACGAGCTGCTGGGCTACCTGCGCGAGGTCGAGATCACGGATCCGCGCGGCGAGCTGGCGCGCTTTTTCGCGGCGCCCGAGGATTACGTGCGCGCGTTCGAGCCGCGCCTCCTGGAGGCCCTGGTGCGGCGTGCACGCGAGGCGCTCGCGGAGGGCCGCCGCGCCCACGCGCTCGAGTTTCTGTCGCGCGCCCTGACCGTCCGGCCCGACTGCGTCGAGGCCAGGCTGCTGTTCGCGCGCCTCGAAAAGCGGGCGCGTCTGGCCTGGGCCGCCGCCGGCGTCGCGCTCGTAGGCGCGCTCGGCTCGGCCTGGCTGGTGCAGGGGCGCGTGCGACCGCTGGTGATTGCGAGCGGACCGGCCGCCCTCGCGCAGCCGGTTGCGAGCCCAAACCCGAGCCCGACCGCGAGCCCCGGCCCCCGCCCCGGCCCCGGCCCGAAAGCCGATGTGCCCGCGCCTACCCCCGCGCCCGCGGCTGCGCCTCCGGTCACTCCCGCAATCGATGAAACCGCGGCCAAGCTGCCGCGCAAGCGGGCGCCGGCCCCGGCACAAGCCGCGAAAAAAACCGTCCGCATCGAGTCCTTTCCCAAAGCGGTGTCGCTCTTTCTCGACGGCAAGTCGGTCCCATTCGACGACGCGCACCCGATCCTCGAGGTGCCCGGCACCGGCAAGCACAAGCTGCGCTTCGAAAATCCGGCCTGCTATCCCGATGAGCGCGAGATCACGGGCGAGGTCGTGAAGGTGCATCTGCGCTGGAAGCCCGCGCGCATCCTGATCGAGACCAACGTGCGCGATCCCATCCTTTTGGTGCGCGGACGGCCGGTTCGTGGCGGCATCATCGAAGCCGAGGTCACCGGCGACAGCCGCGAGATCACCATCGAGGTCGAGGCCAGCGCGCCCGGCTACGAGCCGCGCCGCCAGATCTGCCGCGGCCTGGCCAACGAAGAGAAGAGCTGCCACATCACGCTCGAGAAAGTGCAGTGATGCCGGTCGCGCTGCTTGTCCTGGCAGCGCTTCTCGCCCTGGCGGCCCCGTCCGAGCAGTTCGACCGCGCCAAGCTGGCCTACGAGCGCAACGAATACTCGCGCGTGATCGCGCTGGTCAAGCCCCTGCTCTACCCGAGCATTCAGCTCAGCTCGCAGGAGCAGGTGGCGGAGGCCCACCGCCTGCTCGGCATCGCGCTTTTCAAGACCCATGACGAGGCGTCGGCCGAGAAAGAGTTCGCCATCCTGCTCAACAACAACCCCGACTTTCACCTGGACCGCCTGGTCGACGGGGTCGAGGTCGCGCAGTTCGTGGATCAGATGCGGCGGCGCATGGAGGACGAGCTCAAGCGGGCCAAGCAGCTCGAGCAGACCCGCCAGGAGGAAGAGCGCAAGCGCAAGCAGAAGGAAGAGGAGGAGCGCCGACATCGCATCCAGTACGTCGACCGCGAGGTCCGCATCATCGAGCACTCCTACTTCGTGAACTTTTTGCCCTTCGGAGCCGGCCAGCTTCAGAATGGCCAGCATCAGAAGGGCTACGCCCTGATGATCTCGGAGGGCGTGCTCTTGGCCGGCAGCGTGGGCCTCTGGATTGCCAAGCAGGAGCTGTATCCCGACGGCAAGGTGCACACGCCGTCGCAGAGCGAAAGCGCCGCCACCGCGCTGCAGGTGGCGCGCATCACGACCGGCGGAGTGTTTCTCGGCCTGTGGGCGCTCGGGGTCTGGGACGCGCTCCATCACTACGTGCCGACCACCAAAGTCTATGTGCCGGCCCCGATGCCGCTCCAGAGCGGGCTCGGGCTCGAGTGGAACGGGAGGTTCTGAATGCCGTCGCTGCGAGTGACGCTACCAGGCAAGGTGCCCAAGGTCTATCACCTGTACAAGAAGATCACGTCGATCGGGCGCGGTGAAGAGAACGACATCGTGATCGGCGATGCGCTGCTCGACGATACCCACGCGCACATCCACTTCGACGGGCGCGACTTCGTGATCCAGTGCCTGGACCGCAAGAGCGAGCTGCACGTCAACGGCAAGAAGCGCCGCAAGCACCGCCTGGTGCACCAGGATCGGGTGATGCTGGGCTCGACCGATTTTCAGTTTTCGCTGTACGACGAGCCGGTCAACGACGAGGAGGCGGCCAAGACGCTGGCCGAGCTCAACGCCTACCGCAAGCTCTATGACTTCTCGCTGCAGGTGCTGGGCGACTACGACCTGGCCCACCTGCTCGAGACCCTGATGGACACGGTCATCGCAATCTCGAACGCGGACAAGGGCTTCTTGATCCTGATGGAGGGCGGCCAGCCCGCGGTCAAGGTGGCGCGCAACTTGAAGCACGAGAACATCGCGGACGCGGTCGCGCAGCTTTCGGACTCGATTCTCGAGAAGGTGGTGCGCACCAAGAAGCCACTCATCATCTCGGATGCGCTCTCGGACGCCGAGTTCGCCAACTCCCTGTCGGTCGTGAACCTGAAGCTGTCGTCGGTGATGTGCGTGCCGCTGCTCGAGCGCGCCAACCTTCTGGGCGTGATCTACGTGGGCAACGACAACGTGGCCGACCTGTTCGAGGAGTCGAATCTGGAGGTCCTGACCATTTTCGCGGCGCAGGCCTCGCTGGTCATCCGCAACGCGCTCCTGGTCAACGAGCTGCAGATCGACAACAAGCTGCTCTCGGAGCGCCTCGAGCAGATGCGTTTCGGTGAGATCATCGGCAGCTGCGCGGCCATGCACGAGGTGTTCAAGAAAATCCAGCGGGTGGCGACCACCGACATCTCGGTGCTCATCACCGGGGAAACCGGGACCGGAAAGGAGCTGGTCGCACGCGAGATCCACAGCCGGTCGGGGCGCGCCAAAGGGCCCTTCGTGACCATCAACTGCGGCGCTATTCCCGAGAACCTGCTCGAGAGCGAGCTGTTCGGGCACGTCAAGGGCGCGTTTACCGGCGCGGTCGCGACCAAGCTCGGCAAGTTCCACACGGCCGACCGCGGCACCCTGTTCCTTGACGAGATCGGCGAGATGCCGCTGCCGCTGCAGGTCAAGATCCTGCGCGCGCTCCAGGAGCGGGTGGTGATTAAAGTGGGCGACACGCGGCCCGAGGCCGTCGACATCCGCATCGTGGCCGCGACCAACCGCAACCTGGACGAGGAGATCCGGGCGGGCCGCTTCCGCGAGGACCTGTACTACCGGCTCAACGTGGTCAACCTCCACATGCCGCCGCTGCGCGAGCGCGGCGACGACGTGGTCGTGATTGCCAAGTATCTGCTGTCGCGCTTCGCGCCCGAGTACGGCGGCAAGATCAAGGGCTTCACGCCCAACGCGGTGGTGGCCCTGCGCAAGCACAAGTGGCAGGGCAACATCCGCGAGCTCGAGAATCGGCTCAAGAAAGCCATCGTGCTGGCCGACAAGGCCCTCTTGGGCCCCGAGGACCTGGGGCTGTCGGGCGAGGAGACCCCGCAGATCCTGCCGCTCGCGGACGCGCGCGAGAAGTGGCAGCGCGAGTACATCAACTACGTGCTCGAGCTGAACGGAGGCAATCGCACCAAGACCGCGCGCGATCTGGGGGTCGATCCACGCACCATTTTCCGCCACCTGGAGCGCGAGGGCGGCAGCCCGGACGAGGGCGGGGCCGCCAATGGCAGCGGGGTACTGTGACGGAGATGTCATGGTAGACCGAGCAAGAGCCGAAGTAGGTGCAAGTGGTTTCAGCGGGTTGGCACCCTGGCACGTGGACTGCTATTCTAGGGCCCGTAGGGTTCTTCTGCTTATGCTGGTGGTGCCGGGAGCTACAGGTTGTGTCCTGCCCGAATCGCTCGATGTGGTGAGCGATGTCGAGGTGAACTACCGCCCAGTCGTGGTCGAGGCCGATCCGTCCACCGAAAAGACGGTGACCATGCCCGTGGGGGCCGCGCGCGAGTTCTCCCTGAAGATCGAGGATCTGAACATCGGCGACGGCCTGTTCGTGAGATTCTTCGTCGACTTCGACGCGGCCCACCCGACTCCCGCAATCCAGGAAGAGGATTGGCCGGCGCCCGTCAATCCTCCTCCCGGCGATTTCGTCCGCTCGCTGACGCCCGAGATGTTCCAGTGCGGCGTGGCCCTCTTTCCACCCCCGCAATCGGGCATGCACGTCCTGTCCGCGTTCGTTTCGGATCGCCGCTACATCAACGACGGAAGCTCCGTGCGCCGCCTGCCCGCCGATGCCAAGACCAGTGAGATCGCCTGGCTGGTGGTGTGCCCATGATAAGGTGCGCCGCGGTCACTGGGGCTCTGCTGCTGGCGGGTTT
>DATFWX010000170.1:0-3139 GCA_035258845.1 Polyangia bacterium | reverse complement strand
ATCGGCGTCCGGAAACTCGTAGCCATCGAAATCGGTCGACGGAACCCACCGGAAATCGCGCACCCGCCGCGCGACCAGCCAATCCTTCTTGAGCTTGGCCGAGTACAGAACCAGCTCGACCGTGTAGCCCACATACTCGTGCCTGCGCTCGCCCACTTTCTCGCCCACCTCGACCTCGGCCTCGAGCCGCTCTTTGAGCTCGCGCCGAAGCGCGGTCTTGTCGTCCTCTCCCGGCTCCACGCGCCCGCCCGGGAACTCCCACAAGAGCGGCAGGACCGCGGTTTCACGCCGCTGCGTGATCAGGTACTTGCCGTCCTTGGCGATGACAGCCGCTACCACGCGGATGTTCTGGTTGGCCATTTCGATCCCCTCTATCCCCTATCTATGTCCCGACGCCGCCAGTGCCAGCAGCACCAGCAGCACGACGAGAACGAGAAGCGCGATCTTGGCGACCGAGTAGGGCGCCGAGCCCTGCACCTCGCCGGTCTGCCCGTTCACGACGAAACGATACACCTTTCCACCATATCGATAGGCGGCAATCCAGAGCGGCAGCAGAACATGCTTGAACGTCACGTTCGAGACCGTCGACGACACCTGGAGGCCGCGCTGGGTGTCGCCCGGCACGTCGCCTGCGCAGCGGCGCTGCTGCTCATGCTCGACCTGGACCAGCGCGCGCTGGAACGCCTCCGGAAGGTCAATCGCGTACTTCTCGGCGCGAAAGCCGGCCAGGTAGTCGGGGGAGTAAGGCTGTAGAGCCGACGTATCAAAGGTGTGGAGCTTTTGTGCCAGCCCCTGCGGAAGGCCGCGGGAGCCGCACACCAGGAGGTCGTCGTAGCTGTCATTGCGCGCCCCCGAAGCGGGCTCCCAGCGCACGTGCTGCACCTCGCGCGTGCGCTCGACCGACTGACCATTCTCGGTGTCCGTGTAGGTCTCGGTCGTGTAATAGAAGTATCCGGAGTCGGCGCTCCAGCTCGAGGCGACCGCGCAATCGAAGGTCCAGAAGGGCACGTAGACGCCCGCGATCTCCTCGAGCGCTGCCTTGCTCTTGAGATCGGACGGCCGCAGCCACAACCGGGCCAGCCAGCCCCGGTAGGACTCGAGCGCCGCCGGTCGGTCGCATCGGAACGCGAGCACGGATTCGGGACGAATGGGCTCTTCGGCCGCCTCGGCCGCCAGCACACTGGGCGAGCCGCAGAAGGTGCAGCGGGTGGCGGTCACCTGCGGCTCCAGCTGCACCTCGGCCCCGCACTCGGTGCAGCGGATGGTCTTGACCGCCACGCCCAGCCCGCGCGGCGCCGCCAGCGCGAGCCCCTCGGACAGCTCGTGCTCGACCACCAACGCGCCGGTGGGTGCGGCGGCCTGCTTGCGCGCGCCGCAGTACGAGCACGCGAGCGCACCGGCCCGGGGGTCGAACGTCATCTCGGCGCCGCAGGATTCGCAGCGAAATGCCTTCGCTTGCGGGGCTGGCACGGGCGAGATTATCATCTATAGCTCGGGCCGACGGCAACAGCCGTTTGGAGGAGGCACACGATGGGCATCATGAATTTCGTCAAGGGTGGCGTACAGGAGCTGGCGATCGCCCGCCCCGACCAGGCCAAGGGCGCCCTGGTCTACAAGCACCCGGATCCCACCATCCCCAACCGCGCGCGCGTGACCGTGGGCGCGGACGAGATCGCGCTCTTCTTCCGCGACGGCAAGTTCGTGGGCCAGCTCGACGCCGGCGTGCACGTGCTGGAGTCGAGCTCCATCATGTTCCTCGACCAGCTGGTCGACAAGTTCACGGGCGGCAACATCTTCAAGGCCGAGCTGTGGTTCGTCTCCATGCGCGAGATCACGGGCCTCAAGTTCGGCGGCCGCATCGGCGCGCAGGAGGATCCCAAGTCGGGCGTGCCGGTCGAGACCATGGTGCACGGCGACTACTCGCTCAAGGTGATCGACCCCAAGCAGGTCATTCTGGGGCTGTGGGGCATGAAGAGCTGGGCCGAGGACGCCGAGTTCTTCGGTTGGTTCCGCGACCTCTTGCTCAAAGTCATCCGCGACCGGGTCGCCGAGCTTCTGGTCAAGAAGAAGTGGCCGCTGCTCGACGTCACCTCGGGCGCGTTCACCGAGGAGATCGAGGAAGAGGTGGTGCAGGCGGTCAAGCGCCATATCGAGCCCTACGGCGTGCAGGTGGTGCGGCTCGGCAACTTCGTGGTGGCGATCAAGGAAGAGGACGAGGCCAATCTCAAGAAGCTGTACACCGACGCCGCCTACGTGCGCATGGCGGGCGGCCTGCAAGGCTATCAGCAGTTCGCGGCCGGCAAGGCGATGATGGGTGCCGGCGAGGGCATGGCCAAAGGCGGCGACGGCGGCGGGGCGGCCGCGACCGGGGCCGGCCTCGGGGTCGGCTTCGCGATGGCCAACATGTTTGCCAAGCAGGGACAGCCGCAGGCACAGCCGCCCCCGGCGCCGCAGTCGGCCGGTCAGGTGGCCTGCCCGGCCTGCGGGGCCCAGGTGGCATCGGGCAAATTCTGTGCGGCCTGCGGCAAGCCGCTGGCGGCGGCCAAGAAGTTCTGCGCGCAATGCGGGGTCGAGCTGGCGGCGGGGGCGCGCTTCTGCTCGGGCTGCGGCACACCGGCCGCGTAATCGGGCGTGATCATCCAAGGTCGCTACCTGATCACGCGCGACGGCGCGCGCATCGGGGACGAGCGCTTCCGGTTTCGGGGCCATCTGATCGAGTCGGAGGTCGAGCTGTCATGGCCGTCACCGCATCGGCGGCGGCTGCACATCGCGCTCGATACTGCGCGCTCGGTGAACGAGATCGAGATCGAGCTTCTGGAAGCGGGTGAGACCACCCGGGGCCGCTACCGGATCGATCGGAGCGCGGCCACGCTGCGTGCGCTGGTGCAGCCGCCCGCGGGCGCCTCGATCGAGCGCGTGGTGCCATTCGGCGAGGAGCCCGAGCTGGTGTTCCCCTCGCCGCTGTCGAGCTTCCTGAGCGTGGGGCGGCTGCACCTGTGGCCGGGCGAGCGCCGCGACGTGCCGGCCGTGGTCGTGCAGGTGCCGACCCTTCTGCCCGAGCTCAACCGGGTGCGTTTCCAGCGCCTGCCCGACGTGGAGCTTCTGAGCCCGCAGGCGGGCACGCTGGTTTTGGCCGACT
>DATFWX010000169.1:0-15945 GCA_035258845.1 Polyangia bacterium | reverse complement strand
CGGAAAGCGGCACGCGTGAAGAGGCAACCGCACGTGAAATGATTGAAATTGTGAGGCTCGATTTAGGGCACGCCGGTTGCACCGGCCGCCTTGCACGCAAGCGCGAACCAGATCAACTGTCGAATAGGAGGAGTTCATGCTGGCAAAGCTACGAAGCAAGGCCCAAGCCAAGGGCTTCACGCTCATCGAGCTCATGATCGTGGTCGCGATCATCGGCATCTTGGCCGCCGTCGCGATTCCGGCCTTCATGAAGTACATCCGGCGCTCCAAGACCAGCGAAGCATCGATGAACGTGCGTAAGCTGTACGACTCCTCCGTCAGCTACTACGAGGCGGAGCACGCCGACCGGGCGGGCTCGATCCTGGCCAAGCAGTTCCCGGCGGCCGCCGTGGTCACGCCTGCTGCGCACTGCTGCGCCAACGCCGGCGAGAAGTGCCCGCCCGATCCCACGCTGTGGCAGGACACGGCCGGGACCTGGGCCGCGCTCAACTTCTCGGTCGATGATCCGTTTTACTACCAGTACTCGTACGACTCGACCGGCACCGACACGGCGGCGCAGTTTACCGCGCGCGCCAACGGCGACCTCGACTGCGACAACATCTACTCGACCTTCGAGCGCATCGGCAAGATCGACTCGCAGCATAACGTCACCGGCGGCTCCGGCCTGTACGTCGCCAACGACATCGAGTAGCTTCCCTCTCCGACCTGCTACACTTCTGGCCGCGTGGCGGTCGATGGAATCCCACAGGTAGTCATCCTCGGCGGCGGCTTCGGGGGCCTGTACGCGGCCCGCACGCTGCGGCGCGCGCAGGTCCAGGTGACGGTGGTCGATCGGCGCAACCACCACCTGTTTCAACCCCTGCTCTACCAGGTCGCCACCGCGGCGCTCAACCCGAGCGACATCGCCATGCCGATCCGACGCGTCCTGCGGCGCCAGAAAAACGTGACCGTGATGCTGGCCGAGGCCACCGCGATCGACCCGAAGGCGCGGCGAGTGCGGCTTTTGGACGGCGAGATCGGCTACGACGCGCTGATCGTCGCCACCGGGGCCACCCACTCCTACTTCGGCCATGACCCCTGGGCCGCTCTGGCGCCCGGCCTCAAGACCATCGAGGACGCGCTGGAGATGCGGCGCCGCATCCTGTTCGCCTATGAAGTGGCAGAGCGTGAGGACGATGAGGCGCGGCGGCGCGAGTGGCTCACCTTCGTGGTGGTGGGCGGCGGACCCACCGGGGTCGAGCTCGCGGGCGCGCTGGCCGAGATTTCGCGGCATGTGCTCGAGCGGGATTTCCGGCGCATCGATCCGCGGCAGGCGCGGATCGTGCTGATCGAGGCCGGACCGCGCATACTGCCCACCTACACCGAGGTGTCGTCGGCGCGCGCGGCCCGCCAGCTCGAGCGGCTGGGGGCCGAGGTGCTGGTCGGGTCGGCCGTGACCGGCATCGACGGCCACGGGGTCACCCTGGGCGAGCGGCGCCTGCCGGCGCGCACGGTGCTGTGGGCGGCCGGGGTGGCTGCCTCGCCGCTGGCGCGCTCGCTGGGCGTGCCGCTCGATCGCGCCGGTCGGGTCAAGGTGGCGCCGGATCTGAGCGTGCCCGGCTACCCCGAGGTGCTCGTGATCGGCGATCTGGCCGCGCTGGTCGAGGACGGCCGGCCGGTGCCGGGCGTGGCGCCGGCGGCCATGCAGATGGGCCGCCATGCCGCCCGCAACGCCGTGCGCAAGCTGCGCGGCCAGCCCACACTGCCCTTTCGCTATCGCGACAAGGGTTCGCTCGCCACGATCGGGCGCGCGGCCGCAGTGGCCGAGATCGGGCGGGTCAAGCTGTCGGGCCTGATTGCCTGGTTGGCCTGGCTGGCCATTCACATTTTCTTTTTGATCGGGTTTCGCAATCGATTTCTCGTGATTGCCGAGTGGGCGTGGGTGTATCTGCGCAACGATCGCGGCGCGCGCCTGATCACGGGCGACGTACACGCGCTACTGGAGCGGCCGCAGGAACAGGAGCGCGAGGTCGAACGCGAGGTGGGTCAGAAGCGGCGGCCATAAGCTGTCGGTGAGCGCGCGCAGGAGGCTCCACAGCGCACCCAGCACGAGCGCCATGACGACCAGCAGCAGCGAGCCCGCGGTCACATGCGCCAGCGCATACACCAGCGCCGCGCCCAGAGTGGTCGCGCGCCCGCAGCGGGGCGCAAGCGCGGATTGGAGCGCGCCCCGCCAGAGGATCTCCTCGGCCAGGACCACAAGCACGATCACCACCGCCTGCGCGGGCCCGCGCTCGGGAAAGCGCGCATACAGCTCGGCGGTGCCGCGCGCGAGCGCGGGCAGCCGCGGCGCCAGCACGGCGAAGCCGGCATAGCAGGCGGCGACCAGGAGCGGAGCCGCGACCAGGCCGATGAGGAGCGGCCGCACGCGGAGCCGGAACAGGACCTGGATGGAGCGGCCCTGCGTGGCCAGCACGAGCAGGCTCAAAAGCGCGCTGGCGGCCCCGACCGCGGGCACGATGCCAATCCAGCGCCCGGCCACGAACGCGCTCAGCCACACGAGCGGGATCACCAGAAGCACGGGCGCAGTATAAAATGAGCGCACGCGCGCCGACCTCCTAGTCGCGATGGGCCTCTTGTGCGCCGCCTGCTCGGGGACGCCCGCGATGCCGCCGCCGCGGCTGGTCGGGGCCGGCCACGCCGCGCCCGAGCGGGGCGGCACGCTCACGGTCGCGTTGGCGGGCGATGTGCGCAGCCTCGATCCAAGCGAGGTGGCGGAGTGGCCGGCCAACGGCGTCATGCACCTGCTCTACGACACGCTGGTCGAGTATGCGCCCGCGACCTCCGCGGATCCGACCGCGCTCGCGCCCGCGCTCGCCCAGGGCTGGACCGTGGCCGATGCGGGCCTGAGCTACCGGTTCACGCTGCGGCCCGGGCTCACCTACTCGGACGGCCGGCCCATCGAGGCCGCCGACTTCGTGCGCGCGCTCGACCGCTTGCGCGCCCCCGACAGCCGCTCGGGCTGGGCCGCTTTCTTCCGCGACCTGGCCCAAGTGCGGGCGCCCGACCCGACTCATCTCGAGATCCGGCTGCGCGCCCCCGACGCCGCGCTGCTCATGCGTCTGGCGCTGCCCGCGACCGCGCCCCTCCCTGCCGGCAGCCCGGCCGCCGCGCGCACGAGCGGACCCTTTCGGGTCGGCTCCTTCAAGCCGGGCCAGTCGATGACGCTGCTGCGCAATCCGCGCTATCGCGATCCGGCGCGTCCGTACCTGGATCGGGTGGTGGTGCTGCTCGCGGTGACGGGCGAGACCGCGATCCTGCAGTTCTTGCGCGGCGACACCGATCTGCTGGAGGCTCTTTACGCGACCGACTGGGTGCGCTTCGCGCGCACGCCGGCCTGGCAGCCCCTTATGGTTCGTGCGCCCGCCCTGAATCTGTACGGCATCGCGCTCAACAGCACGCGGCCCCCGCTCGGCGATCGGCGCGTGCGCGAGGCGCTCGCGCTGGCCGTGCGCCGCGCCGACCTGGTGCGGCTGTCCGCCGGCAACTTCACGCTGGCGCCGGGCCCGCTGCCGTCGCTCCTGCCCGAGCACGACCCGGCCCTTGCTCCGCCGCCGCACGATCCGGAGCGCGCGCGTCGGCTGCTGGCCGAGGCCGGGCTCGCGGGTGGGTTGTCTCTGCGCTACACGGACCTGGTCGACGCGGCCGCTGGTCGGCTCGCGCAGTCGCTGCAGGACGACCTCCTGGAAGTGGGTGTTCGGCTGATCGTGGACCCGGTCACGCCAGCCACCTACGGCGCCGTGCTGGCGCGCGGCGATTTCGACCTCCTGCCGTACGAGTGGACCGGTGATTTTCCGGACCCGTCCAATTTCTTTCAGGCCTTCGACTCGCGGGCGGACGGGGTCACCAACCCGGCGCGCTATCGCAATGCGGAGCTGGACGCACTGCTGGCAAAGGCGCGCGGCGAGCCCGAGCGCGGCCGCCGCAGCGCGCTCTACCGGCGTGCGGAGCGCCTGGTGCGCGACGATTGGCCCTGGATCTGGATTGGAAGCCAGTCGAGCCTGGCCGTGCGGCAGCCTTACGTGATGGGCTACGCACACCACCTGATGTGGCAGAAGCTCGACCTGCGCGACGTGTGGCTGGACGAGCCCAGGAGAGCGCTGCCGTGACCTTTTGGCACCGCTTCCGCCGCAGCCGAGCCGGTCTGGCCGGGGCCGCGCTGCTGGGCCTGGTGGCCGGGGGCGCTCTCGTGGGGCCGGCCCTGGATGCGCATTCGCCGGTCCGCAAAAATGTCTCCGCCGGCACCTCGCCGCTCGGCGAGCCGCAGCCACCCTCGGCCGAGTTTCCGCTGGGCACCGACGCGCTGGGCCGCTGCGTGGCCGCCCGCCTGGCCAGCGGCGCGCGCCGATCGCTTGCCATCGGCCTCGGTGCCACCCTGATCGCGCTCGTCATCGGCACCGCGATTGGCCTGCTGGCCGGCGCCTCCGGCGGCGCGACCGATGGCGCGCTCATGCGGCTCACCGATCTCGTGCTGGCGTTCCCGTTTCTCCTGCTCGCGCTTGCGCTGACGGCCGCGCTGCGTGGGACCGAGGCAGCCGCGGGCTCGGGTCCCGTCCTGTTCGTGCTGGGCGCGGCCGGTTGGACCGGCAGCGCCCGGATCGTGCGGGGCAAGGCGCTGGCCGTCCGCGAGCGTGAGTTCGTGCAGGCCGCCCGCGCGGCCGGCGCGGGCCGGCTGCGCTTGATCGTGCGCCACCTTCTGCCCAACGTGGCCGGCACTGCGTTGGTCCTGGCCAGTCTGTCGGCGGCCGGAATGATCCTGGCCGAGTCGGCGCTGGCCTACCTGGGCCTGGGCGCGCCGCCACCCGCGCCCTCGTGGGGCCGCATGCTGCAGGAAGGGCAGCCCTACCTGCGAGCAGCGCCCTGGCTCATCGCCGCGCCCGGCCTGGCCCTGCACGCGACGGTCGTGGGGTTTCATCTGCTGGGTGCGGGCCTGCGCGCGGCCCTCGATCCCGACGAGACGCGCGCATGATCCGCTTCCTTCTGCGGCGACTCGGCTTCGCGCTGCTGGCGGTCTGGTTCATCCTCACCGCCAGCTTTGCGATCGCGCACCTGATCCCGGCCGATCCCGCACGCGCGGCTGTGGGCCCCCATGCCGATGCGCGCACGCTCGCGCAGGCACGCGCGCAGATGGGGCTCGATCGGCCGGTCGTGGTCCAGTACGGCCGCTTCCTGGCCCACCTCGCGCGCGGCGAGCTCGGGCGCTCGTTTCGCACCGGGCGCCCGATCGGACCCCTGCTCGCCGAGCGCGCCTGGCCGACCGCGCAGCTCGCGCTCGCCACCGTGCTGCTGGAGCTTCTGATTGGCATCCCGCTCGGCCTCTGGGCGGCCCTGCGCCGCCAGCGCGCGCTCGACTGGGGCATCGCCGCGGTCACGCTGGCCGGCCAGTGTGCGCCCGTGTTTTTTCTGGGCCCCCTGCTCTTGTATGGGCTCGCCTACCGCTGGCCGCTCTTTCCGGTAGGCGGCTACGGCGACGGCGGGCTCGCGCGCCTCTATCATCTGATCCTGCCCGCGCTGACGCTGGCCGTGGGCGGCATCGCGTACAGCGCGCGCCTGACCCGCAGCGAGCTGGGCGAGGCGCTCGGCGAGCCCTTCATGCGCACGGCGCGGGCCAAGGGGCTCTCGCCCACCGCGGCCGCATTGCGCCACGGCCTGCGCAACGCGCTGGGTCCGGTGATTGCGCTTCTGGGCGTCGAGCTGGGCGGGCTGCTGGGCGGTGTCATCCTGGTCGAATCCATCTTCGGCTGGCCCGGCCTGGGCCGCGAGGCCGTGGTGGCCCTGTACAGCCTCGATCTGCCGGTCGTTTTGGGCGTGGTCCTGGTGTCCGCGGTCGCGGTCGCGCTGGCCAACCTTTTGGCTGACCTGGTCCATCTGGTCCTCGATCCTCGCATCCGTTTCGACTACACTCTGCGGCGATGAACCTTCCGCTGCTCGCGTTTCGCAATGCGCGCCGCAACAAAACGCGCACGCTGCTCACCGTGCTGGGTGTGACCATCGCGGTGTTCGCGTTCGGGTTCTTGCGCACGGTCATCAACGCGTATTACCTGGGCGCCGAGGCGGCGGCCAAGGATCGGCTGGTCGTGCGCAATCTGGTCTCGCTGGTGGTGCCGCTTCCGATCTCGTACCACCAGAAGCTCGAGCGGGTGCCGGGCGTGACCAAGGTCGCCACCGCCAACTGGTTCGGCGGCGTCTACCTCGACCCGAAAAACTTCTTCGCCCAGTTCGCGATCGAGTCCGAGCCCTATCTCGACATGTACCCGGAATACCTGATCTCGCCCGAGGAAAAGCAGGCCTACCTGGCCGACCGCTCGGGCTGCCTGGTGGGCGAGAAGCTGGCCAAGAAGTTCGGCTGGAAGGTCGGCCAGACCATCACGCTCCAGGGCACCATCTTCTCGGGCAATTGGAAGTTCACGCTGCGCGGGATCTACAAAGGCCGCGATCACGCGACCGACACCACGCAATTCTTCTTCCATTGGAAATATATGGACGAGAGCCTGACCAAGGATCGGCAGGGACAGGCCGGCCTCTTCCTCGTCGCCATCTCCGATCCGGACCGCTCGGCCGAGATCGCCAAGGCCATCGACACCACCTTCAAGGGCTCGACCGCCGAGACGCTGACCGAGAGCGAGCGCGCGTTCCAGCTCAGCTTCATCTCGATGGTGAGCGCGGTCATCAGCGCGCTCCAGGTGGTGTCCGTGTTCGTGCTCGTGATCGTCGCGCTCATCCTGGGCAACACGATCGCGATGTCGGTGCGCGAGCGCGGCGCCGAGGTCGCAATCTTGAAGGCGCTCGGTTTCACGGGGGGGCGGCTGGCCGCCCTCATCACCGGGGAGTCAGCGCTGATCGGCGCGCTCGGGGGCCTGTGCGGGGTCGCTCTGGCCGTGCCCATCATTCACGGCTTCGGGCAGTTCATCGAGGCCAACCTGGGCAGCTTCTTCCCGGTGTTCGACCTCGACCGCCCGACCACGCTGGCCATGCTCGGGCTCTCGGTCGCGGTGGGCCTGCTGGCGGCGCTGCTGCCGGCGGCGCGGGTGGCCCAGCTCGCGGTCGTCGACGCCATGCGGAGGGTGGGCTGATGTCGCTGATACCGGTCTACTACAACCACCGCAGCCTGTGGGCGCGCAAGGTGACGACCGTGGCCAGCTTGATCGGCATCGCGCTGGTCGTGTTCGTGTTCTGCACGGTGCTCATGCTCGCGCACGGGGTCGAGACCACGCTCACGGCCACCGGTCATCCCAACAACGCCATGGTGCTGCGCAAAGGCGCGCAGGCCGAGATCCAGAGCGTGGTCACGCGCGAGATCAAGGACATCCTTTCGGCCGCGCCCGAGGTCACGAGCGACGGCGGCGGGCCGCTGTTCTCGCCCGAGCTGGTGGTGCTCCTGGTGCTCGACCGGCGCGACGGCGAGGGCGGCTCCAACGTGGCCGTGCGCGGCGTGGGCGCGCGCGCGCTGGCCGTGCACAACCAGGTCAAAGTGGCCGAAGGCCGCATGTTCGAGCATGGCAAGGGCGAGGTGATCGTGGGCCGCAAGCTGGCCGCACGCTTCGTGGGCACCCGGCTCGGCGAAACCGTGAAGCTGGGCCGCCGCGAGTGGAAGGTGGTGGGCGTGATCGAGGCCGGCGGCTCGGCGTTCGAATCCGAGATCTGGGGCGACGTCGAGGATCTGATGCCGGCTTTCCAGCGCACCATGTTCTCGTCGGTGACGGCACGGCTCAAAGCGGGCGGGTTCGACACCTACAAGGCGCGCGCGCTGGGGGATCCGCGCATGGACGTGGACGTCATGCCCGAGGTCCAGTACTACCGCGACCAGTCCAAGGGGCTGGCCCTGTTCGTGCGCATCCTGGGCTTGTTCGTCGCCATCGTGTTCAGCCTGGGCGCCATGATCGGCGCCATGATCACCATGTACGCCCAGGTGGCGGCGCGGGTGCGCGAGGTGGGAACGCTGCGCGCGCTGGGCTTCCAGCGGCGCGCGGTGCTGGCCGGATTCGTGATCGAGTCGCTGATGCTGGCGCTGGTGGGCGGCGCGGCCGGCATCGCGCTGGCCTCGCTGATGCAGCTCGCGAGCTTCTCGACCATGAACTTCGCATCCTTCTCGGAGGTCGTGTTCCGCTTCGACCTGTCGGGCGGCATCGTGCTGGCGTCGCTCGTGTTCGCGACGCTGATTGGCATCTTCGGTGGCCTGGCCCCGGCCGCGCGGGCGGCCCGGCTCCGCATCGTCGACGTGATCCGGGCCTGATCCGGGCTCACCGCACACGCGCGACCGGCCGCACAGCGGCGGCCGGCTGGGCTGTGTTAGCGTGGCGGTCATGCGACTGGGACGGTGGCTGGCCGCGGCGCTCGCGCTTTCGGCCCTCGGCTGCGCGGAGCGGCTCGCGCGCACCACCAAACCGCCCGCCGAGGCGGGGACGCTGGATCAGCGCTCGCAGTACCTGAAGGCGCACATGAAGGATGGGCGCCTTTACATCCTGTCGCAGTGGTCGGTCAGCGACGCCACCCACAGCGTGTCGGGCTACGGCGACCTCTTCGATCCCGCGCGCACGCTCGTGGGCTCGGGACCCTACACCATCGCGCTGGGCGACGTCGCCTTGTTCGAGACCAACGTCGTCTCCAGCTCGCCGACCATTGTGGGGCTGTCCATCCTGACCGTCTTGACCACCGGCGTCACGCTGGCGTGCCTGACCAACCCCAAGGCCTGCTACGGCTCCTGCCCGACCTTCTATGTCTGGGACGGAACCCGAGAGCTCCTGCAGGCCGAAGGGTTTTCGGGCAGCGTTGCGCCCGCGCTCGAGGAGACCGACCTCGACGCGCTGTATCGCGCGCAACCTTCCGGCCGCGTGCTCGACGTGCGCATGACCAACGAGGCGCTGGAGACGCACGTGGTCAAGCACGTACACCTTCTGGCCGCGCCGCGCCCCGCGGGCGGACGCGTGCTGGCGACCCAGTCGGGCGCGCTGTGGCAGGCGCTCGCGCTCGCCCCGCCCCACGCCTGCACGGCCGCCGAGGGCGACTGCGCCGCCGCCGTGCGCACGCTCGATGGGCGCGAGCGCACGAGCACCACCGACCCCTCCGATCTGGCGACGCGCGAGCAGATCGATCTCGAGTTTTCGGCGCCCGCGGGCCAAGGCGCGCTGGGCGTGGTGGTGGGCGCGCGGCAGACCTTTCTCACCACCTACCTGTTCTATCAGGCGCTCGCCTACATGGGCCGCTCGGTCGGCGCCTGGATGGCGACGCTCGAGCGCGGCGATCGCTCGCTGCTCGAACGCGTGCGCGGCCTCGACCGGGCGCTGGGCGGCATCGAGGTGCTGGTGGCCGATGCGGGCGGTCGCTTCCAGCCCGCGGGCGCGGTATCCGAGGTGGGCCCGCTGGCGGCCGACGTCAAGGTGGTGCCGCTCCCCTCGCCCTGGACGGGCGTGCGGGCGGGCCAGCCCATCCGCGTGCGCTTACGCCTGACCCGGGGCTACTGGCGCCTGGATCTTTTGGCACTGGCGCGACTGGGCACGCGCGTGGAGCCGGTGCGCCTGCTGCCGTCGGTGATGGGCAAACAGAAGACCTTTCCGCTGGTCACGCTGCCAGGCGACGAGTATCGCTTCCGCTTCCAGCTGCCCGAGCATCCCGAGCGTTACGAGCTGTTTCTGGAGAGCCGCGGCTACTACCTCGAGTGGATGCGCGAGGAATGGCTGCGCGAGGAAGACCCGGCGCGCGCAGCCCTGATGTTCCTCAACCCGCAAGCCGCGCTGCGCCTGCTGGCCCCCGAGTTCAAGCGCCACGAAGCGCGCATGGAGGAGCTATTCTGGCGGAGCCGCTATGCGCGGCCGTAGCCTCGGTCTCGTCGCGGCCCTCGCTCTGGCCGGGGGCTGCGCGTCCAGCTTCGCGCCCCGCAACTATCTGCGCCCGCCCCGCGAGGCCGCGCGCACCCCGTACGGCGGCTGGCTCACCCTCTGGCAGCCCAGCGGCGAGCTGCTGTCGGGCGAGCTGATCGCGGTCGACCAGCGGCGGGTCTGGCTGCTGACTTACCTGCGCATGCCGTTCAGCGACGTCATCGACATCAAGCGCCCGCTGCGCCTGCTCGAGGTGCCGCTGGCGCAGGTCGTGGAGGCGCGTCTGGCCTGGTACGAGACCGGGGAGGCCGGCCTGACCGCCTGGACCGTGCTGGGAACGCTGTCGACGATCGGCAACGGCTTCATCCTGGTTTTCACGGGGCCCCTGTGGGCCGCCGTCGGCAGCGTGTCAGCGGCGCGCGAGTCACGGGCGGCGCTGGTCAACTATCCGCCCTGGCCGCTGCCGGGGATGGCCATGTATGCGCGCTTTCCGCAAGGTCTGCCGCCCGGCGTCGACGAAGCGCGCCTGGTCGGCCCCAAGCCGGTGCCGGCGCCGCCACCCGCGCCGCCGCCGCCCAAGGTCACGCCGCCGCCGCCCCCGCCCCCGCCCAAGCCGGCCCCGCCGCCGCCCCCGCCGGTTGCACACGCACCGCCCCCGCCGCCCCCGGCGCCCCCACCGGTCACACCGCAGGCGCCCCGGCCGCTGCCGCCGCCACCGGCCCCGCCGCTGGCAGCCGATCGGACCTTCGAGCTTGCCACCGACGGGGCCGATCATCTGCGTTCGCAGGGCGAGTGGTCGCTGCGGTTTACGGGTGGCACGCTCGCCATCACGCACAACCTGCACGGCCAGGTCCGCGACTACGGCTCCTTCGCGCTCACCGGGACCGAGATCAGCGACCTGTGGCGTCGGGTCGACGGCGCGCACATCGAGCGCATGACCTCGACCGCGCGACCGCCCGCACCCGACGAGGTGCGCTACTCGGTGTCGCTGGCCAGCAAGACGCATGCGCATCGCGCCGAGATCCGGCTCGACGACATGAGCCGAGATCCCAATTTCATCGGGCTGCTCGATGGCCTGGGCGCGCTCATCGATAAATACACGGGCGAGGCACCGATTTTGTATTAGCGGATCGTGTAGTCGATCGTACGCGCGCGGCCGCGGCGCACCAGCGCAACCGAGAGCTGACGGGCGCCCGCGAGGCGCCGGTAGGCGAGCAGCCACTGATCGGGCGTTTGCAGCTCGTACCCGTTGACCGCGCGCACGAGGTCGCCGCTCTCGAGCCCCAGGTGCGCCAGCACGCTGCCCGGGCGGATGAACACCAGGCGCAGGCCGCCCTCTGCTGGCTCGACCCGAGCCATGCGCGCGAGCGCGGCCGGATCGCTCAGCAGCGCCGTGAGCTGCTCGCGGCTGATCTGATAGCGGGTCTCGGACTGGCGCAGCACGCCCGCCTCCGGCACCGGCGTTGGACCCTCCAGCGCGCGCTCGAAGCCGATGGTCTCCAGGCGGCCGTCCCGCGTCACGGTCACGCGCGCGTCCTCGATCCCGACCACGCGCGCGTCGCCCACCGGCGCGTCGAGCGCAAATGCCCCCACGCTTTGCGTGGCCGGGTCACGCAGCACGGCGAACGAGAGCGGGGGCGCAACCGCTGTGGCAACCAGCCGCCAGGGCAGCGTGCTGCGCGGGCTGGCGCGGGCGCGGGACCCGAACAGGCGGCACTGCACGATCGCGCGCTCGTCCTTGTCGCGCGCGGATATCGTCCGCGCGCGGGACGGCAGCCCGCCCGGCGGCTGCCTGGGCGCTGCAGGCGCCGCGCGCAGCCTCACCACCGCATGCGCGAGCAGCAAGGCGGCAGTCGCCCACAAAAGCGCCGCCACCGCTCCGACCAGCCTGCGCACGGCGCTCGATGCAGCAACCCGCGTGCCATCGCGTCGGTGGCCCGGATCCGAGCCCGGGCGCGCTCGTACGCGCGCGATTGCGCTGCCAGAATGGCACGCGAAAGGCTGTGCCCGCTGCCAGAAGGAGCCGGCGACCTGCTACTTCGAGAGCCCTTCCACCTCGAGCGCCGCGCGCACGGCCGGTCGCGCGGCGATGCGCTCGACGTAGGCCTTGAGGTTGGGCCAACGGCCGAGGTCGAAACCCTGCGGGGGCGCCCAGCGCATGACCACGAACACATAGCCATCCGCGACCGTGAAGGTGTCGCCCAGGAGAAACGATTTTCCGTCGAGATTCTGCTCGAGGAAGTCGAACCGCTGGGCCAGCCGCTGCTTGAACATCTGCCGGGTCTCCTCGGGCAGCTTGGGATTGAACAGCGGGCTGAAGGTCTTGTGGACTTCCGTGGAGATGAAGTTGAGCCATTCCTGCAGCCGGTACCGCTCCAGGGTGCCCGCCTGCGGAGCCAGCTTGGACTCGGGCTTTCGATCGGCGATGTACTGCACGATGGCCGGTCCCTCGGTCAGCACCTGTCCGTCGTCAAGCTGCAGCGCCGGCACATAGCCTTTGGGGGAAATGGCCTTGTAGTCGGCACCGCTCTTGGTTCGCTTGGCACCCAGATCCACCTTTTCGAGCTCGAACGGCAGGTTGGCCTCACGCAGCGCGATATGGGGCGACAGCGAACAGGCTCCCGGAGTGAAATAGAGCTTCATCATCGACCTCCTCGTTCTCGCCTACTTGGATGCAAGCGCCCGTGTAGCCATGTCACGCCATCTGTGGTTCACACGCAGAAGTGTTGCGAACGTGCGTCACTCGGGCACGAACCGCTCGCAAGATCGCGCAGTTGCAGAACGGCACGAACTGTGCTTGAAAAGGCCCCGGGGTCTCCTTGCCGCGCTCTGGCCGCACAGTCCTGCTGGTCCTGCAGGCGCTGACTTCGCTCTTGTGGGCGGCGTGCGCACACGAGGCCGCCGATGGCCGTAGCCGCGTTCACGACGTCCGCGTCAGCGGCTGTCATGCTCTATCGGAGCGCGAGCTTCTGGATGGCTTGGTCACGCACCGCTCGGGGCTCCTGGGCGCGCCCGGGTTTTTCGATCCGGCTGCGCTCGACGTCGATTTGGAGCGCGTGCAGTCCTTCTACGCCCTTCACGGCTACTTCGACGCGCGCGTGGTCGGCCAGGAGGTGCGCGCGCGCCGGGATGGCTCGGTGGATGTGATCATCCGGGTCAACGAGGGTGCGGCCACCCACATCGAGGAGCTTGTGGTGGAAGGCCTGGCCGGCGTCCGCGGCGCCGACGTCGATCGTGCGCTTGCGCTGGCACCTGGGCAGGTTTTCGATCACGCGCGCTATGAGGCCGCCAAGCAGGATCTGCTCGAGCAGCTGCGCAGCCATGGCTACGCCTACGCCCACGTCGGGGGCGAGGTCTTGATCGATCGCGAGCGTCACGCCGCACGCGTGCGCCTGACGGCGGCGCCCGGGCCGCAGGTCCACTTCGGCGAACCGCGCTTCGTGGGCAACGGCGACCTGCCCGAGCACGCGCTGGCCCGCCGCGTAACCTGGCAAGCTGGCGAGATCTATCATCCCGAGGATCTGCACACCACCGAGGCACGCCTGTACGACCTGGGCGTGTTCTCGTCGGTCCGGCTCGATCTGCCGCTGGATCCACAGCCGGTTGCCAACGTGACCATTGCCGTCGAGCCGGGGCCGCTCCACGCGCTCCGGTTGGGCGGCGGCGCCGGCATCGAAAGGCAGCGGTACGAGGCCCGCGGGCGGGTCGAGCTTTCGTGGCGCAACTTCCTGGGCGGGCTGCGCACGCTGCGTCTCAAGCTGCGGCCCGCCTACGTGGTGGTGCCGAGCATCTTCGATCCCAAGCAGGATGGCTTCGCCGCCGACGCCGACCTCGAGCTCGTGCAACCCGACCTGCTCAAGACCAATTTGACCGCGCGCGCGCTGGTCGGCTACGACCTGGGCCTGCAGGAGGGCTTTCGGTATCATGGGCCTCGGCTGCAAGCTGGGCTCGAGCGGCCCTGGTTCCACGACCACTTTTTGCTCGGTGGCTCCTGGAACCTGCAGTACTTGAACTTTTTCGACATCGACCCCGAGGTGTTCGATCCCAGCCTGACGCCGCTCGGATTGGGATTTGTCAACCCGTACCGCGTGGCCTGGCTCGAGGAACTGGCGCAGCTGGAGCTGCGCGACCGACCGCTCGACCCGCGCGCAGGCGCCTACCTGGCGGTCCGCGCCGAAGAAGGATTGCCCGAGGTGGGCAGCGACTTTTCTTACTTCAAGCTGACGCCGGAAGCGCGCGGCTACATGCCGGTCAGCCCGCGAATCGTGCTGGCGCTGCGGGGGCTCTTGGGGTGGCTGCGCCCCGATGGCGGCGACAGCCCGGTCACCCGGCGTTACGCGCTCGGCGGCCCGTCGAGCCATCGCGGCTTTGGGTTCGGTCGGTTGGCGCCCCAGGTTCTGGACATGCGAACCAACCAATACATTCCGGTCGGCGGCAACGGCGAGCTCTTGCTGTCCCTGGAAGGCCGGCTCGATCTGTTCCGTGCGTTCGGAAACTGGATCGAGCTGGCGACTTTCGTCGACGCCGGCGACGTGACCCCGCGGGTCGAGGAGCTGGACCTGAGCGACCTGCATGTCGCGGCTGGAGGCAGCATCGAGTACCACACGCCCATTGGCCATTTTCGCGGCGGGATTGGTGTGCGGCTCAACCGACTCGAAATGCCGAACCCAGACCCGGGTGAACGGCTGGCGTTTCACATCAGCGTGGGAGAAGCGTTCTGATGGCGCGGGGGCGTTGGCGTCGTCGGGCCGCGCTCGGGCTGCTCGGCGTTGCCAGCGGACTGGCACTCCTCCTCTACTATTATTACGCGCACACGCGCTTGGGCCTCGAGCAGGCGCGCGAGCGGCTCCAGCAGCGCCTCCAGCGCACCCTGCCGGGGCTGCGGATCGGGCGTCTGGTCAGCTGGAGCATCGGCGGGCAGGTCGTGCTCGCCAATGTGTCGGTACGCGAGCCCGGCGGGCGCGCGGAGCTGCACGTCGAGCAGGTGCAGCTCGACCTGGAGCCACGCTCGCTTTGGTCGGATACCATTCGGATTGATCGGCTGCAGATCCGAGCGCCCCGCGTGTACGTTGCCCGAGACCCGGCGGGTCTCGTGAGATCGAGCCAACGTGCGGGCCGGTCATCGGGCGTCGCGGTGGGCGCACTGGAAATCACCGATGGAGCCATCGAGCTTGCAACTGCACGCGGCATCATTGCGGCCCGGCGGGTGACAGGCAGGGCCAGCTTCGGCGCCGAGCGCGTGTCGGCGCAGCTCGAGAACGCCGAGTGGGAGGGCCTGACTCCGGGCGCGCCCGTCAAGCTGCGCGGCACGGCCGCCGGCCCCTACGATCGGATCGCGGTCGCGCTGTCCCTCGATGGCGCAGGAGGGGCCACCGGCGCGCTGGACGGCTATTTCGCACGCGACGGCAGCTACGAGCTCTCCGCGCGCACCAACGGGATCCCCCTGCAGGCCCTGGGTGCCCAACAGCCGGGACGCGTGCAAGGCATCGCCCAGGTGCGCGGGCGCGACCGTCGGGCCGAAGTGACGCTCGATCTCTCGGGCTCTTCGATTGCCGACATGGCCGTCGAAGCGGCACATGCGTCAGCTCGGTTCGATGGCGCGCGCTGGCAGCTCATGAGCGCAGACTTGGGGGCGCCCGGCTTGGCATTGCGGGCGGCTGGGTCCGGCGATGGCCTCACGATCGCGCTCGACATCGACGGGACGATCGACGAGCGCTCGGCGCTCGCACACCGGCTTTCCGAGCTGGCGGGGCTACGTGACCTGCGCGCCCGGAGCCGGGTGCATGCACGCGTGGCCGGACGGCTGCCCGGCCCGCTCGAGATGCGCGGCTCCCTGCAGGCCAGCCAGCTCGCGTTTGCGGGCCTGCTGGTGGCCCCCGCGGACGCAACCTTCGAGGTCGGCGGCTGGCCTCGCGCGACCCACGGCCACGCCCACCTCGAGGCGCGCGGCCCACGATGGGGCGGGATCGCGACGCCCGTAGATTCGATCGCGCTCGACCTCGCGATGCCTGGTGACGCAAGCTTTCGCCTGCGTGGCACTGGCACCGGCGCGCGCGGACGAGCTGCTCTGGTCGCGCACGGCGTAGCCTCG
>DATFWX010000168.1:0-46368 GCA_035258845.1 Polyangia bacterium | reverse complement strand
CCCTCGACCTCTAGAGTGCGATTCTAGCGCTCTCCCAGCTGAGCTACGGCCCCGTGCGCGATTTCCTTAGCAAATCGCTGTCCGCGCCGCAAGCGAAAACCGTCCGCGCGACGAGGCCGCGCGACCAGGCCGCCCCGCGCGGCCGCGATGCATGTGCCCTGGGAGCTGGCTAGGGGATGGCGAAGCGCAGGAATCGGATGTGCGTGTGCCCCGACAGCGTGTTGTCGCCGAATACCGAGTACAGATTGCCGCCGGCTGCGAACAATCCCTCGTAGTCGCCCAGCCAGCTCACCGCCGCGCGATTTCGCGTGAAGGTCCCGGGCATGTAGGCCGCCGAGCTCGTCCAGGTGGCGCCCTGATCGGCCGACTCCGCGCGCACCAGCGTCGCGGGCGACCCTTCACCAGCGCCCTGGTAATAAATCATCTCCAGCTTCCCACCGGCCGTGCGCGTGAGCTGCGGAAGCAGGTACTCGCTGCCGCTGGGCCCGTTGCTGACCGTCACCGCCGCCCCGTAAGTCGCCCCGCTGTCCGGCGAGTGAAGCACATGCACCGCATCACCAGGCGGCGTGCTCGCGGACGTGAAACCCTGCGTGCCTTGCGCGTAGGCCACCCATAGATCGTTGCCGTGAACGGCACAGGTCGGATCCTGGAACACCGCGTCCGTCGCGGGCGCGTTGGGTACCACTAGCGCCCAGGTCGTGCCGCCGTCCATCGAGCGCCGCACGCCCACATTGCTGCCGGCGATATAGGTGACGTAGTAGGGACCGGTTGGGGTCGCCGGGTCCGAGCACGGGAACATGAGGTTGCGACCGCCGTTGCTGACAATCGTCGAGCGCGTGAAGGTGGCGCCGCCGTCGGTCGACTTGGCGAACAAGAGCGCGCCGTTGCCGAGGTCGGCCCAGGTGTTGAGCACCGCACCCGCGCCATCGACCGTGATCCACGGCTTGTCGAGGCTGGACGTGGTGCTTCCGTCCGAGGTCTCGACCGGCGTGCCGAAGGTGTCCATCGCGCCCAGCTTCGAAACATAGATGTGCATGTCGGTCGCGCCCTGGCCCCCTGTTCGCACGAATCCGACCCAGGTGACGTAGAAATGGCCCTGCGGATCGACCGCCACCACGGGATCGCTCGACACCGCGCCCATTCCCGGCGAGTCGATCCGCTTGGGCGCCGTCCAGGTCGCGCCGTTGTCGTGCGAAACCGCGTAGCCGGTGCTCGAGGTGCCGCCCGAGAAAATCGCGATCCAGGCCGCCACCACGTTGCCGTTCGCATCGGCCGCGACGTGGGTCTCGGACTCGAAGACGGTGCCACCGCCCATCGAGATGATCCCATTACCGGTGCCCCCGCTTCCGCCCACGCCACCGGTGCCGCCGCTGCCGCCGCTGCCGCCGCTGCCGCCGCTGCCGGCCATACCGCCGCTGCCGCCGCTGCCGGCCATGCCGCCGCTGCCGCCGCTACCGGCCATGCCGCCGCTCCCGCCACTGCCGCCACTCCCCGCCATGCCGCCACTCCCGCCGGTCCCCCCACTCCCGCCGGTCCCGGGCGGGATGTTGGAGGCGTCGTCGCCGCAGCCAATCCAGAGAGCCCCGCTCGCGAGGCAGACCCAGAGAGCAGTCGCCTTTTTCATGCAAACCTCTTCTGCTGTCCCCTCGCGCCGGGCATGGTACGGCACCCGGGGGCGCAGTTGCAAGACCCTCAGGGGCGCACTTGCAAGACCCTCAGGGGCGCAGTTGCAAGACCCCTCGATTCAGTGTAATCGGTGAGCGACATGCTCTTCCTCATCGCCTTTGGCGCCATGGGCGTGGGCTTCCTGCTCATCATGCTGATTGCGCGCTATGGCAAGCATCCGCAGCCGTACCCCGAGGGCGCGGTGGTCTCGGGTGGCCGCTCCATCCCTTACGACGACTTTCGCGCGCTGGTCATCGATCTGCTCGAGGTGCTGGGCATGGATGTGGTCCATATCTCGGGCTCGCGCGACGAGATCGACATCATCGCGCGCACGCGCACCGCGCTCATCGCCGGCAAGTACATCGTCCACGCGTACGCGGCCCCGGTCGGCGATCGGGTCACGCAAGCCCAGGTGCTGCGCCTGCAGGATCAGGTTCGCGGCGAGGGCGCTTCCAAGGGAATCCTGATCACTCCCTACTCCATCGAGTCACAGGGGCTGGCCGGCCTCGAGGCCGACCTCGAGCTGGTCGACGGCAAGAAGTTTCGCGAGCTGCTCGAGCAGCATCTGCCCAAGCGGGCCGAGGAAGTCGCTAAATATCGAGGATTCGGCTACTGACGGCGAAAGGGGCGGCAGCGGTCAGCGCTGCATGTCCTTGAGGATCTCGTCGCGGCGGCCCTGCTCGATCAGACGATCGTTGCGCCCGGCCTCGCGAAATGCCCAGCCGACATAAAATGCGACGATAAAGAGCATGAAAACGATGGGGACGTTGTCGCCCTTGGACACGATCATCCACAGGTTCTCGCGCGCTTCCTCGTTCTTGATGCCGTTGAGGACAGTCGCCAAAAAGAGCACGCCGGCGAGCAGCGCCAGCAGCTTTCCGACTGAAACTCTTGGCCTTTTCACGTAGGCTGTTGTAGCGAACATGGCCCACCGTGTCAAGCCGCGCCGAGAGCGCGCCGACAAGCTCCTGATTGACCAGGGCCTGGCCGGCTCGCGCGAGCGCGCCCGCGCGCTCATCCTGGCAGGCGCGGTGCTGGCCGGCGATCGGCCGCTCGAAAAGCCAGGCCAGCTTCTACCTGCCGACGCCGAGCTGCGCCTGCGCAGCGGCGCGGCCGAGCTGCCTTTTGTCTCACGTGGCGGCCTCAAGCTCGCGCACGCGCTGGCTCACTTCGATCTTTTGGCCGAGGTGCGGGGCGCGGTGTGCGCCGACATCGGGGCCTCGACCGGCGGCTTCACCGACTGTCTGCTGCAGGCCGGCGCCGCGCGCGTGTACGCAATCGACGTCGGCTACGGCCAGTTGGCCTGGAAGCTGCGCTCCGATCCGCGCGTGCGCGTGCTCGAGCGTCAGAATGTTCGCCAGCTGGCCGCCAGCGCGCTGGGGGAGCCGGTCGATCTCGCGGTCGTCGACGTCTCGTTCATCTCGCTTCTGCTGGTGCTGCCGCGCGTGGCCGCGCTGCTGCGCGCGGGGCCGGGCCGGCCGATGGTGGCTCTGGTCAAGCCGCAATTCGAGGCCGGCCGGGGCGCGGTCGGCAAGGGCGGCGTGGTGCGCGACCCCATCCAGCGCGCGGCCGCGGTCGAGAAGGTGGCGGCGTTCGCGCGCAGCCAGGGCTTTCAGGTGGTCGGCCAGACCGACTCTCCCATCGAAGGCCCCGCTGGCAACCGCGAGGTTCTGATGTTAATCAGGACCTAGAGCTCGCATGCGTGTCCTCGTCACCGGCGCAGTCGGCTTCATCGGGTCACACCTGTGCGAACGGCTGTGCGGCCGCGGCGACCAGGTGATCGGGGTCGACAATTTCGACGAGACCCTGTATCCGGCTGCGATCAAAGAGCGCACGCTCGCGGAGCTTTTGCGCCGGCCCGGATTCCGGTTCGTGCGCGCCGATTTCGTCGAGCCCGGGGTGGCCGACCAGCTGCTGGCCGAGCGGCCCGACCTGGTCGCGCATCTGGGTGCGCTGGCGGGCGTGCGACCCTCGCTGGCGCAGCCGCTGCGCTACCAGCGCACGAACGTGGAAGGCACGTTGCGCCTGCTCGAGGCCACGCGTGCCGGCGGCGTCGAGCGCTTCCTCTTCGCGTCCTCGTCCTCGGTGTATGGGTCCCGGGCCCAGGTGCCCTTCCGCGAGGACAACCCGGCCGATCGACCGGCCTCGCCCTACGCCGCCACCAAGCGCGCCGGCGAGCTGCTGCTGGCCGCGTACGCCGATCTATACGGTTGGGGCGCCACCGCGCTGCGCTTTTTCACGGTCTACGGCCCGCGCGGTCGGCCCGAGATGGCGATCGCCTCGTTCGCGCGCAAGATTGCGGCCGGCGAGGAGGTGCCGTTTTTCGGCGACGGATCGTCGAGCCGCGACTACACCTACATCGACGACATCATCGACGGTGTGGTGGCGGCGCTCGATCGCTGCCAACCGGGCGCCGGCGGCCTCTCCATCTACAACCTCGGCAACTCGCGCCCGGTCACGCTGGCACGCCTGGTCGAGCTGCTCGAGACGGCCATCGGCAAGCGCGCCCGCCTGCGCCGCCTGCCCGCCCAGCCCGGCGACGTACCGCGCACCGCGGCCGATCTGACTCTCGCCGGGCGCGAGCTGGGCTACGCGCCCAAGGTGACGCTCGAGGAGGGACTGCGCCGCACCCTCAGCGCCGACCGATCCCGTAATACGTGAAGCCGAGCGCGCGCACGTACTCGGGCTCCCAGAGGTTGCGGCCGTCGAACAGCACCGGCTGCGCCATCAGCTTGCGCATTCGTTCGAAGTTGGGCCGGCGGAACTCGTGCCACTCGGTCATCAGCGCCAGCGCGTCGGCGCCTTCGATGCACTCGTAGCTCGACGCGTGAATGCGGATGCGCTGGCCGTAGAGCTGCTGCGCGGCCCGCGCGGCCGCCGGATCGTAGGCGCTCACCGTGGCGCCCGCCGCCAGCAGCCGATCGATCAGGGCCAGAGCGGGCGACTCACGCACGTCATCGGTGCCGGCCTTGAACGCCAGCCCCCACACCGCCACCCGTCGGCCGGCGGGCTGGCCGCCGAAGTGGGCCGCGATCTTTTCGCCCACCACCTGCTTCTGGTGCTGGTTGACCCGATGCACCGCCTCGGCGATCTCGAGGCTCGCGCCCGCCGCCCGGGCCGTGGCCGTGAGCGCTCGCAGATCTTTTGGAAAACAGCTGCCCCCGTAGCCAGGCCCGGGGAACAGGAACTTGGCGCCAATGCGCGGATCCGAGCCCATCCCGCGCCGCACCAGATCGATGTCGGCACCCAGCTTTTCGCACAGCCCGGCCATCTCGTTCATGAACGAGATGCGGGTGGCGAGCAGCGTGTTGGCGGCGTACTTGGTCAGCTCGGCCGACCGGTTGTCCATGAACAACAGCCGGTCGGACGTGCGCACGAAGGGCGCATACAGGTGGCGCAATACGTCGCGCGCGCGGGCGTCGCTGGTGCCGACGATGACCCGATCGGGCTTCATGAAGTCGTTGACCGCATCACCCTCTTTCAAGAACTCCGGATTGGACACCACCGCGAACGGCTCGCGCGTCTGCTGCCCGATCACCTGGCTCAAGGTTTCGGCCGTCCCGACCGGCACCGTGCTCTTGATCGCGATGACAGTGAAGCCGCGCAGCCCGCGTCCGATGGCGGCCCCGGCCGAAAAAATCTGCGACAGATCCGCATCGCCAGCGGCCCCCGGCGGTGTGCCCACCGCCACGAACACCACGTCGGTGCCGCTCACGGCGCTCTCGATCTCGGTCGAAAAAGCGAGCCGCCCCTCTTTGAGGTTGCGCTGGACCAGGGGCTCCAGGCCGGGCTCGTAAATCGGCAGCACGCCCGCGCGCAGGCTTGCGATCTTGTCGGCGTCGATGTCGCAGCAGATGACGTCGTTGCCCATGTCGGCAAAGCCTGCCCCAGCCACCAGCCCGACGTAACCCGAGCCCAGCACACAGATCTTCATCGTATTCCTTCGCAGCTCGCTACGGCGCGGCTCGGCGGCTCGGCTGGCTCGAGCGAGCCGGGCGCACTTCTCTGCGTACGCACTTCGCTCGCAAGCCTCGAAACCCCGCGCCTACGCTCGCTGCTCATGCGCTCGGGAGTCTACCCGCGCTCCGTCGGGCGTTCAATGTGTTACGCTTGCTGCGTGCACATCCGCCCGCTCGAGTCCACCACGCTCGACGATGCGCTCGCGCTGTGCCGGTCCACGCTCGAATGGGACCCATTCGCGCCCCGTGTGCTCGAGGAGAAGCTGTTTGGCGGAGACGCCGGCCGGCCCTCGCTGGTTCTGGGCGCGTACGATCAGGGTGCGCTGGTGGGCCTCCTGGCCGGGGCCGGGCGCTGGATCAAGCTGCTCATGGTGGCGCGCGAGCACAGGCGGCGCGGGGTCGGCACTGCGCTGCTGGCCGAGATGGTGGCGTGGGCTCAGTTGGGCGCGCGGCTGCGGGCGGCCGATCATCCCGGCAACTACCTGACGCCCGGGATCGATCCACGCTACCAGGACGGGCGCGGGTTCCTTCTCGCGCGCGGCTTCGTCGAGGTGGGGCAGGTGCCCAATCTGCGGGTCCGGCTGCGCGACAACCAGCGGGCCACGCGCGCGCACGCGATCGAGCTCGAGCGGCCGTGCGCGACCGCCGGTTACAAGGTCCGGCGCGCCGCCGCCGCCGACGGGCGCGCGCTCGATCAGATGGTGACGGCCGCGTTCTCGCGCGCCCAGGCCTGGGAAATCGCACGTGCGCTCGAGGTGGGCGGCGTCCACATCGCGCTCGACGACGGCGGCGCCCTCGCCGCCTTTGCGGCCCATGACGGCAACAATCGCGGCCTGGGCTGGTTCGGGCCCGCGGGCACGCTGCCCCAGCATCAGCGGCGCGGGCTCGGCGAGTGCCTGCTCGTGCACTGTCTGGCCGACGTAGCCGAGCGCGGCCAGGACGAGACCATCATCGCGTGGGTGGGTCCCATCGAGTTCTACCGGCGCGCGGTGGGCGCCGAGATCGAGCGCACCTTCACGCAGTGGGAGCGGCCGGCGTGAAAGGCATGATCCTGGCCGCCGGACTGTCGACCCGGCTGGGCGAGCTGGGCAGCGAGCGCCCGAAGCCGCTCCTGCCGGTCTGCGACTGGCCTCTCATCCGCTACTCGCTCGCGCTCCTGCGCGCGCATCGGGTGCGCGACGTCATCGTCAACACACACCACATGGCCGAGCTCATCGTCGACGAGCTGCAGGGCGAGGTCACCTACTCGCACGAGCGCCCCGGCATCCTGGGCACCGGCGGCGGCGTGCGCCAGGCCGCCTGGTTCTTCGGTGGCGACCGCTGCATTCTCATCAACGGCAAGATCGCGGTCGACCTCGACCTGGACGCGGTGCTGGCCCACCACGTGCGCACGGGCGCGCTGGCCACGCTGGTGGTGCGGCCCGATGCCGAGGCGGCACGCTGGGGTGCCATCGATGTCGACGAGACGGCCGGACGCGTGCGCGACCTGCGCGGCAGCGGCCGCCACATGTTCGTCGGCGTGCATGTGGTCGAGCCCGCGCTCATCGAGCAGCTTCCCGACGGTCCGTCCGACATCATCGAAGCCGCCTACCGGCCCGCGCTCGCGCGCGGCGACGTCATCGGCGCCTATGTCATGGAGGGCTACTTCGCCGAGCACTCGACGCCTGAACGCTATCTGGCCGGCAACGTCCATCTCCTGCGCGGCGCCGTGGTGCGCCACCCGCCCGGCGAGCTGGTCGGCGTGGCGGCCGACGCCGAGGTGAGCCCCAAGGCGCGCATCATCCCGCCCGTGCGCATCGGTTCCGGTGCACAGGTGGCGGCCGGCGCAAGCATCGGCCCCGACGTCGTGATCGGCCGGCGCGTACGCGTGGCGGCCCGGGTCCGACTCGAGCGCGCCGTGGTGTGGCCGGACGTGCACGTGACCGCCAGTGCGAGCGGGGTCATCGTGACCCGGCTCCGGGTGCTGCCGGTCGCTACGTCGGCTCCAGGCGCGCCAGCACCACGGTGACGTTGTCGACGCCGCCGGCACTGTTGGCGGCCGCGATCAGCCGGTCGGCCGCCTTATCCAGGTCGGGCTCGCTCTTCAGGGTCTTGACGATGTCGCCGTCGTTGACCATGCCGGAGAGGCCGTCGGTGCAGAGGACGTAGAGGTCGCCCAGGCGCGGCGCCTCGTTGTGCATGTCCACCTGCACGGTCTCCTTCATGCCCAGCGCGCGCACGATCACGTTCTTGTGCGGAAAATTCGCGATCTCCTCCGACGACAGCTTCTTCATCTTGATGTAGTCGTTGAGCAGCGAGTGGTCCTCGGTGATCTGCTCGATCACCCCGTCGCGCAGCCGATACACCCGCGAGTCGCCGACGTGCCCGATCAGAACCTGGTCCTCCAGAAACAGCGTGGCCACGATGGTCGTGCCCATGCCGCGATACTGGGGCTCGCGCTGGGCAGCCTCGTAGATCTTGACGTTGGCCAGCTTGATCCCGGTGATGAGCCGGTTCAGGTCGTACCGATAACCCCGGTCGAGCTTGAAGGGCCAGGTCAGCTCGTGATCGTCCTGCGTGTTCTTGAAGAACTCGACCACGGTCTCGATCGCCATCTGGCTGGCGATCTCGCCCGATGCGTGCCCGCCCATCCCATCCGCCACCAGGGCCAGACGCTCGTCGGTGGGCAGAAACAGGTTGTCCTCGTTGTGCGTGCGCTTCATGCCGACGTTGGTGTCGCCGGCAAAGCGGACGCGCATGCCCTGCAGGGGAAACGAGCTGCTCACCGCGCCCATTTTACCTCAAGCCACGATGAAGCGCAGCCGGGGGCCCAGCCCGACCGCGACCTCGCGCCCTCGATATAAGTCCCCATCCACCATGTACTCGAACGGCTGCTCGCTGCGCAGCTGAAGCGCGCTGGTCAGGGTATCGATGGCTTTGCCCGCGGCCATGGGCCGGCCCGACCAGACGCGCGGCAGCTCCGCGATGAAGGAAGCCGCGCTGCTGTGGATGCCGAGCGCAGGAAAGCGCCCGCGTGCGCTGCCAGCCCGGTAAAACGGCTTGAACCCGAGCCCGATCTGATCGATGCAGGCCGCCCCCACAGCCAGGTAGTCGCGCGGCCCCCAGCAGGAGCCGTCGGCGGTCACCTGGCCCCGCCAGCGCTCGGCCAGGCTGCGCCCAAACCGCCCGCCCAGGAGAGCCGACCCGATGCCGCGCGCCAGCACGAGCCCCGCCGTCACCGGCCCCGGCCGCCGGGTCGCGTAATAAAGCCGCAGGTAGTTGGCGATGGCTCCGGTTCCGAAGAGAAAGCCCACGCCGTCGCCGATGCGCAGAAGCTCGCGCTCGATCACCCGAAAGCCCCCGCCCGCACGATACTTGCCGACCAGCCGCGCCAGCAGGGCGTCGGTCGAGCCGCGTACCCCCAGCGAGCGGGCAACCGTGTCCATGGTGCCTCCTCGCAGCGGCGCAACCATGGGCAGCCTGGCCTCGCTGCCGTAGGTCTTCTCGAGCGCGCTCAGGGCCACGTGCAGGGTGCCGTCGCCGCCGTTGATGGCAACGATGTCGACGGCCGAGCGTCGAAAGGCTGCGGCAGCCCGATACAGATCATCCAACGTGCTGGTAAGCTGGGCAATTCCGTTGCGGCCCGCAACCCGCGCGAACTCTTGCAAACGCTCGGGATCGCGCTGGTTCGCGCGCGCGTGCGGGTTGGCGAGAAACCCAATGCCGGCCATGGATACCGTTGTTAACTAACAGCTCCTTGCATCGGTTGACAAGCCGTGCAAGCTACCTGATGATTAGAAGGTTCGGGGGGCGCGATCGGGGGATGCGCACGATGACCGGATGGATCGATGCCGATCCGGTCGCGGCAATCATCGCCGTGACCGCGCTGTGCGGCTTCGCCGCCCTGGTCCTCATGCGCCATCGGCGCCGGAGGCCCCGCGCATGAGCTCGCCCACCCCCGAGGCCAAGGGCAGCTTCCGCGAGCATCCCCTGCCCAAGCTGCTGTTTTACCTGTACCGAAAGCAGTTTACGGGCGTCATGGTGGTCGTGCAGCCGCCCCTCGAGAACCGGCTCTACCTGCGCGACGGCATGCCGGTTTCGGCCCAGGTGGCGGACGTGACCGAGCCGGTGGGCCGGATCCTGCTCGAGCTGGGCGCCATCGACGACGTCCTGTACAACCAGTCGCTGGCCCAGATGGCTGCCAGCGGGCAACGCCAGAGCGACATCCTCAAGGGCATGGGGGCGGTGACCGACGAGCAGATTGCGCAGGCCACCAAGCAGCAGCTCTTTCGCAAGGTCATGCGCCTGTTTCGATTGCCGGAAGCCAGCTTCGCCCTGTTCCGCGAGGATCACGAGTTCGGGCGGGATCCGGAGGAAGCGGCGGCCATGCGCGTGCATCCGCGCCGCCTGATCCACCATGGCGTCCGCAACGCCTACGATCTCGATCGGATCCGAGGAGAGGTGGGCTCGGCGCTCGATGAACGGCTGTTTCGCCTCGACCCACGCAAGCTGGCCAACCTGGAGCGCTATCAGTTCGGCGACGACGATCGGCCGCTGCTCGATCTCTTGAACGCGCAGAGTTGGAACGTACCGGCGCTGTGCGGCCGCGCCGGGCGCGGTGAGGTCGACGTGTGGATGATGGTCTACACGCTGCTGGTCACCGACATGCTCGAGCTCAGCACGGGCACCATGTCGACCGGGACCAGCGCGCCGCCCACGACCGTCCGGTCCGACGAGCGACGGCCGGTCGCCACGCCGGTGCCGTTCGCAGGCGGCGGGCGGTCGCGCCCGGGCTCCTACGCAGCCGCAGCCACGCGTCCACGGAGCGGCTCGCAGCCGCCCGATCTGTTCGGCGCGATTCCCGCCGACACCACGCCCCGGCCGACCGCTCCCCCGTCGCGTCCGACCTCGGCTCCGGCGCGGCCGGGCTCCGATCCGCCGCAGCGGGTCAGCCCGATTCCGCCCCGCACCAGCTCACCGCCCCCGCGCACGACCACCGCGCCGCGCGCGGGCTCGCCGCCCCCGCGCACCAGCTCCGCCCCACCCGGCCCCGGCCCCAACCCGCCCCGGCCCGGTTCCAATCCGCCCCGGCCCGGTTCCAATCCGCCGACGCGCATGGGCGCCACCACGCCGCCCCGGACCGGCTCCAATCCGCCCCGGCCCGGCTCCAACCCGCCCGCACTGTCGCAGGATGCCGGCGCGCTCAAGAAACAAATCGAGGACAAGCTCAAGTTTCTCGATCAACAGAATCACTTCGACCTGCTCGGGGTCACTCGCGAATCCACCAAGGATCAGATCAAGAGCACCTACATCGCGCTGGCCAAGCTATTCCATCCCGACCGGCTGGTGCAGTTCAACCTGGACTCGATGCGTGCAGACGTCGAGAAGATCTTCGGGCGGGTTAGCGAGGCGCAGTCGGTGTTGCTCGACGATCGGCGGCGCAGGGAGTATGTCCAGATGCTCGATGGGGCCGCGCGCGGCGACGCCGAGCGGGCCCGCAAGATGCTGGAGGCCGAGCGCGTGTTCCAGCAGGGCGAGCTGGCGCTCCGGCAGCGCCAATACGCGCAGGCCGAGGAGCACTTCAAGCAGTCGGTCGAGCTCAACCCGGAAGAGGGCGAGCATCACGCCATGTTGGCGTGGGCGATCTATCAGAATCCGTCGCACGTGCGCGAGCGCGTGATCGATCACGTCAAGCAGAGTCTTTCCAAGGCCATCAAGCTGTCACGCAACAACCCGCGGCCGTACTACCTGCTGGGCGAGATCTTCCTGGCCGAGAACGACTTCGATCATGCGATCGGGTTCTTCCGCAAGACGCTCGAGCTGCGCGACGATCACGTGGAAGCCGAGCGCGGCCTGCGGCTGGCCACCATGCGCAAAGAGAAGGGCGGCGACAAGAAGGGCGGCCTGTTCCGCCGCAAGAAGTAGCAGCCGCGAGGTTGAGCTTACGGCACCGAGACGCGTATGCGGTCGCCGGACGCAACCGAGCGCATCGTGGTCTGACCGTTGCCGAAGCGGACCTCGAGCTGGGCGCTGGCTGCGTTGCCGAGGCCGAAATGCACCGGGAGCGCAGACGAATCGGGTACCCGCACCTGGCGCACGCCGTCCGGAGTGGTCAGGGTCAGGCGTGAACCGGCCCACGGGCCCACGATCGATACCTCGACGTGGCCGTTGCCGAGCGCGAGCGTGTTTCGCCAGATGCGCTCGCCGTCGTAGAGGTCGAGCCGCCCGTCTCCGTCGAAGTCGGCGGCCACCGCGCCGGTCGGGTGCGCGGGCGCGCCCAGACCGGCCGCCGCCGCCTGCTCCACGAACTGGCCGGGCGCGCTGGCCAAGAACAGGTACGCTCGGCCGGGCGCCACCGCGTACAGGTCGAGCCAGCCGTCGTCGTTGACATCGGCCAGCACGGCCGCGTTGGGCGCGAGCGGCGCGTACACGCCGGCCAGGCTCGACGCGCCCTGGAGGCCGCCTCCGGCCGGAAGCGTGCGCCAGTAGCCCAGCGGCTGAGCGGCCACCAGATCGGGCGCCCCGTCGCCGTCGAGATCGCCGGCCTGCGCAAACAGGTCGGCGGTCGGGGGCCGGTAGCCCAGGAGCGCGGGCGCGCGCGCGAACACGGCGGAGCCGCGACCCAGCAGCAGATCGGCCCCACCCGAGCGACCCAGGAGCAGGTCGATCATCCCGTCGCCGTCCACATCGAGCGCGCCCAGCGCCGTTGCCGGCTGCGCGGCCGCGAGCACGCCGTCGACGTGGACCTGCCAACGCCCGCCCGCCCACAGGTGGAGGCTGGCGGCGCCGGACGCCAGCGCACCCACGATGACGAGGTCGGTCGCGCCGTCGCCGTCGACGTCGAGCAAACGCGCATCGGGCTTGGAGCCGACAAGGGTCGCGCGCTCGTCGATGAGCGCGCTCGCGTCGATGAAGCTGGCGCCCTGCTGCAGGAGCAGGATGGGCGGAGCTCCGGCCGGCAGCACGACCAGGTCGCAGTCACCGTCGCCGTCGACGTCGCCGGCCAGCGCGCGCGCGGAGCCCCACGACGCCACCAGCGGCAGAAAGCTCGCACCGCCCAGGTTGCGCCACACACCGCCCTGCACGAGGTCGATGCGGCCGTCGCCATCGACGTCGGCCGCCAGCGGGGCGACCGCGGCCACGCCGGCGGGCGCCATCGGACCGGCCATGAAGTGCGCCGCACCGACGGGCGCAAAGGGGACCGGATTGGACGAAAGACCGGCGGTCTCGACCCGCACCGCGCCCGCGACCACCCGGTCGGGCACCAGAACGTGCAGCCTGCCGTCGCTGACGTCGCTGGGTGTGGCGTCGAGCGGACCTGTCCCCACCGGCGCCGGGAAGTGTACGGTCACCGCCGCCGGCACCCCGCCGAATCCGAGGCCGACGATCTCGACCGTGTCCCCTGGATCGCCCGCTTGCACGGCCTGCGCGCGCAGCCGGTTGCGCACCGCGAACGGGTTGGACAGGGCCGAGCGGCTGCCCCCTCCCCGGTCGGTGGCCACCACCGAAACCACCACATTCTCGACGTTGCGCGCTCCCAGATCCGCGCGGCTGTCCCAGAGAAAGGTGGCCGGCGCGCCGTTCTTGCTGGTGGCAAAATCGGTCGGGCCACCATCTGGGAACGGTGCCGCGCGCACGAACGGCCCGCCCTCGGAATAGCTGACGCTGAGCATGGCCCGATCCGACTCGGCGTCGCGAATCGTGACCTGGATGGGCACCGCCTCCCACTGATCGGGCGCCACCGGCAGGATGGTCACCTGAGGCGGCATATCGCTGCCCGGCGCCGGGTTGGGCGGCTTGGTCGCCTCCTGCTGCGAACACCCGAGTAACAGGAACCACAGAGAACACAGAGAACACAGAGATTTCAAAAAGTGCCGTTTCGCTCCTCTGTGCTCTCCGTGTTCTCTGTGGTAATTCCTACTCGGACTCATCCACGGCATCCCCGGAATCGGTGGTGGTGGCGCTGGGCGGGCCATACCACTTTTCGATCACCTCCACGATTTGCCGGGCCTGGCGCTCACTCGAGATGTTAAAGCTGGACTGCTTGCGGTACACGCCGCTCGATTTCTTGAAGCGCACGATCGCAATCTTGGGATCGCGGTACTCCTCGGTCTTCTTGTCGAGCTCCCGGTAGAGGAACATCACGGTCGCCCACGCGCCCTTGGACAGAACCGCGCGGTCCACCTCCTTGCGCACCAGCTTGCCTTCATCCTCGTAGTCATACGACAGCTCCTCGAGCGTCTCGGCCATCGTCCCCTCACTCTCCCCGCGCCAGGTGAGCGCGCACCGCCTCGCGATCCGCGTCCGCCAGGTCGACGAATGCGATGCCCATCCCGGGCGTCTGCCCATCCGACTGCTCGCGGCTCACGTTGACCACTCGCGCCCGCGCCACGATGGCGCGGCCGCCGGGTATCTGGATTTGGATCTGAAGCTCCTCACCTACCTCGTACAGGAGGTCGCTGCGCAGGAAGGCCCCCCCGAGTGAGAGGTCGCGCGCATCGAGCCGCAACCCGCCCTCGACGCGGCTCTCGTGCTCGCTGACCACCGTCGCCAGCTCGACCACCTTGCGCGAATGCCGTCGCATGCTCTTCCGATCGATGGAGGCCCCGCCGGGCGGGGCGGCCGCTTCACGGGGCCGGCTTAGCGCAGCCCGACCGCGAGTTCGTCCCGGTACTCGACCCACAGCTCGCCCTGACGGAGGTTGGCGCCGCCTGCAATGCGCAGCGGCGCCGTCACCCAGCGCACACCCGCCAGCACCGCCTCGCCGCGCGGAAGCTCGGCCAGGTACGCGGCCGGGAGGGTGGCCACGCCACCGAGCGTACGGCAGCGCAGCGCCATCAGCGCATCGGTCGAGCCGATCTGCAGCTCGACGTAGGTGTCGTCGGCGGCCGCATCCAGCCGCACCGAAGCGTCGACACCGCGGCGCAGCACGATGCCGGGCGTCGCTTCCAGCCCCGCAACGGCGACCATGCGCACCTCGCGCGGCGCCTCGGTGCCCGCGTGGAACAGCCCGATCTCGGCCCCTCCCCGGCCATGCACCGCGAACCGATCGCCGGGTGCGAGATCCGAGGCGGCGCCGTAGACGAACCCGGACAGAGTCGGCAGCACGTCCGGGTAGCGCCGCGGTGCTAGAGCCCACAGATGATCGGGCGTCAGCAGCGTGAGATCGCCCGCATCCAGGAGCTGGATATCAGCCCGGCCGCCGGCGGCGTCGCCCATGGCGGCAGCCTGATCGAGCAGGCGGCAATCGCCCGGCCGCAGGTCGTCGACCCCGAACCCGGGCAAGCTCAACAGTGTTCGCACGGTCGATTCAGCGAGGCCGCGCCAGCGCACGAAGAGCGCGGATGCGGAAACCCGAACGGCGTCCGTGTCATGGTTGTGGCTGGCCTGGACGGTGACCCGGCCGAAGCTCGATCCGGCGGCGCCGGCGGCGTCGATGGGCGGATCGGCGCCGCTGCAGCCAAGGGCGGCAATGAGCCCGCAAAGGGCTGGAAACACTGAGCCCCGCACCGTGATGACCCCATTATAGTCCCCGCGCCACCACCCGGCAATGTGGCGCCTACATTGCGGGCGCTGCTCGCTTTGGCTATGATTTCGGCCCGTGTTGCAGCGCGTCGAAAAACAGCGGATTGCCGAGGAAATCGTCGAGCAGCTGCGCAGCCTGATCCTGCAGGGCACCTACACGCCGGGCGATAAGCTGCCCCCCGAGCGCAAGCTGGCCGAGCAACTCGGGGTCAACCGCGCCTCGCTCCGCGAAGCCATCAAGAAGCTCGAGCACATGGGCCTGGTCAAGACCCGCCAGGGCGACGGCACCCGAGTGCTCGACTGGATGCAGACTGCGGGTCTGGAGCTGGTGCGCCATCTGGTCGAGCGCGGCTCGCCCGACATCCTGCACGACGTGCTCGAGTTTCGGACCATCTACGGGCGCGAGGTGGCCCGGCTGTCGGCGCAGCGCGCGAGCCCGCAGGATCTGGCGCGGCTGGATGCGCTGGCCGAGCAGGCGAGCAAGGACGTCGCGCCCGAGGAGCTGTTGCGCCTGGACCTGGAGTTTTACGTGGCGCTGGCCGAGGCGGCGCGCAACCAGGTGTTCAAGCTGCTCATCAACACCATCCGCGGCGCCGTGAGCGCATACGGCAAATTCTTCGCCCAGTTCCAGATCTCGCCGGCCGAGGTGCGCAAGCATCAGAAGGCGCTGCTCAAGGCGCTCCGAGACCGCGATCCCGATGCGGCCGTGCGCGCCGCCGAGAGCTACCTCATGCGCGCCGAGCAGCTCCTGGCCTCGTTTTCGCGGACCTAGGGGGGCGGGGGAGCGCGCCGTGCCGATCACGCGCAAAGAGGTGGAGGAGATCGCGCTGCTGGCGCGGCTGGCCCTGTCCGAGGCCGAGATCGACCTGTACACGCGCCAGCTGGGCGACATCCTGGGCTACATCGAGAAGCTCAGATCGCTCGACACCGAGGGCGTGGAGGCGACCACGCACGCGGTGCCGATGGACTGCACGCTGCGCGAGGACGAGCTGGGCGAGAGGCTGCCGGTCGAAGATGCGCTGCGGGCTGCGCCCCGGCGCGCCGAAAATTTCTTCGAGGTGCCGCGCATCATCGCCGCCCACGACGAGGAATAGGCCGCCATGAACCTGTGCGAGCGCAGTGCCAGCGAGCTGTCCGCGCTGATCGCACGGCGCCAGGTGAGCGCGCGCGAGGTCACGCGGGCCCATCTCGATCGCATCGCGACCCTGGACCGTGAGCTGGGCTGCTATCTCCTGGTCGACCAGGCGGGCGCGCTCGCACGCGCCGAGCAGATCGACGGGCTGATCGCGCGCGGCCTCGATCCGGGGCCCCTGGCCGGCGTGCCGGTCGCGCTCAAGGACATCTTCGTTACCCGCGGCATCGAGACCACCTGCGCGTCCCGGATCCTCAAGGGCTGGCGACCGCCCTATGAGGGCACGCCCTCGCACCGGCTGCGCGAGGCCGGCGCGGTGCTGCTCGGCAAGCTCAACATGGACGAGTTTGCGATGGGCTCGTCCAACGAGAACTCGGGGTTCGGACCGGTGCGCAACCCCTGGAACCGCGCCTACGTGCCGGGCGGATCGTCGGGCGGCAGCGCGGCCGCGGTGGCGGCCGGTCTGTGCGCAGCCGCGCTGGGGACCGACACCGGGGGCTCGATCCGGCAGCCGGCGGCGTTGTGCGGTGTGGTCGGGCTCAAGCCGACCTATGGCCGTGTCTCGCGCTATGGCGTGGTCGCGTTTGCGTCGTCGCTCGATCAGGTCGGTCCCCTGTGCCGGACGGTCGAGGACGCGGCCCTCTTGCTCGAGGTCATCGCGGGCCCCGATCCGCGCGACGCCACCTCGATTGCGGAGCCGGTGCCACGCTACCGCGACGCGCTGGGTCAGGGCGTGGCCGGCCTGCGGCTCGGCATCCCGAAAGAGTACTTCGTGGCCGGGATCGAGGCCGAGGTCGAGCAGGCGGTGCGGGCGGCCATTCGGAAGCTCGAAAGCCTGGGCGCGCGCGCGGTCGAGGTCTCGCTGCCGCACACCGAGTACGGCATCGCGGCCTACTACATCCTGGCCACGGCCGAGGCCTCGTCCAACCTGGCCCGCTACGACGGCGTGCGGTTTGGCCATCGCGCGGAGCGGCCGGTCGATTTGCTGGACATGTACTGCCGAACCCGCGCAGAAGGATTTGGGCCCGAGGTCAAGCGCCGCATCATGCTGGGCACGTACGTTCTGCGCGCGGGCTACTACGAGGCCTACTACGGCAAGGCGCAGAAGGTGCGAACGCTCATCCGGCGCGATTTCGCCCGCGCATTCGAGCAGTGCGACCTCATCGTCACACCCACCTCGCCGGTAGCCGGTTTCGCGCTCGGCGAGCGCACCGAGGATCCGCTCGCAATGTATCTGGCCGACGTGTTCACGATCGCGTGCAACCTGGCCGGGCTGCCCGGGCTGTCGCTGCCCTGTGGAATGCACGGCCGCCTGCCGATCGGGCTGCAGCTCATCGGGCGCCCGCTCGACGAGGCCACCCTGTTCCGGGCGGCCGGCGCCTACCAGGCGGCCACCGACTGGCACACAAGGAGGCCGGCGCTTGGGTGAGGCGCGCTACCAGGCCGTGATCGGGCTGGAGTGCCACGTGCAGCTCCAGACCCGGTCCAAGATCTTCTCGGGCTCCTCGGCCGCCTTTGGCGCGCCCCCCAACACCGAGATCGATCCGGTGTGCCTGGGCCTGCCGGGCGTGCTGCCGGTCTTGAATCGGCGCGCGGTCGAGCTGGCGCTGCGGCTGGCGCTCGCGACCGGGTGCCAGATCCGGACGCGCTCGCGCTTCGCGCGCAAGCACTACTTCTATCCCGATCTGCCCAAGGGGTTTCAGATCTCGCAGTACGAGGAGCCGCTGGCCGAGCGCGGCGCGGTCGAATTCCGATTCGGCGACGAGCACAAGCGTATCCGCCTGACCCGCATTCACCTGGAAGAGGACGCCGGCAAGAACCTGCACGCGCCGGGCGGCGCCGGGGTGTCGCTGGTCGACTTCAACCGGGCCGGGGTGCCGCTGGCCGAGGTGGTGAGCGAGCCCGATCTGCGCTCGGCCGCCGAGGCGGGCGAGTATCTGCGCGCGCTGCGCCAGCTGGTGCGCTACCTCGGCATCAGCGACGGCAACATGGAGGAAGGCTCGCTGCGCTGCGACGCCAACGTCTCGCTGCGGCCGCTGGGCGCCCACCAATATGGCACCAAGGCCGAGCTCAAGAACATGAACTCGTTCAAGTTCGTGGAGGAGGCCATCGACTTCGAGATCGAGCGGCAGCAGCGGCTGCTCGAGCGCGGCGGGCGCGTGGTGCAGGAAACGCGGCTGTGGGATAGTGAGAAAAAGGTCTCGCACGCCATGCGCAGCAAGGAAGAGGCACACGATTATCGGTACTTCCCGGAGCCCGATCTGCCGCCGCTGGTGGTCTCGGACCAATGGGTGAGCCGGCTGCGGCGCGAGCTGCCCGAGCTGCCGCTGGCGCGGCGCGCGCGCTTCGCCCGCGCGCATGGCCTGCCCGACTACGATGCCGGGGTCCTGACCGCCGAGCGCGAGCTGGCCGACTACTTCGAGGCTGCTCTGGGCAGCGGGGCGCCGCCCAAGAAAGTCGCCAACTGGATCATGACCGAGCTTCTGGCCCATCCGGACGGAACGCAGCGGGTGGCGCCCGAAGCGCTGGGCGAGCTGGTCGGCTTGATCGAGCAGGGCACGTTAAGCGGCAAGATGGCCAAGGACGTGTTTGCGAAAATGTTTGCGTCGGGCCAGACGGCGCGCGCGATTGTCGAGCGCGAGGGGCTGACTCAGGTCAGCGACGCCGCCGCCCTGGAGGCGGCGTGCCGGGCCGCGGTCGACAAGAACCCGAAGCAGGCCCAGCAGTACCGGGCTGGCAAGACCCAGCTTCTGGGCTTTTTCGTGGGTCAGGTGATGAAGGCGACGCAAGGCAAGGCCAACCCGGCGCTGGTCAACGAGATCCTCAAACGGATGCTGGCATGAGCGAGATCCTGTCGCCTCTCAAGTGGAACGACGAAAAGCTGTGGCTGCTCGATCAGCGCAAGCTGCCGGCCCAAGAAGTCTGGCTGTGCTACGACGACTACCGCGAGGTCGCGCGGGCGATCCGGGATATGGTCGTGCGCGGCGCGCCTGCGATCGGCTGCGCTGCCGCGTTCGGCTACGCGCTCGGGATCCGGCAGGGCGCCCCGCCGGCCCAGGTGCTGGCCACGCTGCGCGCGACTCGTCCGACCGCGGTCAACCTGTTCTGGGCGCTCGAGCGGGTGGCGCGGGCGGCCGACCCGGTGGCCGAGGCGATTGCGATCTGGCAGGACGACATCGATCGCTGTCTGCGCATCGGCCGCCACGGCGCGGCACTGATGCCCGCTGCTGGCACCGTGCTCACGCACTGTAACGCGGGCGCGCTGGCGACCGGCGGCTACGGGACCGCGCTCGGCGTCATCCGGGCGGCACGGGCGGCCGGCAAGCGGCTCGAGGTGCTGGCCGACGAGACCCGGCCGTTCCTGCAGGGGGCACGCCTGACCGCGTGGGAGCTGGCACGCGACGGCATTCCGGTGACGATCATCACCGACAACATGGCGGGGGCGCTGATGGCGCGCGGCGAGGTGCAGGCGGTGGTGGTGGGCGCCGACCGCATTGCCGCCAACGGCGATACCGCCAACAAGATCGGCACCTACACGCTGGCCGTGCTGGCGCGCGAGCACGAAATTCCGTTTTATGTGGCGGCGCCGCTGTCGACCGTCGACCTGGCAACCTCAACCGGCGCCGATATCCCGATCGAGGAGCGCGACCCGCGCGAGGTCACGCACGTGGGCGCGGCGCGCCTGGCTCCCGAGGGCGTCGGTGTACGCAACCCGGCATTCGATGTCACCCCGGCGCGCTTCATCCGTGCCATCATCACCGAGGCCGGGGTGGCCGAGCCGCCCTTCGTGCAGACGCTGGCCCGCCTGTTCCCGTCGTGACCGGTCGGCTCGCGCGCGCCCGGAAGAGCACCGGGGCCGCAGAGAGCCGCAGAAAACCTTTTCTTCCGATCCTCTGCGTTCTCCGCGTTCTCTGCGGTGAATTAACGGGGTTCTTTGTCCTTGTCCGCCGCCTTGTCCTTGCGGTTGCGGACCGGCAGCGCTGCCTCGCGGCCATGGGGCCGCCGATCGGCATCGTAGACCGCGCGCGCCGCCGGATCCCCAAGCACGCGAAACGCCTCGGTCACCGCCTTCGTGATCTCGTAGAGCTTGCGCCGAAAATCCTCGCTCGGATGCGACGCGAACCGGTCGGGATGGAACTCCATGAGCCGAAGCTGATAGGCCTGCTTGATCTGCGGCGCCGCGGCCTGGGGCGAGACCTCGAGCACCTGGTAGTGGTCGAGCCGATCCAGATTGCGGTAGATGGCCTCCACGCGCGCGCGGAACAGCTCCCACAGCTTCTCGGCCGATGCCGGCGGCTCCGGGTAGTCAATCGGACGCACGGGCGGCGGCAGCGTGGTCGGCCGGCTCGACGGCGGCAGGGTGGCGGCCGCGCGCCGCTCCACCGCCTCGGTGAGCGCCTGGAAGAGCGGCCGGCGCGCAAACGGCGGTGCCACGAAGCCCGAGGCCAGAAACGCGTTGACCTCGCGACGCGCCACCTCCTCATCGGTAAACCGCTCGTCCAAAAGCACGATCGGCATGCGCTCGCGCACCGACCGGCACACCTCGCCCATGGGCCCGCCCGGCGCCGGGCCGATCAACGCCACCTCGGCCTCGCCGACCTCGTCCACGCTGGAGGCGAACGCGACCTCGAGCTCCGCCGGCAGCGCACACTGGATGACCGCCCGCCGCACGACGTCGGTATCGAGCACCACCACGCGCCGCCGCACCTTCATGGCTTGGCCTCCCCACCCTCGTCGCTGCCCACCTTGACCCGCGTGCGGACGACCTTTCCGCTGTCGAGGTCGCGCGCGCCGATGTGCAGGATGCCGTCGGTGTCGACCTCGAAGGTGACCTCCACGTCGACGCGTCCGCGCGGCGCCGGCCGCAGCCCCGCCACCTTGAGCTCGCCCAGCAGCGTGTTCTCGGCGAAGCGCGGCGACTCGCCCTGGTAGACCTGGATGCGCATCTCGGTCTGACCGTCGCGCGAGGTCGAGAAACGGCGGCTCTGCTGCACCGGCACCGGTGTGTTGCGCCGAATGATCGACTCCATGGTGCCGCCCGCGGCCGCGATGCCGATGGTGAGCGGCACCACGTCGAGCAGCAGCGCCGGCAGCGCGCGCAGATCCGGCGACGGCGGCGCGGTCAAGACGTGGGCCTGAATGGCCGCACCCACCGCGACCGCGGTCATCGGGTCCACGTCATAGCGCGGCTTGCGCCGAAAATACTGCTCGACCACCGCCCGCGTCATCGGGGCCAGCGTGGTTCCGCCGACCAGCAAGATCTCGTGCACCTGCTCAGGCGCGCGGCGCGCGTCGGCGAAGGCACGGTCGAGCACGGCCAGCGAGCGCCCGATCAGATCTTTCCACAGCCAGTTGACCTGCCAGCGCGTCAGCGCGTGGGCGACGTCGATCGGGCCCTCGGCCCGGTGCGCCACCTCGTGAACCAGCACCGTGACCTCCTCGGCCTCGCTGAGCTGGCGTTTGGCGTTCTCGCACGCGAACAGGAGGCGATGCCACTCCACCACGTCACGGCGCAGATCGAACTTGTGCTTGCGCTCGAACTGGCGCGCCACCTCCTCGGCCATCTGCAGGTCCAGGTCGTCGCCGCCCAGCAGCATGTCGCCCGAGGTCGAGAGCGTTCGAAACACCCGGTCCTGCAGGTCGAGCAGCGTGAAATCGAACGTGCCGCCGCCGAAGTCGTAGATAGCCAGCGTCTTGTCGTAGCCGCGTCCCATGCCATACGACAGCGCGGCCGCGGTCGGCTCGTTCAAGATGCGCAGCACCTGCAGGCCCGCCATCTTGCCGGCCAGTTGCGTGGCCGCGCGCTGCGCGTGGTTGAAGTTGGCCGGCACCGTGATGACCGCCTCGGTGACGCGCGCTTTGAGATGGCGCTCTGCAATCTGGCGCAGGTGGCGCACGATTTCGGCCTGCACCTGCGGGATCGACAGATGATCTCCGCGCATCTCGATGACCGAGCTGTCGTTGGGCCCGCGCACCACCCGGTAGGGCAGCGTGAACTGCGACGCGCGCACCTCGGCGTCGTCGTAGCGGCGCCCGATCAGCCGCTTGGCCGAGTACACGGTGGTGGCGGGCTCGAACGGCAGCCGGTCGCGCGCGGGCCAGCCCGTGACCGGTGCGCCGCGTTCCGGAAAATGCACCACCGACGGCTGCACGGTCTGCCCCTTCTCGTCAGGGATCACCTCCACCTTGCCCGCGCGCGCAACCGCTACGCACGAATACGACGTACCGAGATCGATCCCAATGGCGGGCATGAGCGGGCGGCGACCATTTTAACATGAAGCTAGCGGCCCAATTTGTAGGTAACGAACGTATGAGCCACCAAATCGTGCAGCGCGCGCTTCTTGGGATGGAATGCAGCCAACAGAAACCCGGCCAGATAGCCAAAGCCCGTGAAAGCCACCATCAACGCCCACACGAACACCGCGTTGAACAGCGGTTTGGGCATCATCTGGGTCTGCTGGTAGGCTTCCCAGCTGTCCCGGTACACGAAAAACAAGATCGCAATGGTCAGGGCCCAGAACATGGGCGCCCAGGCAAACACGATGAAGCGCAGGGCTGACCGCTTCCAGCCCGCGCTCTGGCCGTGCTCGTCGCCCACGCGCAGCTTGAGCAGCCACTTGCCGACGGTCTGCCCGCGCCAGGCATGCCCGGCCACAAAATAAACGACCGCCACCAGGAACACCCATCGACCCAGAAGCGGCGTCAGCGCACCCAGCAGCACCGCGTCGATGGCCAGTGCCATGGTGCGGGCGAAAAAGCCCGAATGCTCCTGGCGGCCCGGCCGCACCGCCTCCAACGCGGCGATGAGCTCGTCGTAGGAGCCGAACCGAGCCGCCGGATCCTTGGCCATCATGCGCTCGACCACGCGCTCGACCGGCTCGGGCACCTCGGGGTTGAGCGAGTGGATGGGAACTGCGCGGTCGGTCACGTGGCGCGTGATGACGCCGACGGGCGTGGGCGCGGTGAAGGGCGGGCGCCCGGTTAAGAGATGATAAAACGCGCACCCGAGCGAGTAGATGTCGGCGCGATGATCGACGTTCTCGGCGCGGCCCTGTTCGGGTGCCATGTAGAGCGGCGATCCCACGATCACACCCTCGCGGGTCAGCTCGAGATCTCCCTTCAGGCTCTTGGCCAGCCCGAAATCCGCAATCTTGACCTGCTTGTCTTTGTCGAGCAGCAGATTCGACGGCTTGACGTCGCGGTGGATGAAGCCCTGCTGGAATGCCTCGCGCAGCCCGCGCGCGGCCGCCAGAATGTACTCGACCGAGTCCGCCCACGGAATGCGCTGCCCTTCGGCCAACGCCTTGTCGAGTGGCGCACCCTCGACGTACTCCATCGCGAAGAAGGTGATGCCGCGATCCTCGCCGATGAAGTAGATCTGCGTGATGTTGGCGTGGCGCAGCCGGGCCTGCGCGCGCGCCTCGCGCACGAAGCGGGTGAGCAGCTCGGGGTCGCGGCCGATGGCCGCGTCCAGCACCTTGAGCGCCACCGGTCGGTCGAGCGAGGTGTCCCAGCCCAGGTAGACCGCACCCATGCCGCCGCGGCCCAACAGCTGCCGCACTTCGAAGTGGCGCAACCGAGTGCCCACCAGCGCATCGGGCTCGCCGGGCGCGACCGCCGGGCGGCTCGACGACAGGATGGTCGCCTCGAAGGCCGGATTGGACTGGCCCGGATCCGGCATGGCGGCTTATGTTAGCACGTGCGACCCGCTAGGTCCCGGCCGAGTAGTCGGTCGCATACTTTTGCTGCTCGGCGCTCAGCGTGTCAATTCGGACCCCCATGGTTTCGAGCTTGAGCTGCGCCAGCTCCTGATCCTGCTGGGCCGGGATGTCGTACACGCCCGGCTTGAGCGAGCGACCCTCGCGCGCCAGGCGCAGCATGGACAAGAACTGGTTGGCGAAGCTCATGTCCATGACCTCGCTCGGGTGCCCCTCGGCCGCCGCCAGGTTGACCAGCCGCCCCTTGGCCAAAAGGTAAATGCGCCGGCCGCCCGGCAGCGCGTACTCCTCGTTGTTGGCGCGGATCTCGCGCTTGCCCTTGGCCAGCTTCTCCAGATCCGGGATGTTGATCTCGCAGTCGTAGTGGCCGGTGTTGCAGATGATGGCGCCATCCTTCATGCGCTCGAAGTGGCGGGCCACAAGGATGTCCTTCATGCCGGTGGCGGTGACGAAGATGTCGCCGATGCGTGCCGCTTCGTCCATGGTCATGACCCGGAACCCGTCGAGGGTGGCCTTGAGCGCCTTGGTTGGCACCACCTCGGTGACGACCACGTTCGCGCCCATGCCGTGTGCGCGGGTGGCCACGCCCTTGCCGCAGTGCCCGTAGCCGGCCACCACGAACGTCTTGCCCGCCAGAAGAACGCTGGTCGCGCGCAGGATACCGTCGATCGACGATTGGCCGGTCCCGTACACGTTGTCGAAGTCCCACTTGGTCTCGCAGTCGTTGACCGCGATGATCGGGTAGCGCAGCTTGCCGTCGGCCGCCATGGCGCGCAGCCGGTGCACGCCGGTGGTGGTCTCCTCGGTGCCGCCCAGGATGCCGGCCGCCAGCTCGGGATGCTTGCTGTGCACCGTGAAGATGAGGTCGGCGCCGTCGTCGAGCGTCAGGGTCGGCCGAAACTCGAGCGTCTTGGCGATGCACCAGTAGAACTCGTCCACGTTCATGCCGTGCCAGGCATAGATCGACGTGTCCTCGGCGGCCAGCGCGGCGGCCACGTCGTCCTGGGTGGACAGGGGGTTGCAGCCCGACCAGCTCACTTCGGCGCCGGCCGCGCGTAGGGTGCGCACGAGCACCGCGGTTTCCTTGGTGACGTGCAGGCAGCCCGCGATGCGCATGCCCTTGAGCGGCTTGGAGTCCTTGTACTTTTCGCGCAGGGCCAAGAGGACCGGCATGCGTGATTCGGCCCACTCGATGCGCAGACGGCCGGCGTCGGCCAGCTTGAGATCCTTGACTTTCTGAGTCTCGCCGCTCATGGGCGGATTGACTACCCCGAACCGGGCGGGCGGTCAAGTCGGTGGTTTGCGACTCGCCGCGTCAAAGTTTCATCCTTATAATAGGGCGTTGTGGCGGATTCGGGTTTGAAGACGGATCCGGTGTGTGGGCAGCCCGTGGATGCACTGCGCGCGCGCGGGGTGGCCATTTTCGGCGGCCAGACTTTCTATTTTTGCTCGAGCGCGCATCGCGCCGAGTTTGCGCGCGATCCGGCGCGCTTCGTAAACGGACGAGCGCGCGAGCCGCTGACGCGAGAAGCGGCTGCGCGTCCGTCTGCTCCTGCGCTGTCTGCTCCCGCGGTGTCTCCTCCCCCGCCGTCCGCTCCCGCGCCGTCCGCTCCCGCGCCGTCCGCTCCTGAGCGAACGCCTGCACCGGCGCTGGCGCCTGCACCTGAACCGGCGCCTGCACCTGCACCGGCGCCTTCACCCGCACCCGTGCTCGGGAGCCCGAGCTTGCGGTTCGACGTGCGCGGCATGACTTGCGCGAGCTGCGTGGGGCGCGTCGAGAAGGCCATCGCCGCCGTGCCCGGGGTCGCCACCGTAACGGTCAATCTCGCGACCGAGTCGGCGCAGGTGGCACTCGGCGAGCCGGAGCCGGTCGCGGGTGCGAGCGCTTCGTCGACAGCCGCCGCCATCGAGGCCGCTGTCAGAGCGGCCGGCTATGATGCTAAGGTGGTGGGATCTGCGCTCGCGCAAAAGGAGCCGGCGGGCGCGGCCCCGGTCGACTCGGCAACCGAGGACGAGCACGCGCTCGGGCTGGCCCAGGAGCGCGCAACGCGCGTCACCGAGGTGCGCCGGCTGGCCGAGGTTGCGTGTGTGCTGCTGGCCCTGCTCATCCCGATCGCGATGCTCTTGCCCGCCTTCCCGGGCCACATGTGGGTCGAGTTTGTTCTCGCGACCGCGATTGTGCTGGGAACCGGCGGGCGCTTCTTCCGCAATGCGCTCGCGCAGGCGCGCCACGCGGCCGCCAACATGGATACCCTGATCGCGCTGGGCGCGCTGGCGGCCTGGCTGCTCTCGCTGTACGGGCTTTTCACGCACGACCCCAGTCGGATGTTTTTCGAGACCGCGGGCGCCATCGTGGCGTTCGCGCTCGTGGGTCGCTACCTGGAGGAGCGCGCGAAGCTGGCCACCGGCGACGCGCTGACCGCGCTTTACAAGCTGCGTCCCGAGACCGCGCTCGCGCTCGACCCGGACGGTAGCGCGCGCGAGGTCCCGCTCGGCAGCGTGCGCGTCGGAATGCTGATGCGCGTCCTGCCCGGGCAGCGGGTCCCGGTCGATGGCCTGGTCCGGACCGGCGAGTCGGCAATTGACGAGTCCCTGCTGACCGGCGAGCCCATGCCGATCGACAAGGCGCCCGGCGCCCGCGTGCTGGCCGGCAGCATCAACGGCGAGGGTGCGCTCGACATCGAGGCCACGCGCGTGGGAGCCGACACCACGCTGGGCCAGATCGCCCACCTTCTGGCCGAGGCGCAGGGCTCGCGCGCGCCCATCCAGCACCTGGCCGACCGGGTGTCCGCGGTGTTCGTGCCCGCGGTGCTCGGCATCGCGCTCGCGGTCACCGTGATCTTCCTCTTGCGCGGCGCGAACCTGGTGGGCGCGCTCCTGCCCGCGGTCGCGGTGCTGGTGGTGGCGTGCCCGTGCGCGCTCGGGCTGGCCACACCCACCGCGATGCTGGTCGCGACCGGTGCCGCCGCCCGCCGCGGCATCCTGATCGCCAACCTGGAGACTATCGAGCGCGCCGAGCGCGTGCGCGCGGTAGTGCTCGACAAGACTGGCACCCTCACCGAGGGCCGCCCGCAGGTGCTGTCGTTTCAGCCCAGCCCGGGCGTCGACCCGCTGGCGGTGCTGCCCATCGTCGCCGGCTGCGAGGCCCGGAGCGAGCATCCGCTCGGACAGGCTCTCTTGGCCTATGCCGGCTCGACCGGCCTGCCGCCGCACCCGCCGACACGCTTTCGCGCGGTGCCCGGGCACGGTGTGGTGGCCGAGGTCGACGGCGAGCCGGCCGTGATCGGCAACCGCCGCCTGCTCGAGCGCGAGGGCGTGGCGCCGCCACCCGACCATGAGGCGCGCCCGACCGGCGTTGCGCACATGCTCGCAACCACGCCGTCGATCTACGTCGCCATCGCGGGCCAGGTGCGAGGCCGCTTTCTGGTCGGCGACCGCATCCGAGACAGCGCGCCCACCGCAGTTCAGGGCCTGCAGTCGCGCGGGCTCGACGTCTACCTGGTGACCGGCGACAGCCGGGCCGCCGCCGAGGCCGTGGCGGCGCAGGTCGGAATCGACGCCGACCGCGTGCACGCGGAGGCGCTGCCGCAAGACAAGCGCGACTTCGTGGCCAGCCTGCGCGCGGACGGCGCCGTGGTGGCCATGGTCGGCGACGGGATCAACGACGCGCCGGCGCTGGCCGCGGCCGACGTCGGCATTGCAGTCGGCGGCGGAGCCCAGGTGGCGGCCGAGGCCGCCCACGTCACCTTGCAGCGCGCCGATCCAAGCGCGATCGCGGACCTTCTGGCCCTGTCGCGGCGCACCATGCGGGTGATCCGGCAGAATCTGGCCTGGGCCTTCGGCTATAACCTGGTCGCCCTGGCCGTGGCGGCCTCGGGGCTCTTGGGCCCGCGCGCCCCCATGCTGGCCGCCGCAGCCATGGCATTTTCCTCGTTTACCGTGGTATCCAACTCCCTCAGGCTCAAATGAGCGCCGTTCGCTACACCTGCCCGCGCTGCCATCGAAGCTACGAGGGCGACATCCATGCCTGCCCGGTCGAGCCCAGCGGCGTGTACGAGAAGGTGCCCGAGGAGGAGGTCTCGGATCCGGCCAAGAAGCCGACCGAGGTCGACGTCGCCACCACGCCCACGATGCCCGGAACCCCGACCGCCAAGGCCGCCACCACCGTGCGGGTCGACCTTCTGGTCGGGCAAACCGTGATGGGCCGCTACAAGATCGCACGGAAGCTGGGCGAAGGCGGCATGGGCGCGGTCTACGAAGCCGAGCACACCGTGATCGGCAAACGGGTGGCGGTCAAGGTGCTGCTCGACAAATACGCGCAAAAGCGTGACGTGGTCGCGCGGCTGATGCAGGAGGCGCGGCTGGCCTCCTCGATCGGGCATCCCTCGATCGTCGACGTGTCCGATTTCGGCGAGACCGACGACGGGCGCTCGTTCGTGGTCATGGAGTTTCTCGACGGCGAGTCGTTGGCGCAGCTCATCCAGCGGGCGGCCCCGCTGCCGCCCGAGCGAGTGCTGCCGATCCTGCGGCAGGCCGCCGACGCGCTCGGCGCCGCCCACACCAAAGGCATCATTCACCGCGACGTCAAGCCCGAGAACATCTTCTTGACCCGCCGCGGCGACCAGGACTTCGTCAAGGTGGTGGATTTCGGCATCTCCAAGGCCATGAAGAAACCGGGCGAGGACGAGGAGGACTCGACGCCTCGTCTGACCCAGACCGGCATGGTCCTGGGGACGCCGCTCTACATGTCGCCCGAGCAGGCGCGCGGGGAAAGCGAGGTCGACGAGCGCATCGACGTGTACGCGCTCGGCGTCATCCTGTACGAGGCCTTGAGCGGTGAGACGCCGTACCGGGGCACCAACTACCTGGGCATCATCAACCAGGTGCTCACGCAGGAGCCCACGCCGCTGCGCGCGCTGCGGCCCGATCTGCCGCTCTCGGAGGCGCTCGAGCGCCTGGTCATGAAGATGATGCACAAGGACCGCGATCGCCGCTACGCCTCCATGGCCGAGGTGGTGGCCGACGTGGATCGCCTGCTGGCGGGCGACCAGAACGTGGGCCTGCCGGTCGAGCTGCCCCAGGACCGCGCTTCCACCGGCCGCCGCCGCGACGACGCGGCTCCGCGCCGGGGCCTGGTCCTGGGCGCCATTACGCTGGTCGTGGTGGTGGGCGCGATCACGAGCCTGGTGGCGGCGCGGCGCGGCGCCACCGGGCCCGAAGCGGCCGCCACCTCGATGCCGGTGGCGGCGGCCGTGGATGGCGCCGGGCCCGGGCCCGCCAGCCCCCGGCGCGCAGCCGACATGGTCCAGGTCCTGCTGCAGGCGAACGTCGATTGCATCATATTTAACGGGGACCAGGAGGTCTCGCGCTCGAACCGGACCATTCCGCTCCCGCGCGGCCAGCAGGTGACCCTGTTATGCCGGGCCGACGGCTACGAGGACGATGCCCATACTTTCATCGCGACCGGCGAGCCGATCGAGTTCCGGCTCAAGCCACGCGCGCGCGGGCACGTGGGGCGCGGCATCCACCAGACTGCCAAGCCGGTCCAGCCGACGCCGCAGGAGGGGGCGGCACGTGAGACCCTGCCGAACCCGTATCCTCATCATTAGCTGCCTCCTTCTGGCAGGCGCGCCCGGGCGCGCGCAGACCCGCGATCACACCGTCGAGGAGGCCTCCCGGCACTTCGAGGCCGGCGACAAGCTGCAGGACGAGGGCAACTACGCGGCCGCCGCGCGCGAGTACGAGCGGGCCTACCAGCTGGCGCCGCACCCGCGCCCGCTGTTCAACATTGCCAAGCTGCACGAGCTGCAAGGTCAGCGTGCCGACGCGCTCGAGTGGTACCGACGGTACCTGCGCGAAAGCCGCGACGGCAAGGACGACGAGGCCTACCGCAAGCGCGCGGCCATGCGCGTGCGCTTCCTGGAGAGCACACCGGCCAGGCTCAAAGTGGCCTGCGATCTGGAGGAGCCCACCCAATTCGACCTGGATTCGGCGCGGGTGATCATCACGACCGATGACGGCCAGGTCAAGGAGGCGCGCTGCGACGAGGTCACCGACCTGCGGGCCGGCCACTATCGGGTGACCGTGCGCGCGCCCAACTACGAGACCTCGCGGATCGAGGACCTGCCGGCCAAGATCGGCGAGCCCTACACCTACGTGTTCCCGTTGCGCCGCAAAAAGGGCCAGGTGCGCGTGTTTGCCGATCCCGACGACGCGCTGGTGCTGGCCGACGGCAACATCCGGATCGATCCGGCCGGGGTGCCGAGCGCCCTGCCGGCCGGCATTCACACCCTGCGCGTGGAGGCGCCCGGCCGCGTCACCGACGAGCGCAGCCTGGAAGTGCGGTCCGACCGCGAGACCCGGGTCAACGTGCCGCTCCGGCGCAAGCCGCGCAGCGGCCAGAACGATCTGGCCGTGTTCAACGCGTTCTACGGCGGCTTCGTGGTGCCGGCGGCGGTGCGCGCGCTGTGCATTGGCTGCGGCGCCAACAAGACGCTCGAGCCCGAGACCGGCCTCGCGCTGGCGGTGGGCGGGGCCGGGCTGGGCGCGTTCACGTCCTTCTTCCTGACCGACGACAAGATGACCACCGGCACCGCCTACTTCATCATGGCGGGGCCGCTCTGGGGCAGCTTCGAAGGCTTCGGGATTGCGGAGGCGGCCGCCGGCACGTCGCGCGAGGCCACGCTGGCCTGGACCCTGGGCGGCGGCCTGGTCGGCGCCAGCATCGCGGTGGTGGCCGCCAAGCCGGTCGATTCCACCATCGGCGACGCGCTGCTCCTGCACACGGGCGCCTTCTGGGGCACGCTGTCGGGCTTCATGCTGTGGGGGTCCATCGAGGCGCGCCAGGAGACCGATCTGGGCCGATTCATCCTGGCCGGGCTCAACGTGGGGCTCGTGGGCGGCCTCGCGTTCTCGGGCGAGACCGAGTACTCGTGGAGCCACGTCGCTATGATCAACCTGGGCACCGCGGCCTCGACCGCGGTGTTCCTGGGCCTGGGCGCGGCTAGTGAAACCGACAGCGCCGGGACGCAGACGCGACGCTGGCGCTTCGCGCTCGGCGGCATGGCCATCGGCCTGGTTGCCAGCGGCCTGCTCACGCGCAACTGGGACGAGCCGCGCTACTTCAAGACCCTGGCCCGCGCCACGCCCAACCTGGCCCTCCTGCCGCCGCTGCCGCGCGTCGAGGTCGCATCCGACGGCTCGCGCCGCTACCTGCTCGATCTACTGTCCGGAAGCTGGTAGCCGGCCCAGCCCGGGCACAAAGCGCCCCACCTGCGACGCATAGGCCCGGTACGCCTCGCCGTACGTACGCAGAAGGTATCTCTCCTCGGCCCGCGCCTGCAGCTCCACGCCCAGCGCGGCCCCGGCCAGCGCGCCCACCGAGATCCAGGTGGGCAGGAGCAGCACGAACCCGGCCACGACCAGGAGCAAGAACAGGTAGATGGGATTGCGACAGAACCGATAGAACCCGGTCGTGACCAGCCCGGGTCGAGCGGCCGGATCGATGCCGATGCGCCAGGACGCCCCCAGATCGAGCTGGGCGACCAGCATCAGGCCGGTCGCACCCAGCACGAGAGCCGCGCCCGCGACCGTGCGCGGTGCGCACAGAAGAGGCAGGCGCTCGGGTGCCAGTGCCGCCAGCACCGACTGACCGCCCAGCAGGAGGGGCAGCATGAGCAGGGCGATCCCACTCACCCGCTGGCCGGGCCGAAGCGCCACGATGCCCCAGGTGCCGTGGCGGCGCCGCTGCAGATAGGCGCGCAGCACGACGCCCACACCCACGAACACGATGAAACAGGAAAGCGCGATCACACGAAGTCGGGCACTTCCTCGCCGCGCACCAGGTCTTCCAGCTCCTCGCGCCGCCGCACCACCGCGTAGCGGTTGCCCGAAACCAGCACCTCGGCCGCGCGCGGCCGCGAGTTGTAATTGGACGACATCGAGAACCCATACGCGCCCGCGCTCATCAGGGCCAGGATGTCGCCGGTCTGGGGCGGCGGCTCCAGCTCGCGGTCGTGCGCGAAGAAGTCGCTGGTTTCGCAGATGGGCCCGACCACGTCGGCCACCATGCGGCCGCCGGGGTGGCGCCGGACCGGGCGAATGGCGTGATAGCTGTCGTAGAAGGCCGGCCGGATCAGGTCGTTGAAGGCCGCGTCCACGATCACGAACTTTTTGATCTCGCCTTCCTTCAGGTACAGCACGCGGGTCAGCAGAACCCCCGCGTTGCCGACGATCACGCGGCCCGGCTCGAACACCAGCGTCAGGTCCATGCCCTCGAACGGGGTCACCGCGTCGAGCACCGCACGCGCGTACTCGGCCGGCGGCGGGGGCGGCTCGTCTTCCTTGTACGGAATTCCCAGCCCGCCACCCACATCCAGATATGCCAGCTGGGCGCCGTCGGCGGTCAGCTCCTGGGCCAGCTGGGCCACGCGCGCCACCGCGTCGCGGAATGGGGCTACCTTGGTGAGCTGGCTGCCAATGTGGCAGTCAATCCCGCGGATCACGAGATTGGGCAGGCCGCGTGCAAAGCGATATTCCTCGCGCGCGCGCGCAAACGGGATGCCGAACTTGTTCTTCTTGAGACCGGTCGAGATGTACGGATGCGTCTCCGCGTCCACATCCGGGTTGACGCGCAGCGAGATGGGCGCCTTGACGCCCAGCCGTCCGGCCAGCCGGTCGATGGCGCCGAGCTCGTCGTGCGACTCGACGTTGAACAGGAGGATGCCGCTCTCGAGCGCATATTCGATCTCGTCGTCGCGCTTGCCGACGCCCGAGAACACGACCTTCTTGGCGTCGGCGCCCGCCCGCAGAACCCGGTATAGCTCGCCCCCCGATACGATGTCGAAGCCGGCCCCGCGGCGGGCCAGCGCGGCCAGAAGGGCCAGGTTGCCGTTCGCCTTGACGCTGAAGCAGATCAGATGCTTGCGCGACGCGAACGCCTGATCGAACACGCGCAGGTGGCGCTCGAGCGTGGCCAGGGAATACACATAGCAGGGTGTGCCGACCGCGGCCGCGATCTCGCCCAGCGGCACCTCCTCGCAGTGCAGCGCGTCGTTCTTGTACTCAAAGTGATGCATCCGCGAGCTCCTTCTCGATGCGCTCGATCTCGGCCAGCACCTGGGCGCGCGCGGGCCCGCCCACGACCGCCCGCCGCTCCACCGCCCGCGCCGGGTCGAGGGCCTCATAAATCGACGGGTCCAGCTCGGGCGCCGCGGCCCGATACTCCTCGAGCGGCAGCGTGCGCAGCTCGAGGCCGCGCTCGAGCGCGCGCTTGACCAGGATGCCCGCGATGTCGTGCGCACGCCGGAACGGCACCCCACGCGCGGCCAGAAAATCGGCGATCTCGGTGGCGCACACGTGCCCACTCTCACACGCCGCCGCCATGCGCGCGGCGTCGAATTGGACCCCTTCCATGAGCCCCGCCATCACGCGCGCGCACGCGATCGTGGTCTCGAGAGCGTCGTAGAGCGGTTCCTGCGTTTCCTGCAGATCCTTGTTGTAGGCCAGCGGGAGACCCTTCAGAACCACCAGCAGCGCCACCAGGTCGCCGGTCACGCGGCCGGTCTTGGCGCGAACGAGCTCCGGGATGTCAGGGTTGACCTTCTGCGGCATGATGCTGGAGCCCGAGCAGTAGCCCTCGGGCAGCTTCACGAACCCGAACTCCTGGCTCGCCCACAGCACCAGCTCCTCGCCCAGACGCGACAGGTGCACCATCACGAGCGCGCACGCGGCCAAAAGCTCAACGGCGAAGTCGCGATCGCTGACTGCATCCATGGAGTTACGCGCCAGCTCCTCGAACCCGAGCGCGGACGCCGTGGCCGCGCGGTCGATCGGGAACGAGGTGCCAGCCAGCGCACCCGCGCCCAGCGGCGACGCACCGGCACGCCGCACCGCGTCGGCCACACGTCCCCGGTCGCGGGCCAACATATCCACGTAGGCCAGCAGGTGATGAGCCAGCCGGATCGGCTGCGCGCGCTGCAGGTGCGTATAGCCCGGCACAATCACGTCCAGGTGCGCGCGCGCTTGCGCCACCAGCACGCTGCGCAGCACATCGAGCGCGCTGGCGAGCGCCCGCCCCTGCTCGCGCGCCCACAATTTGAGGTCGGTCGCCACCTGATCATTGCGCGAACGGGCCGTGTGCAGCTTGCCGCCCACCTCGCCCACGATCTCGGTCAGGCGCCGCTCCACGTTCATGTGAATGTCCTCGAGCTTGGGATCGAGCGCCAGCGCACCGCGTTCGATCTCATCGCGCACCTGATCCAGACCGCGACAGATTGTCTCCGCTTCAGCCGGCGTCACGATGCCCTGCTTGGCCAGCATGCGGGCATGGGCCTGGCTGCCCCGGATGTCGACCGTGTACAGTCGGCGGTCGAAGCCAACGCTCGCGTTGAGCGCGGCCGCCTGCGCAGCCATCTCGCCGCCGAAGCGACCCTGCCGCATGGACGCGCATTGTGTGCCGCCGCGCCAAAACTTGCAACGCCTGCCGGGAGTTGGTAGCTTTAAAGTAGCGCCATTTGCGACCCGCCGGCAAAGGAGGATCGCGCCATGGCTGACGAAAGCAACGTCCTCGATGGTCTGTTTCCCGTCCACATCGTGCGCCCTTGGGGCAGGAGGGACTCGAGCAAGGCAGGTCGCGACTGTGTAAGCGGCGGGTAACACGAGGCTGAGGGAAAGGTCTCACCCGAACGACCCGCTCGGAACCGGGATAGAGGACGCAAGTGGCCCTCGGGGATGCGGCGACCACGCATCCCCGTTTTTTTCCTACCGACTCGAGATTGATCGATCGATTATGTCAGGCGGCGCCGCGCGACGCGCGACGTGCTTCTTCGACTTCCGAGAAGAACTTGAGGGCGGTCTCGATGCCGTTGTCGAGCGACTCCACGATGAGCTGCACGATGCCCGCGTTCTCGTTGCGCATGACCTCGTAGTAACGCTGGCGCTCGATCGCGTGCACGACTGCAGGCAGGTAGCCGTCGCGCAGGAGCAGAAGGTTCATCAGCAGCCGGGCCACCTTGCCCGAGTTCTTGGTCCACGGGTAGATCGCCAGCAGCCGATAGTGTGTACGGGCCGCCCGCTTGACCGGATGCTCGTCGCGGAACTCGTCGGAGTCCAGCCACTCGACCAGCTTGCGCATGCGCTGCCCGATTTTGTCGGGTGGCGCAATCTCGTGATAGTAGAGCCGGTGCAGCGGGTTGTCCTTGCGGTACTGGCTCGGCTTGCCCACCGCCTCGGGCGAGAGGATCTCGTACAGGCGCCGCAACGTGTCGAGCGTGATGGGTTGCTTCCGTCTGTGCGCGAGCGTTCGGATGTGCTCGATCGCCGCCTTGTGATTCTTGATCTCTTCATACATCGGAATCAGCGTCACGTCGCTGATGATGTTCTTGTCGATGGCAGCCTTCAGCTCCGAGTACGAAAGCACCACACCTTCGAGCGCGTTGTCGTGATAGATCCAGGAGATATCCAGCTTCTCGTAGAAGTCCTGCACGATCCAGTTGGAGCCGTTGATGAAGCGCCCATGGCGCTGCTTCAGCTCCTCCATCTTCGCGTCCACTTCGAAGAACCTGGTTTCCATTAAGCTCTCCTCAGGACCCGCTTCCCTCACAAAATCGGACTCCTACGCTACTCGAAAAGACCTAGATCGTCAAGCGCCAAAGGCCGCAGACTGCGCTCCTCGTAGTGCTGCGCCTTTTCGTTACAGCGTATAAATATTCAATATCAATTAATATTAAAGTACCTGTGAACAGGGTGTGAATAGTGGTGTGCCATGATGTCACATTGCTTGTGGCTGCATCCCCTTCAGCAGGAAAATCGCCAGGCTGACCTCACGTCATTTTCATGACGACAAATCCACAGCCGCACGGCGGCGGCTCGCTACGTGGCACTTGTTCAGTCTCCTTCCCCACAGTCTGGTATGTAGGTCGCTGACACCCCCAATCCCTGGTAAGTACCTGAAATCTTTCCTGGCAAAACTTGACAAGAGGTGGCGGACCTGCCTAGATCGATCCACTAAAGTGGTAAAAGGTGGAAAAGCTGCCCTGAGTGGCTTCGCTGGCTCGTTCGAGCACACGCTGGACGACAAGGGTCGGGTATCGGTGCCGACCCGGGTGCGCGAGCAGCTGCGCGACGACCGGCTGATCGTCACGACCAGTTGGCTGCCCGATTGGCGCTTCCTCATCGCCTACCCGGTGGCGGAGTGGAACAACCTGATGGAATATGTCCGCACCCGGCCCCCCTTCGATCCCGAGACCGTGCGGCTCAAGCACATCTTTCTGGCCGGCGCCGCCGAGTGCGTGATCGACAAGCAGGGCCGCATGGGGATCCCGCCCACCTTGCGCGAGTTTGCGGGCCTGGCGCGGGACGTCATGTGGGTCGGTGGATTCGAATACGTGGAGATCTGGGACAAGGCGCGCTGGATGCAGCGCGAGCAGCGCGCGCGCGAAGGCGGAGTGCCATGGAGCTCGACCGGTACGAGCACGAGCCGGTGATGGCCGACCAGGTCGTGCGGCTGCTGGCGCCGCGCGCGGGCGGGGTGTACTGCGACGCCACCGTGGGCGGCGGCGGCCATGCCGAGCGCATCCTCGAGGCCTCGCAACCCGACGGTCGGCTGGTCGGGATCGACCGCGATTCGGCGGCGCTGCAGGCTGCGCGCGGGCGCCTTTTGCCCTATGGCGACCGGGTTACGCTCATCCACGGCGACTTCTCGGAGGCGCCCGCAATCCTGCGCGCGCTCGGTGTGATTCCGGTCGACGGGTTCGTGCTCGACCTGGGGGTCAGCTCCCCGCAGCTCGATCGGCCAGAGCGCGGCTTCTCGTTCCGCAGCGAGGGGCCGCTCGACATGCGCATGGATGCCACCCGAGGCGAAACCGCGGCCGAGCTGATTCGCAGGGTATCGCGTCACGAGCTCGAGCGCATCCTGCGTGAATATGGGGAAGAGCGTTTCGCGGGCCGAATTGCCCGCGCGATCAAGGAGGCGGCCGGTGATAATCTATTGCATACGACGAAGCAGCTCGCGACCGTCGTCGCGCGCGCCGTCCCGACCCGTGAGCGCAAGAAAGATCCTGCGACGCGCACCTTCCAAGCGCTCCGCATCGCGGTGAACCAGGAGCTGGACGAGATCACGAAGTTTCTCGAAAGCTTCGCGCCGCTGCTTCGGCCCGGCGGGCGTATCGTCGTGATCGCGTTCCATTCGCTCGAGGATCGCATCGTCAAGCACCGCCTGCGCGCGCATGCCGGACTGCGCGTGCTCACGAAGAAACCGCTCGTGCCCTCGCGCGCCGAGATCTTGCGCAACCCGCGTGCCCGCAGCGCCCGGCTACGCGCGGCCGAAGCGGCCGCGGCGGCCGAGAAGGAGAGCGCATGAAGACCCGATGGCGACGCGGCGCAGCGTTTTACATCCTGGTGGCAGCCGGCAGCGCGGGCGGTGCGGCCCTGGCCCACGTGTGGGTGCGCAGTCAGGTGGTCCAGCTCGGCTACGACATCGCGCGCGAGAAACGACAGGTCGAGGAGCTGACGCAGGCCAACCAGCGCCTGCGCATCGAGGTGGATTGGCTGAAAAACCCGGCACGGGTCGAGGACATTGCCCGGCGCGAGCTCAGCATGGAGCCGCCCGACCCGGCCCGCATTCGCGTGATTCGCCCGACGATTCTCAGTCGGAGATAGTGATTCTCAGATGTTGAAGATCGACCCGTGGCAGCTCAGGTGGCTGCGTGCCCGCATGATCCTGGTTGGGCTCGGCTTCGTGGCCGGGTTTGCCGGGGTGTTGCGGCGGGCACATCGGCTGCAAGTGGTCGAGCGTGACAAGTTCCGCGCCATGGCCGAGGAGCAGTACCTCAAGGACGTCGAGCTGCCGCCCAGCCGCGGCACTGTGCTCGACCGCACCGGTGCGCGTCTGGCCACGAGCGCGGACGTGGACTCGATCTACGCGAATCCCCGGCTGATTGGCGACGACGCCCCGGAGGTGGCCGCGCAGCTGGCGCCGCTTCTCAAGCTGGACCGGCTCGAGCTCGAGCGCCGGCTCGAGAGCGGGCGTTACTTTGCCTGGGTCGCGCGGCGCGTCAAACCAGACACAGCGGTTGGGGTGCGGGCGCTGGCCCTCGACGGCGTGTTTTTCACCAAGGAACCCAAGCGGTTCTACCCGGCCGCCGAGCTGGCCGGGCCGCTGCTCGGATTCGCCGACGCCGATGCGCGCGGGATCGAGGGCGTGGAGCTGGCGCTCGACCGGGTGCTGCGCGGCGAGCGCGTGGCCGCACCCGGGCTGCGCGACGCGTTGGGCCGCGAGCTCTTGACCAGTGGCCTGCCCGACCGGGACGCTGCCGGTGGCGGCGACGTGCAGCTCACGATCGACCGCTTCATCCAGTTTGCCGCCGAGCGCGCACTGGCGGCCGCGATCGAGAAGCACCATGCGCGCGCGGGCTCGGTCAGCGTGATCGATCCCAAGAGCGGCCAGATCCTGGCGCTGGCGTCGTGGCCCAGCTACGACCCCAATGACCCCCGAGATGCCGCCAAGCGGGGCGCACGCAATCGGCCGGTCACCGACGCCTACGAGCCCGGGTCGACCATGAAGACGTTCTCGGTGGCGGCCGCGCTCGAGTCTGGTCTGGTGCGCCCGACCGACACCTGGGATTGCCTGATGGGCCAGATGATGGTGGGCGGGTTCATCATCCATGACACCCATCCCCACGGTGTGCTCACGACCGCCGAGGTGGTGGCCAAGTCGAGCAACATCGGCGCCGCTCGGATCGCCAAGCGGCTGGGGCGCGAGCGGCTGGAGCACTTTTTGCGCGGGCTCGGCTTCGGCACCGCGACCGGGGTCGAGCTGCCGGGCGAGGGCGCGGGGCGGCTCAAACCGGCCGCGCGCTGGGGCGAGACCGATCTGGCGACCATCGCGTTCGGGCAGTCCATCACCGCCACGCCGCTGCAGCTCCTGCAGGGGCTGTCCGCAATTGCCGACGGCGGGATGATGCACCCGCCGCGCATCGTCAAGCAGATCGTCGACCACGACGGCAGGCTCGTCCGCACCTGGAAGCCGTCCGAGCGGCGCGTCATGAGCCCGCACACCGCACACACCATGGTCGAGATGCTCAAGCTGGTGACCGACCGGGGCGGAACCGCCGAGGGGCTCGTGATCCCGGGTTACAAGATCGCCGGCAAGACCGGTACCGCGCAGAAGGTCGACCCGGTGACGCGACGTTACTCGGTCGACAAGTGGGTCTCGTCTTTCCTGGGCTTCGTGCCGGCCGACGAGCCGCGGGTGGCCATGCTGGTCGTGATCGACGAGCCCTCGGGGTCGCACTACGGCAGCGTGGTGGCGGCGCCGGTGTTCCGCGAGGTGGCCGAGCAGACGCTCAAGTATCTGGGCGTCCCGCCGCGGGCGGCCGACCTGCAGGCAGCCAAGGCGGAGCCGCCGGCGCCGGCCGAGATCCGGCGAGCCCGGGTCGCGCTTCCGCGCGCGGCGCTCGAGGAGACCGCGGTCGAGGACGAAAGCGGCGACGTGGTGGTGCCGGATTTTACCGGCATGAGCATTGCCGAAGCGGTCAGCGCGGCCCGGCGCGCAGGAGTGGAGCTGGACCTCGTGGGCAGCGGGCGCGCGATCGGCCAGGAGCCGGGGCCCGGCGCGGCCCCGCACGGCGCCCTGTGTCGGGTCGCATTCAGGCCCCCGGGGTGAGCCATGATGACCCTGCGGGAGCTCCTGCGCGGAGTCGAAATTGTCTCGGTCGACGGCGACCTCGACCAGTTGGTGGGCTACGTGCGCGACGATTCGCGGGCGGTCGAGCCCGGCGACGTGTTCATCGCAGTGCCGGGCCGGACCGTCGACGGCCACGGGTTTCTCGATTCGGCCGCGCAGCGGGGTGCGCGGGCGGCGGTGGTCGAGCGCGCGCTGCCCTTTTCCGGAGTGCGGGTGGTGGTACGATCGAGCGCGCGCGCGGTCGGCATCCTGGCCGCCAACCGCTTCGGCAACCCGGGCAGCAAGCTGACCCTGTGCGGGGTGACCGGCACCAACGGCAAGACCACGACCACGCACCTTATCGAATGGATCCTGGCCGCCGCGGGCGCGCGCGTGGGCATGATCGGCACCGTGCATTATCGCTATCCAGGGGTCGAGCGAGCCGCCGACCTGACCACGCCCAGCGCAATCGCTCTGCAGCAGCTGCTGCGCCAGATGCTCGACGCCGGCACCACGCACGTGGTCATGGAGGTGTCGTCGATTGCGCTCGACCAGGCGCGGCTGGCCGGCCTTTTCTTCCACGTGGCCGCCTTCACCAACCTCACGCAGGACCATCTCGACTACCACGGCAGCATGGAGGCCTACTTCGAGGCCAAAGCGCTTCTGTTCTCGCGCTATCTGCGCGCCGGTGACGGGGTGGCGGTGGCCTTCGTCGACCGCCCGCCCGGACCGCGCATGCTGGAGCAGGCGGCCAGGCGCAAGATCACGTGCTCGACCTGGCCGCACGGCGGCGACGTCTCGGTCGAGAGCGCGCGTCTGGACGTGGGCGGCATCGAGGCGCAGCTGGCAACTCCGCGCGGGCCGCTCGCGGTGCGTTCGCCCCTTCTGGCTCAGCATAATCTGGAAAACATCGTGGTCGCGGTCGGCGTGGCCGAGGCTCTGGGCCTCCCGCATCCGGCGGTGCGGGCCGGCATCGAGGCGCTGCACGGCGTGCCCGGGCGGCTCGAGCCGGTCGATCTGGGCGACGACCGGGTGGCACTGGTCGACTACGCGCACACGCCCGACGCGCTCGCACATGCGATCGCGGCCGTGCGGCCGCTTGCGCGCAGGCGCCTGATCGTCGTGTTTGGCTGCGGCGGCGACCGCGACCGCAGCAAGCGGCCCCTGATGGGTCGCATCGCGGCCGAGGGCGCGGACCTGGCGATCATCACGTCGGACAACCCGCGGACCGAGGACCCGCAAAGCATCGTGGACATGATTGCCCAGGGTGCCCGCGCGGCCGGTCGCGGCTGGATCGAGATCGAGGTCGACCGCAGGCAGGCAATTCGGCGCGCGGTCGGGCTGGCCGAGTCGGGCGACGTGGTGCTGATCGCAGGCAAGGGTCACGAGGATTACCAGATCCTCGGGAAGACCAAGATCCACTTCGACGACCGCGAAGAGACGCGTGCAGCCGCCGCCGAGTTGAGGCAGGGTAAGGGGCCATGACGCTTGACCTCAACGATCTGCTCGACGCGAGCGGGGGCCAACTGCTCGCGGCCGCCGCGCGCCAGTTTGCGGGCGCCTCCATCGACAGCCGCAGCTTGCGCGCGGGCGAGCTGTTTTTCGCCATCCGCGCCGCCCGCGATGGCCACGACTTTGTGCCGGCTGCAGTGGCGGCGGGAGCGGGCGGTGTGGTGGTGGAGCGGGCGCGACCGGTGCCGCCCGGCGTGACCGCGGTCGCGGTCGACGACACCCGGGCCGCCCTGGGGGCCTTCGGGCGCCACCTGCGTCGCAAGCTGGCCCCACGCGTGGCCGCCGTCACCGGCTCGGCCGGCAAGACCACGACCAAGGATCTGCTGGCGGCGGCGCTCGGCCCCGGCACCCTGCGCACCGAGGGCAACCTGAACAACGACCTCGGCGTGCCGCTCACGCTCTTGCGGCTGGCGCCCGAGCACCGGTTCGCCGTCATCGAGATGGGCATGAGCGCGCGCGGCGAGATCGCGTATCTGGCCAGCCTGGCGCAGCCCGAGGTGGGGGTAGTGACTCTGGTCGCGCCGGCGCACCTTCTGCAGCTCGGATCGCTCGACGAGATTGCGCGCGCCAAGGGCGAGCTTTTTGCCGGTCTCGCGCCCGGCGGGGTGGCCGTGCTGCCCGACGACGACGAGCGGTTGGCGGCGCAGGCCGCGGGGGCCGCCCACAAGCTTCGGTTCGGCGAGAGCGAGCGCGCCGAGGTGCGCCTTGCCGCCTGCCAGCCCGCGGGCGCGGCCGGCAGCGACGTGGTGATCGATCTCCAGGGCGCGCGCATCTCGTTCCGACTGCCGCTGCCCGGGCGTCACAACGCGCGCAACGCGGCCGCCGCGGCCGCGGCCGCGCATGCGCTGGGCCGCACGCCCGACCAGATCGCAGCCGGCCTGGCGGCGGCGCGGCCGGCCCATCACCGCTCCGAGATCGTTCCCATCGGCGGCCGCAACGTGCTGGCCGATCTGTACAACGCCAACCCGTCCTCGGTGCGGGCGGCGCTGGATACGCTGGTCGAGCTGCGGGGCGAGAAGCGCGCGGTCGCCATCCTGGGCGACATGCTGGAGCTGGGGCCCGACGAGGTGCGCCTGCATTGCGAGCTGGGCGAGTACGTGGCCGCCCGCGGCGTCGACGGCCTGGTTGGAGTCGGCAAGCTGGGTCGCGAGATCGTGCGTGGCGCCACCGACGCCGGGATGCCGCTCGATCGCGTGTTCATCACCACCGAAAAGATGCCGGCCGCCGTGCGTGCGGTCGAGTGGACCGGCCCCGGCGACTGGCTGCTCGTCAAGGGCTCGCGCAGCATGCACATGGAGGACGTGCTCGACGCCCTCAAGGACGAGCTGGAGTAACCGCCATGCTCTTCCACCTCCTGCTCAGGCTCAAGGACGCGGTCAGCTGGCTGTCGTGGCTCAACGTGGTGCGCTACACGTCCACCCGCATGATCGCAGCCACCATGACTGCGCTCCTGCTGTCCTTCCTGCTCTCGCCCTGGTTCATCCGGCTGCTGGCCGCCCAGCAGATCGGTCAGGTCGTGCGCGACGACGGCCCGCAGTCGCATCTATCGAAGCGCGGCACGCCCACCATGGGCGGCACGCTGATCCTGTTCGCGCTCGTGATCCCGACCCTGCTCTGGTGCGACCTGCGCAACGGCTACGTGTGGCTAGCGCTTCTGGTCACGGTCGGCTACGGCGTGGTCGGCTTCCTGGACGACTACCTGAAGCTGGCGCGCAAGAACCCGAAGGGTCTGCCCGGACGGGTCAAGATGGCCGCGCAGATCGCAATCGGCGCGGTGGCGGTCGTCATCCTGTTCTGGTCGGACCTCATGCCGCCCGACCAGAGATACCGGCTCTCGCTGCCGTTCGTGGCCTTCCAGCGCCACCGCCTGCTGCTGCCGCTGTGGCTGTACGTTCCGTTCGCGCTCATCGTCATCGTGGGCACCTCGAACGCGGTCAATCTGACCGACGGGCTCGATGGGCTCGCGATCGGACCGGTCATCATCAGCTCGGGGACGTTCATGATTCTGGCCTACGTGGTGGGCGTGGAGACGCTGGTGGTCAAGCATGTGGGCGGGCAGTCGGTGGGCGTGCGGCTGGCAGATTATCTGTACCTGCCTCACATCCCGGCCGCGGCCGAGCTGGCGGTCTTCGCGGCCGGCATGGTGGGCGCCGGCATTGGGTTCCTCTGGTACAACAGCTACCCGGCCACCGTGTTCATGGGTGACGTGGGCGCGCTCGCGCTCGGCGGCGCGCTCGGCATGATGGCGGTCGAGACCAAGAACGAGTTCACGCTGCTGGTGGTGGGCGGCATTTTCGTGGTGGAGGCGGTCAGCGTCATGGTCCAGGTGGCCTCGTACAAGCTGACCGGCAAGCGCGTGTTCAAGATGGCGCCCATCCACCATCATTTCGAGCTCAAGGGTTGGCCAGAGCCCAAGGTGATTGTGCGCTTCTGGATCATCTCGTTCTTTCTCGCGCTCATCGGCTTGATGGCGCTCAAGGTGCGGTGATGCGCGTGCTGGTGGTCGGGGCCGCCAAAACCGGGCTCGCGGTGGCGCGCTTTTGCGCCCGTCGCGGCGACCAGGTGGTGCTGACCGACCAGCGCGCGGACGCGGTGGCGCCGGACGCGCTGCCGGCGGGCGTCCGGTTGGAGCTGGGCGGCCACCGCACGGAGTCGTTCACGGCCGCCGACCTGGTCGTGGTATCGCCGGGCGTGCCCGAGATCCCACCGCTTTCGGCCGCGCGGCGCGCCGGCGTGCCCGTGATCGGCGAGATCGAGCTGGCGAGCCGGGAGCTGCGCGCGCCCGTGGTCGCCATCACCGGCACCAACGGCAAGTCGACCACCACCGCGCTGGCGGGCGCGATCTGTGCGCGCACGGGCCGGCCGACTTTCTGCGGCGGCAACCTGGGCACGCCCCTGGTCGAGGCCGTGGGCACCGAGGCCGCCGGCTCCGACGGCCTGTGCGTGGTCGAGGTGTCCTCGTTCCAGCTCGAGACCATCGACCGCTTCCGGCCCCACGTGGCCGTGCTGCTCAACCTGACGCCCGACCATCTCGACCGCTACCGGTCGATGTCCGAGTATGTGGCCGCCAAGGCGCGCATCTTCGAGAATCAGGAGGGCTCGGATTTCGCGGTCGTCAACGCCGCCGACCCGGTGGCGCTCGAGTGCGCTGCCGGCAGCCGCGCGCGCGCATTGCGATTCTCGGCCAGCGGGCGCACCGAGCAGGGCGCCTTCCTGGACGGCGCCGACATCGTGCTTAAGCTCGATGCGACCGAGGAGCGCTACCCGCTCGCGGAGCTGGCGCTGGTGGGCCGCCACAACGCCGAAAACGCGATGGCGGCCTTTCTGGCGGCCCGTCTGGTCGGCGTCACGCGCGACCAGATCCGCGCGGCCGCTCGCGATTTCCGCGCGCTGCCGCACCGCATGGAGCTGGTGGCCGAGGCGCGCGAGGTCCGCTTCTACGACGACTCCAAGGGCACCAACGTGGGCGCCGTGGTGGCTTCCCTCGACGGTTTTCCGAGGCCGTTCGTGCTGATCGCGGGCGGCAAGCACAAGGGTGGCGACTACGCCCCGCTCCGGCGCGTGCTCGCAGGCCCCTGTCGCGGGTTGGTGCTGATTGGCGAAGCTGCACCGCTCCTCGAGGCTGCGCTGGCCGACCTCGTCCCCACCCGTCGCGCCGCCTCGATGGCCGAGGCCGTCGAGATCGCCGCTGCGCTGGCGCAAGCGGGCGACGCCGTGGTGCTGTCGCCGGCCTGCTCCAGCTTCGACATGTTTCGCGACTACGAGCACCGCGCCCAGGTCTATCGCGCGGCCGTCGAGAGGGTGACCCGATGAGCGAACAACCCGCCAAGACACCCGATGCCGCCAAGGTCCTGCGCTACCCGTTCGATCCGGTGCTGTTCGCGGCCGCGGTGGCGCTGGTTGTGCTCGGCATCGTGATGTCCTACTCGGCCAGCGCAGTCTACGCGGCCCAGAAGTACCACGACGCCGCCTATTTCCTCGAGCGCGACCTGGTCTACACGGTGCTGGGCGCGCTCGGGCTGTGGTACGGCGCGCGCACCGACTTCTCGGCCTGGCGGCGCTGGGCCTATCCGATGCTCGTGCTCGCGATGGCGCTCCTGTTCGCGGTGCTGCTGGTAGGTGCACGCATGAACGGGGCCGCGCGCTGGTTCCGCCTGGGACCCTTGTCGCTGCAGCCCGCCGAGCCGGCCAAATTTGCGCTGGTGGTGTGGCTGTCCTACTCGCTGGCCAAGAAGGCCGAGAAAGTCCGCATCTTCGCGATTGGCTTTCTGCCCCACCTGGTGGTGGCGGGCCTGATGGCGGCGCTGCTCCTGCGCCAGCCCGACTTCGGCACCGCTGCCATCTTGGGCCTGGTGACCCTGCTCATGCTGCTGGTCGCCGGCACCAAGATCTCCTACATCGTGGTGGCCATCCTGGGTGCGGCCCCTCTGTGCTGGAAGGTGGTCACGGGAACGCCCTGGCGCCTGCGCCGCATGCTGGCCTTTCTCGATCCATGGCCGCATCGGCACGACGTGGGCTACCAGATCACGGAGTCCTTGATTAGCGTGGGCTCGGGCGGCATCAGCGGCTTCGGGCTCGGCGACGGGCGCCAGAAGCTGTTTTTCCTGCCCGAGGCGCACACCGACTTCATTCTGGCCATCCTCGGCGAGGAGCTGGGCTTGATCGGGATCACGCTGGTGGTGGTGCTGTTCGGGATCCTGGTGTGGCGCGGGCTGCGAGCGGCCTACCGGGCCCGCGAGCCGTTTGGCGCCTATCTGGCGTTCGGCATCACGGCCCTGTTCGGCGTGCAGGCGCTGACCAACATGGGCGTGGTGCTGGGCTCGCTCCCGACCAAGGGTTTGACGCTGCCGCTGGTCAGCTACGGCGGCTCGTCGCTGGCCACCACCATGTTCATGGCCGGTGTGCTGCTCAACGTGTCGAGGCGGGCACCGGTCCCCAAGCCCGACCCGCTGCGGCGCAAACGCGCGCCGGCAGCCCGCAACAAGATGGTGCCGGGCTCGGGCAGGGTCGTGGTGATCGAGGCTGCGGAGTGATGGATCCCATGCGCGTCATCATCGCGGGCGGCGGCACTGGCGGGCACCTGTACCCGGGCATCGCGCTGGCCGAGGAGATCCTGCGCCGGGGCAAAAATGAGGTGCTGTTCGTCGGCACCGCGCGCGGGCTGGAGGCCAAGGTGCTGCCGCGCGTCGGCTACGCCCTCGAAACCATCGATGT
>DATFWX010000167.1:0-39082 GCA_035258845.1 Polyangia bacterium | reverse complement strand
CCCGGTTGCCGGCCACGGCGCCCGCCATGGCAGGCACGCCGTCTCTGCTGCGGCGCCGCGTCGAGCGACTCCTGGCGGCCCCGCGCGCGCTGCCCGAGCGGCTGCCGCTCTGGTTCCCGCCCGTGGCCGCGCTGGCGGTGGCGGCCGCGCTGCTCTTGGCACCTTCTTGCGCGTCCTGGGATGAGGGCGCGCCGCCGCCCCCGCAGGGAGCGGTGATCGTGGCACCGCTGCCTCCGCCGGGACCTGGGCAGGCCCCCGAGCTGCTGGTCATCACCCCGCAGCCGCTGGTCCAGGTGGCGCCTGTGCCGGCGCCCGCCCCTGCGCCCGCGCCGCAGCCTCACGCACGACGCGGGCATGTCATGGAGGTGCAACCCGACGACTGCCACGAAGGCCACCACAGCGGGTGCCACGCCTGCGTGTTCGACGACGACGATGACGATCCCGCCGATGCGGACGACGACGACGACGATGACGACATGCCGGAGGCGCTCGAGGATCTGCCCGATCACATCCAGGAGGCCCTGGAGGCGGTCGAGGAGGCGCGCACGGCTTTGTCGGCCCAGACGCGGGCGGCGCTCGAGAAGGAGGTGGGGCGGGCCCTCGAGGAGGCGCGCCGGAGCCGCCCCTCACGCGCCGAGCTGGCGGAGGTGCAGGAGCAGGTGCGGCGAGCCATGGAGCAGGTGAACCGCGCGATGGAGCAGGCGGTCCGAAACCTGCCGCCGCGCGAAGAGCTCGAGCGCGTGCACGATCAGATCCGCCGGGCCATGGAAGAGGTGCGGCGGAGCCTCAAGCAGGGGGACCAGCGAAGCGAACGCGAGCGCGCCCGGCAACAAGCGCGCCAGCTGGCCGAGCAGGCGCGCGAACGCGCACGGGAACAGGCGCGCCAGCTGGCCGAGCGCGCGCGCGAGCACGCGCAGCAGCAACTCGAGCGCGCACAGCAGGAACGTGAGCGCGCGCGTGAGGAACGCGAGCGCGGGCGCGCCGAGCGCGAGCGGGCGCTCGAAGAAAGCCGCCGCATCGCGGAAGCGCAGCGCGAGCAGATGCAGGAACAGCGCGAGCGCATGAAGGAAGAGCGCGAGCGCATGAAGGAGGACCAGCGCCGCGCGGCCGAGTCCAAGCGTGATCAGGAGCGCCTGCGGGAAGAGCGGAAGCGCGAGCGCGAGTCGTCCGATCCGAAGTGGTTCCGCTAGCCCCGACCAGGGAACGTCGTGTAAGTCGCGGCAGCCTGGGACGGGAGAGGTGCGCGGCGCGGGCAGCGTGGGGCCCGCTAAGCGGCGAGTCTTCGATCCGCAATCGATCGATGCTGCGGATCGCGCGACTTGAGCTGGCGGGAGAAGGAGCGCTCCGGTCTGCGAAGGCACTGACGTGCACGTCGGCCTCTGCGCCCCGTTAGGCCCGGGGCGAGCGAGAGCGAGCAGCGACGAGCCGCGTGCGGGACCGCGCTGCCCGGAAAGCTGCGCCATCGGCGCCTACCGATTTATGGGACGCACTCTAGACCCGCCCGCCCCAGCAGGTCTCGCCAATTGCAAGTTGGATGATGCGGTCGGTGTCCGCGCCCATGGCCTGCCGCAAAAGGCGCGGCGGCTCGTCGAGCGGCTCGTCGGTGAGGCGAAACGTGCCCCAGTGCATGGGCACCAGCGCACGCGCGCCCAGCTCGCCGAACGCGCGCGCCGCCTCCTCGGGTGAGATGTGTTGCGACTGCATGAACCAGCGAGGCTCGTAGGCCCCGATGGGCAGGAGAGCGTAGTCGATGCCCGGCATGCGCCGTCCAATCTCGCGAAAGGCGGCCGGATACCCGGTGTCGCCCGCAAAGTAGAAACGCGCCCCGCCGGCCTCGATCAGGTAGCCGCCCCAGAGCGACGCATTGAGATCGCCCAGCGAGCGCTGCGACCAATGCTGCGCCGGCACCAGCGTCACCTGCGCGCCGTCCGCGAAGCGGGCCGACTGCCACCAGTCGAGCTCGATCACGCGCTGCAGCCCGCGCCGCCGAAACCACGCGCCCAGGCCCAGCGGCACCGCAAACTGCACGTCCGGCCCCAGCGCGCGCACGCTGGGCTCGTCGAGGTGATCGCGATGGTTGTGCGAGATCACGACCAGGTCGACCGGCGGCAAGTCGCGCAGCGCCACGCCGGGTGGCGCCAGGCGCCTCACGAAGCCGCCCAGACGCGTCGAGAACATCGGATCGGTCAGAACCGCGACCCCGCCCGCCTGCACCAGCAGCGTGGCGTGACCAATCCACGTCACCGACGGTGGCTTGCGCCGCGCACGCAGCTCGGCGCCGTCGTTTGGAATCTGGGGCGGCCGAAAGCCGGCCGGTCTGAGCCCGGGCCGGCCCGACAGCTGCCAGCGCAAAAAAGCGCGCATGCCGGGCCGGCGCGGCCACTCGGGCGGATTCTCGAACCGACCGCTTCGCCACTGTTGGGATTGCGGATAGCTCATGCGCGGTCTGCATCCGATTGTACGGGAAGCGCTTGCGTTCGCCACCGGGCCCGACGATGATCGAAAGTGGGCTTATTTCTGCCTAGCTTCTGCTGCGGCGGCGATCGGTAGGGAGCCCGGCCCATTCGCGGCCGTACGACTGAGGAGGAGGGCGAACATGGCCACCCAAGCTTCGGCAACCGCGCGCGCACGAGCGCTGGCAAGCGCCCGTCGGGCGCGCAAGGCGGGCTCGCTTCCACCGGGCCCGCGCACGCCGCCGCTTTGGCAGGCCCTTCGCTGGGCAACCCGCCCCATCGCCTGGCTGGACATGTGCTCGCGCCGGTACGGCGATTGCTTTACGCTCCAATTGCCGTTCTTTCCGCCCGAAGTCTTCTTCTCGCATCCCGACGCCATCAAGGAGATCTTCACGGGCGACCCCGACCAGCTCCTGGCCGGCCAGGCCAACGCGCCCCTTCTGGGTCCGCTCGTGGGCGCGGGCTCGCTCTTGCTGCTCGACGGTCCGCGCCACCTGCGCGAGCGGCGGCTCATGCTGCCCCCGTTTCACGGCGAGCGCATGCAAGCCTACGGCGAGACGATGCGTGCAATCGCAACCGCCAGCATCGACCGCTGGCCGCTGGGCCGGCCCATCTCCATGCACCAGCAGATGGTGGACATCACCTTCGACGTCATCCTGCGCACGGTCCTCGGCTTCGAGGAAGGCGAGAACGTCGCGCGGCTGCGCGCAGCGTTGGGCCGCCTGATCCGGCTCGGTCAAAACCCGGTGTGGGCCTGGTTCCAGGTCAACCTGAGCGCTCTCACGCGCAGGGGGCGGCTCACGCGCCTCAAGGCCCTGGTCGACCAGCTCATCTTCGCGGAGATCGCCGCCCGGCGGGCCGCGCCGAGCGCGCGCTCCGACGTCGTCTCGCTGCTCATGGAAGCGCGCTACGAGGACGGCAGCGCGATGAGCGACCAGGACCTGCGCGACGAGATGATCACGCTGCTGGCGGCCGGACACGAGACCACGGCGACCGCGCTGGCGTGGGCGATCTACCACATCCTTCGCCATCCCGAGGTCACAGAGCGCCTGTGCGACGAGCTTCGAAGCGCTGCCGGAGGCGCGCCCGAGCCCGCTAAGCTCGAGTACCTGGACGCCACCATCAAGGAGTCGCTTCGCCTGACCCCGGTCATTCCGGCGGTGGGGCGCGTCCTCGCCACGCCCATGCGCATCGGTGGGCGCGACCTCCCGGCGGGCGTCGAGGTGGTGCCGTGCGTCTATCTCACCCATCGACGCCCGGACGTCTGGTCCAAGCCCGAGCAGTTTCGGCCCGAGCGCTTCCTGGGCGCCCGCCCCCACCCCTACGCGTTCGTCCCGTTTGGCGGCGGCGTGCGTCGCTGCATCGGCATGAGCTTCGCCCTATACGAGATGAAGATCGTGCTGAGCGAGGTGTTCTCCCGAGTCGCGATGAAGCTGCGCCCCGGGTACCGTGCCCGCATCCGAACGCGCACGATCACCTTTACGCCCAGCGCCGGAGTGCCCGTCATCATCGAAAGCAAGCGCGCGTAGCAACCGCTCGTACACAGGCCAGCCTGCTAGCCGATCGTCGACTCCGGTAATCGGTCAGCCGCCGCTCAACTCAGTGTTCTCGCGACCGCACGTGCGGGCATCCAAGTTGCAGACCGCGCGCGCATGCGAAAATTCTCCGCTCGTGATCTGTTAACTCGGTTCGTTCCCTTACTCATGTGCATTCTTGGCTGCAGCGGCACCGACGGTGACGGCTTCGATATGATAGTCGTGTACGATCCCTCACCGAACCGCGTCGGCGTGACGCTCAGTCGACCGCTCAGTTCCGGCGAAGCCATCTATCAGCGCGTTCGGCGGGGCCGCTTCGGCCAGCTCCAGTGCACGGAGCTGGTGTCCGAGCGGACGCCCATCGCAAACGACGGCTCCAAGCACCTCGACGGCCCCGAGGTCGACCCGGCGCTGCTGAAGCCGTTCTACGGCCCCGAGTGGGCAGGCGAGCCCACGCCCGACATGCTGGCGCAGCTGGCTGCCGGCACCGATTCCATCGTCGACACCTGTCTGGTCCGCGAGGGCGCAGTCGCCAAGCAGATCGAGCTCGATCTGTTCAAGGCCTGGGACAACGGCAAGAGCGCGGGCCTGGCTGGCAAGGCCGACGACCCGAGCGGCGAGACCATGATCCACAGCGTGCCCGAGTACGCCAAACGTTGCGTGGCCGAGATGGGCGAGATCCCGTTTTTCGAAAAAACCGGCGACGGCCAGTACAAAACTTACAACTGCCTCGACTCGGTGCCGATCCCGATGACGGTCACCGACGCCAACGGCAGCCTCACCAACCCCGACATGGAGGCCGGCATCTGCGATCGGCCGCAGTACATCTACAGCTCGTGCGAGCCCGGCCCGCGCGTCGCCAGCCGTTCGAACGAGCAGGGCACGCACTGGGTGCTGCTGTGCCGCAAGAGCATCGGCGGCTTCTCCAGCTCCAAGTTCAACGACATTGCGATGATCGGTCACAACCCGCTGACCGGGAAGACCTGCTTTTTCCAGAACGCGCTCTACGTCAAGACCGACGGCGAGCACGTGCCCCATCCGGGCGATACCAACCAGTCGCAGAATCTGTGGGCCGGTTTGCACGGCGGCCTGGGCTCGGGCATCGAGTGCGCACGCTGCCACGATGCCGATCCGTTCATCCATAGCCCCTGGATCGATCAGGCCAAGGATGCGCAGGGACGGTCGGTCGTGCCCAAGATGGGAGAGCGCGAAGACTTCCCGATTGGCGCCAACGACTCGCTGTACTCGATCGTGAACCTGGCGGGCCAGGGCTGGACCATGCCGCAGCAGCTTACCAGCCCCGAAGCCAACGCGTGCCTGCGCTGCCACCGCATCGGAAGCGGCCAGTGGCTCGAGTGGGCCAGCCGGCTCGATGGCACCGACAACGCGTTCCTGTCCAAGACCACGCCCACCTACCAGCAGTTCCGCAATCTGCACTGGATGCCGCCCGACCTCGCGGGCCTGACCGAAGCCACCTGGGCGCAGTCGGCGTTCGGCCGCGCGCTCGCATTCATCAAGGGTTGCTACATCAACCGAGCGGCCTGCCAGTTCGCGCCGCTGCCCCGTCAGCAGCCCGGCGGCGGCGGTGGCGGCAACCTGCGCAACCCGGTCGGCCTCCCCGACGGCGAGCTGGCCCTGCGTGCGCTGCAGATTCTGGGTGCGAACGTGGCGAGCTCGAGCAACCGGTGCAACGAGTGCCACTCGCTCACGCGCAACAACCTGCGCACCTGGCGCGATCTCACCGACACGGCGGTCGCGACCTGCCTGAACCAGGGTGGCGGCACCCCGCGCACCGACGACGTCGCCAGCCAGGCCATCAATCACAACCAGTTCAAAACCTTCGGGCCCTACGAGGTAGCCTCGGGCGGCACCATCCGGGTCACCATGAGCGGCAGCGGCGACGCCGATCTGTATCTGCGTCGGAACGCCGCCCCGACCACCGATCAATACGACTGCCGGCCGTACACCAGCAGCTCGCAGGAGGAGTGCGTGGGCACCGGCCCCGGCAGCTTCTACGTGGGCGTGAATGGCTATGCCGAGGCCAGCCAGATCAGCCTGCACGTCGCATACACGGCGCCCGGCGGCGGCACCTTCGACCCCCGGCACGTGGTCGATTGCATCCGCCAGGACCCGTCGAGTTCCAGCTCGCCTTTCATTCCGGCCAGGGTCGGCATCTATGCCGCGGCCGCACATCTGGGCTGGTTCGAGTCGGTGTTCCAGGCCGCCTTCCCGCGCTCCGACAGCTGGGCCACCACCTATGCGCAGTTCAAGCTGCGCGTCTCCATGCCCAAGGGCAACCATCCCAAGATGACGCAGGACGAGCTCGACATCGTCGCCGAGTGGTTCGCGCGCGAGCTGCCGCAGCTCGAGGCCACGCTGCCCGACGATCCGCCGCCCTCGGACTGCGCGCCCTCGATCTCGCCCGCGCTGCTGGCGCACGTGAGCCAGATGCACACGCAGGGCTGGCGTCAGGTCAACGCCGACCGCGGCCTGCTCATGCTGGGCTGCGCGGGCGGAAGCCCGATGACCTGCCTGGGCGGGTTCCCGCGCGCCTCCGAGCGCCCCTATGGCGCCGGCTGGGAGCACGGGGCCGGTTCGACCGTGCGCATTTTGCGAGAGCTCGGATTCTCGACCACCTTCTGGATGCGCAGCTCGCCCGATGGACGCTTCGTGGGCAACGGCGGCGGAAGCGCGGGCGCGACCATCAGCGACCTCCAGCAGGGCCGCGACATCCCGGTGCATGCCGCCTACGATCCCGGCTTCTTCCCGGACAACTCGGGCTTCGTGTTCCAGGGCACCAGCATCGGCGCCGGCTTCTGCAATGAAAGCCTGCTCCTGTCCAACCCGCCCGAGATCACCTTCACCGAGCCCGCCTGCAGCGCCGCCACCGATGTGGGTCTCTACCAGCACCTGGGCGCGGGCCTGAACGGCGGCGATTACTTTATCATCAACAGCCAGTTCACCAGCGACAACGGCGGCCACAGCGCGACCCTGTCCGACCCGTCGGCCGACTTCGCGTCCAACGCTCGCATCAAGCTGACGCCCATGATCCAGAACGGCACCAACTTCGTGGCCGGAAGTGGCGTCGAGGTGTCGACGCCGTTCGAAGGCGACAGCGTGCTCTCGCCGTCGACTCGACTGGTGGTGAGCCGGCTCACCGGGCCGGGCGCGCGGCAGCTCGGGTTCGTGGTTCATCATGTCAACGCGACGCCGACGCCGAGCGGCTACTCGATCACGGCACCCGAGATCGGCCGGCTGTGTACCCGCGGCGGCAAGCCTGCGGTCTCGTTCGACGAGCGCTTCATCGTGTTCCATCACTACGTCGAGGATGCCGACTCCGCGGATCTGGGCTTTGCGTCGCCCGCCGACCCGGGGTTTCAGGTCTATCGGCAGCGCGGCGCCGCCAACATCATTCTGGTGGATTTGACGACGGGCGCGCGCACGCGCGTGACCACCATGAGCGCCGGCCAGTATGCGCTGTACCCGCACTTCCGATCCGACGGGTGGATCCACTTCCTGGTTCGCGACACCAACACCGGCCATGAGTACATCGTCGCCAGCGATGCCGCCCTGCTGCTGGGCGGCTAGTCGCATGGGCGGATTGGTAAGGCGTACCTGGGCTGCGCTCGCGCTGCTGGCCGCGCTGCCGGCCGCGCTGCCGGCCGCGCTGCCGGCCTGCGCGCCCCAGGACGACAAGCCCGATCTGTGCGGCACCGGCCGGGCGGTCCGGGCGGTCAGCGCCGTGGACCGCAAGATCATCGGCCCGGCCGCGCCCTATCCGGCCGATCCGACGCTGGCCGACCGCGAGCAGGAGCTGAGCCGCTCGCAGAGCGCGCGCCGCAAGGTGGCCTGGGACATCGTAGCCCGGGTGCTCGAGCCGGTGGCCCTGGCCGAGAAACGACTGCAGACTGCGACCGGCCAGACCCCGACCATCCCGCGCTTCCGAACCTGGTATCACGCCGACGACTTCGACCGCATGTTCCAGCACCTGTACGAGGGTCTGGGACCCGACGGTCGGCGCGCGCACAGCCCGTTTGCGCAGCCGGCGCTGGACGGGATCTTCGACTGGAACGCGGACGCGCTGGACCAGCTTCCCGCCTGGACCGAGGAGCGCTATCTGGCCTATCTGGCTGGGCTCAAGGATCAGCTCGACTTCGATGGAGTGGGCGGAAACGGGCGGGTCGCGTACAGCCCGGCGCAACAGCGCCACCTCTACGAAAACTACGCGCCCGCGCTCGCCTGCCTGAGCGCACCCGAGCCCGCTCCGGCGGCGACCGGCGAAATGGTCGCGGGCCGACCGGTGGCTGTGGCCGAGCGCGGCCTGGTGCACGGCTGCGAGTGGATCGAGTACGGACCCTACCCACTGGGCGACGGACAGGCGCTGACCGCGCGCCTTTCCGGCACCGGCGACGCCGATCTGTTCGTGCGGCGCGGCAGCGCGCCCACGGCGGAAGCCTACGACTGCAGCTCCCGCAGACGCGACTCACGTGAGCAGTGCAGCGCGGTCGGGCCCGGGCTGGTGTGGGTGGCGGTGGCCGGCTACGCCCCATCGAGCCAGTTCGAGCTGGCAGTCGACTACTTGGAAGCCCAGGCCGCTAACGCCTCCAGTTGCTACGCGAGCGAGTTCCCGCGCGAGGCGGCGCTCGTGAAGGCGCAATGGCGGCGCGCGCAGTTCGGCGAAACCATGCCCAGCTATGACACCTCGGCCGCGCGTCTGGCCAGTCGCCTGCGCGTGGACGGACCCGGCGACTGGGGTCCCGGCGACGGCCAGGTCGACCCGGGGCCGGATCGGATCTACACGGTCCGGCTGCCCAATCAGAGCGCGAGCGTCTACCGGCTGGCCGGGCTGCACATCGTGACCAAGGAGCTCCGGCACTGGGTGTGGATCACTCTCTATTGGTCCGACGACCCCGACCAGGATTTCGGCGCCGACCGCCCGCCCGCGATCGCGGCCCTCGGCGCGCCCTGGCGCAACTACAAGATGTGCGTCGCCACCTCGTTTCGCGAGGAGGATCCCGATCCGACCGGCGGTTTCGCCGACAGCGCGCCCTCGCTGGCCCAGGCGCTCCAGGTCGTGCATCCCGGGCCGGGCGGCGGGGCGTCCTGGTGCTCGAACCCGTACCTGGAGCTGGGGCCCGGAAACGCGCGCACCAACTGTGTCGGGTGCCATCAGCACGCGGGAACGCGCTTGACCCCGCTCGAGATCCTCGGACAGCCCGAGCGGTTCCCCGACAACGGCCGCACGCGTGTGCGCAACAATTTCCCGGCCGATTATCTCTGGTCGCTGACGATGGGCGACGATCTGGGCGCCACCATGCAGGCGGTGGTGGAGCACTACGCGTCGATTGACTGAGTGTTGCTCGGCGCCAACTGATCAGGGAGTAGGGAGCGGCTTGGGCAGTCGGAGGCTCGGGTCGAGGTTGCCCTTGCCCGGCACGTGGTTGACCTCGAGCCGGATCCCGTCCGGGTCCTCGAACAGGACCGAGTAATAGCCGGGCGCCCATGGTCCCTCCTCGGGCGGGTGAACGATCCGGGCACCGAACGAGCGCACGCGCTCGTGGACGCGATCGACGTCCGCGCGCGCGCGGGCGCGAAAGCAGATATGGTGGAGCCCGATCCGCTGCTGGACGAACGGCTGGTCGCGGTACTCGGGCGCGCACCGCGACACCGCGAGCCCGGTGCGACCGCCCACGCCTAAGATGAAGTCGGGCGTTCGGAATACCACCTTGAGATCGAACAGCTCGAACAGCTGCTCGTAGAAGGCCACGCAGCGCTCGAAGTTGCTCACCGTGATCTGGATGTGTGCCACGCCGTTGATGTCCACGGGCTGCATTCAGTCCAGGAAACCGCCAAGCCGGGCTTATCGTCAAGACGGTCTGGCGCGCGGGGCCTCCCCGTGCGAGCGTTGCGCCTCGGATGACCCAGCTCAAGCGCGCGCTGCGAACCGCCGACGGCCTGGCCATGGTCGTGGGCATCATGGTGGGGTCCGGGATTTTTCGGACCCCGGGCATCGTGGCGGCCCAGCTGGGCCGCCCCCTGGTCACGCTGGTCGCCTGGGTGCTCGGGGGCGCTTTGGCTCTCTTGGGCACGTTCGTGTTCGCGGAGCTGGCGGCCCGGCTGCCGCTGGCGGGCGGAAAGTACGTGTACGCGCGCGAGGCGTTCGGGCGGCGCGCCGCGTTCGTGGTCGGCTGGGTGGAGGCGCTCGGCATCTACGCGGCCGCGATCGCGGCCATCGGCACCGTCGGCGGCGAGTATCTGGGCCGCCTGCTGGGCGCATCCGCGCGCGCGACGCCCTGGCTGGCCGCTTTCCTGGTGGCGCTGTTCACCGGCATCAACCTGGTCGGTGTCTCCTCGGGCCGGTGGGTGCAGAATGTGGTCACGGCGGCCAAAGTGCTCGCGCTGGCGGGCGTGGTGGTGGTGGCCTTCGCCGCCGGAAGCGGGGCCGGCTGGCGCACGGCGCTCCCGGCGGCACCAAGCGGTTTCGCCGTCTGGGGCGCGCTCGCGGTCGCGTTCCAGTCGGTGATCTGGACCTACTACGGCTATCTCGATGCCGCCAAGTTCGCGGAAGAGGTGATCGACCCCGGCCGCACGCTCCCGCGCATCTTTCTGGGCGGGATCGCGACCGTGATCGGCCTCTATCTTCTGCTCAATGCGGCGTTCTTGTCCGTGCTCCCGATCGAGCGCATCGCGACCTCGAATCTGGTCGCGGGCGAGGTCGCCCAGGCCATCTTCGGGGCCCGGGGCGGCACCGTGATGGCCGCGCTGGCGCTCCTGGTCGTGCTGGCATCGCTCAATGGCAACGTGTTCGTCACCCCACGCGTGGTTTTCGCACTGGCGCGCGACGGGCTGGCCCCGCGCGTGCTCGCGCGCGTCAATCCCGGTGGCACCCCGTGGGCAGCCATGCTCCTGGTCGGCGTGGTGTCGATTGCGCTGGCGGCCACCGGGACCTTCGAGCGGCTGCTGGGGCTCGCGATCACGTTGATTCTGCTGGTCGACGGCGCGATGGTGCTGGCGCTGTTCCGGCTGCGGCGGAGCCGGCCAGACGCGCCCTTCCTGGTGCCGCTCTATCCGGTGGTGCCGCTCCTGTTCGCGGGCGTGTACGGGGCGCTGTTCGTGGGGACGGCCGTCAAGCAGCCGGCGTTGGCCGCGCTCACGGTCGGCGTGCTGGCAGCCGTCTACTGCCTATCCTGGGTAGCCCGCACGCGTTAAGTCTTCGCTCAGTCCTGGCAGTAGTATGATTCTTGGTATTCGTAGTGAGCGCCGAGAGCGCGCCCCCACCCACTGCACCGGGGCGGCGACAGCAGGCCCGGCACGACCAGGCCCGCCCCAAGGCCGCTCGGAGAGGCTGCTCCTCACTGGGCGACGTGCTCGCGCAGAGACGTCATCAGCTCGCCCCACCATAGCCCGATCATGCGACTGAACGCGGGCCCGACCAGGCCGTGACGCGCCGGGTGATCCGCCGGCAGCGCGCTCCAGCCGCGATGCTCGACCGTCACCAGCGTACCAGCGCCCGCCTTCGCGAAGCGAACCTCGACCACCGTTTTCTCACCGGGCTTGAAGTTCACACCGCGCCATTCGAACTCGAGCCGGGCCGGCGGCTCCCAGGCCGTGATGCGACCGACCTCGAAGGCGCGCGGACCGGATGGCAGCTCGACCGATTCGAACAGGCGCCCGCCCACGCCGCTCTCGAACGTCAGCACGCCGGGACGCTTGCCGGCGATGCGGAACTTGGGACCGCGCCTCCACCATAGATCGATTTCACGCGTGAACACGTCGAACGCGACCTCGGGCGGGACCGCCACCTGCACCGTCACCCGCGCGCAGTCTCCGGCCGGGGCGCTCATCGAGGCGGCTTCCTGCGCGTCCGCTCGGCGTATTGCTTAAAAGCCTGCAGCTCGCCCGCCCAGAACGACTCGACTTCCTCGAGCCAGCGGGCCAGCGCGCGAAACCGCTGCGGCCGCAGCCGGTACAGGCGCACCCGCGCGTCTTCTCCCTGGTGCTCCTCTTCGACCAGGCCCGACTGGCGCAGCACGCGCAGGTGGCGGCTCATGGCGGGGCCGCTCATCGCCAGCGAGGCCGCCAGCTCGCCGGCACGCCGCGGCTTTCTGCGCAGAAGCTCGACCACGCCGCGACGCGTGGGATCCGCCAGCGCGAACAGGGTCCGGTCGAGGCTGCTCACTTCGTCTTCGGGTTGCGCAGGCGCTGGGCGAAGTACCAGTGGTGACCTTCGAGATCCTGGCACTCGTAGCTGCGATCGGTCCAGTAATCCTCACCGTAGTCGCTGGTCTTCATCTCGATCGTGATCTTGGCGCCGGCGGCGCGCGCGCGCGCACAGTGGGCCTCGACGTCGTCGACGTAGGCAAACAGGTTTTGCGTGTTCGCACCATCCACAGATCGGGGCGACTTGCGGTAGGTCTGACCACGCGTTGGCGAGTCCTGCTCGGCGACCATCACGATGCCTTCTCCGAAGACGAGCTCGGAGTGCTCGATGCGGCCGCCGTCGCCCTCGACCTTCAGTCGCACTTCGAAGCCGAACGCGTTGCAGAGCCAATCGATCGCCTGGGCCGCATTCTGGTAGTAGAGGGCCGACGAGATGCGCGGCCATCCGGGTGGGCTCGGTTTCATCGCTGCTCCCTTCTTGTAATTAGATGTCAATCGGTGGAATATTTAACGTACGAGTAAATCATTGTCAAGGGCTTTTCATGCGCACTCGCGCGAGCTCGCTCGCCAGGTCGACCTTCATGCGAGCCGCCCACGCCAGCGCCCGCTCTCGGGGCACGCCCCGGAATGCCAGGTCGTCGAGCGACTCGGCCAGCGGCACGTCGGTGACCAGCGTTGCCAGCCGGCGGTACAGGAGGGCCTCCTCGCGGCGCGTCCGCAAGACTTCAGCGATCCGGTCGGCGCCGCGCAGCTTGACGCGCCAGCGCGACGGGTCATCGGGGATGGCCTCCAGGTGTCCGTACGCAGAAAGCAGCGCCGACGCGCTCTTGGCCCCGATCCCGGGCAGGCCCGGAATTCCGTCGGCCGTGTCACCGACCAGCGCCAGGTAGTCGGGCACGCTGGGCGGGTGCAGACCGAACTTGGCGAAGTAGGCCGCCTGGTCGGTCTCGCGCCTGCGGATGCGATCGACCAGCACGACCCGCCCGCCATCGAGGCACTGCCCAAAATCCTTGTCGGGGCTCAGGATCCGGACCTGCTCCACGCTGCCCTTCCACCGGGCCACCGCGGTCGCGAGCGCGTCGTCGCACTCGAAGCGGTCCATGCTCCAGACCACGAGCCCGAGCGCGCGCGCCGCCTCCTCGGCGTCATCGAATTGCGCGCGCAGCACGGGATCGACGCCCTGGTCGGACTTGTAGCCGGCGAACCACTGGTTGCGGAAGCTTCGGATTGGGTTGTCGAATGCGATCGCGATGTGCGTGACCGCCTCGGCTTGCTCGCCCAAAAGCCCGAGCATCGAGAGCACCAGGCCCACCGTCGCCTTGTGATCGCGCTCCGGCCGCGGCGCATAGTGCGCGCGGAAGAGCTCGAAGGTCCCGTCTACGAGATGAAGCCGCATCGACCGACCAGGGAGATCATTACCATTCCCGGGCCCGATGTGCGCAGGCGCTGCTCAAATTTCTGATCGGGTGCGACATTTCCACCCGGGCTCTCGCCCGTCATGACCGCGCGGTGAATGCAAGTAGCTGGATTCCGAGGGCCTCGATCGCGGCATGGCCATTGCTAGCCTGGCGCAGCCATGTTGAGACTCTGTCCGCTCGTCGTGTCGATCATCGTGGGCTGCCAAAACGCGGCACCCAGCGAAGCCAGTGGAGGCAGCGGTGGATCGGGCGGGACCGGCGGTCAAGGCGGCAGCCCGCCCGTGACCCTTGCCAGCGGACAGCATGCGCCTTTCGGCATCGCGCTCGATGCAACCAACGTGTACTGGACCAACTACTGGTACTCGGGCGCCAACAGCGTCATGACGGTTCCCAAGCTCGGGGGAGCCCCCACCACGCTCGTTTCCGAGAGTGACGTGATCGCGCCCCGCAGCCTGGCCGTCGACGAAGCCTATGTGTATTTCAACGACATCGGGCCCGACGCCAGCCCGCAACCGGCCGGCCGAATCATGAAGGTCGCCAAGGACGGCGGCGCCGGTCCGCCCATCACGCTGGCATCCCACCGATCTCCCACCGGCGATGTTGCGATCGACGAAACCAGCGTCTACTGGACCGAAGGCAGCACGATCATGAAGGTCGCGAAGACTGGTGGAGCACCGATCGAGGTCGCCTCCAATCAGGATAATCCGGCCGACCTGTCGAGCGACGGCGGCGCCCTGTACTGGACCAACTGGGGCGGTGCGCTGGGGTCGGTCATGAAAACCATTCCCGACGGCTCCAGCGCCGCTCGACTGTTCGAGAGCGAGCACGTGAGGACGCTGGCCACCGACGCTGGATCGGTCTACACGTCGTTCGCTCGGCAGCAGGATCAGAACATCGCGATGCTGGTCCGGATCCCAAAACAGGGCGGCGCGCCCATCGTCCTCGCTGCCACCGCAAACCGACCGCCCACCCTCGCGGAAGGGATTCTTTCACCAAACGGAATCGCGGTCGATGCGGCCAACGTCTACTGGTCTCTTGGCAGCCCGGGAACCATCACCAGGCTGTCCAAATCCGGTGGCAGCCCGACCCTCCTGGTTTCTGGTCTGGCCCAGCCCAACCGCGTGGTTTCCGATGGCGTGAGCCTGTATTGGACAAACAGTGGCTCCCCGCCCGCCAGCGACGGCTCGGTGATGAAAATGGCAGAGTGAGCCGGCCGATCCCGACGGGCGTTGCGGTATGCTGTGCGCGTGACGCCCGTCTTCTTCGACCCCCTCGACGACCAGAGCTTTCGCGCGCGCGAGCATACGCGCGGACCCTGGCATCCCGACTATCAACACGGCGGCCCACCGGCAGGGCTGCTGGGCCGCGCGATCGAACGACTCCTGCCCGCTGATTTCCTGGTTGCGCGCATGACCTTGGTGTTCACGCGGCCGGTGCCGATCGCGACGCTGCGAGTGACCGCAGCCGTGACCCGGGACGGCCGCACGGTCAAGGAGGCCACGGCGTCGCTGACCACCGCCGAGGGACTTTTGGTCGCGCGGGCCGATGCCCTCGCCATCCGTACGGCCAAGGTGGACCTGCCGGCCGCGCTCCCGCCCGCCGCCACGCCCCCGCCGGGCCGGCCCGAGACCAGTGCGCAGTTCCGCTTTCCCTTCTTCGCGAGCTCGGTCGGCTACCACACCGCGATGGACATTCGCTTCGTCTCCGGCAGCTTTGGCCACGGTCCGGTGCAGGCCTGGATGCGCATGCTGGGGGCGCTGGTCGCGGGCGAGGACCCGTCGCCTCTGCAGCGCGTGCTGTGCGCGGCCGACTCGGGCAACGGCGTCAGCGTCGTTCTGCCAGTCGATCGATATACCTTCGTCAACCCGGACCTGACGGTTGCGCTCATACGCCCACTCAATGGCTCATGGGTCTGCCTCGACGCCGGCACCACGCCGGCCGGCACCGGAATCGGTCTCGCCGATGCGCGGCTCTGGGACGAAGTCGGGCTCCTCGGTCGCGCGGTCCAGACCTTGGTGGTCGCGCCGCGATAGGACCAGTAGAATGCCCCGGTGCGATGGTTCATCGTCTGGGCGCTGCTGACGCTTTGTTGGCGACCCGCGCGCGCGGATCCGCCGGTCACGATGATGGTCCCGATCGGGGGCGGTCAATCGGTGCGCATGCACAAGATTGGTTCGCTCCCGACCGCGCGGGCCGCCGAATTGGTGCGCCTGGCGGATCTGAGCACCTGTACCACCACACCGGTGACCGGAAGCTGTAATGGGCTCATCGAGCCCGGCGATCGGGTGGTGGTGACCGACCGCTTTGTCGTGTGGCTCGATCTCACGCCGGGAGCGCTCGAAATCACCAACGGGGGCGGGGGTCTTGCGCGCGGTCTGTGGTCGATCGCCTGCTGCGACGGAACCGGCCAGTACAACTTCGCGCACATCGAGAATCCCGACGCGTGGGCACCGAATGAGCTCTTCCCGGGGGCGGATGGCGCCAGCGGGCAGGGCAGCGGCATGTCCATCCAGCTGCGCCTGATCGAGAATCAGGATGTGCCGGATCCGCACTCGATGGGCGCCGAGAACGCGCAGGCCACACTGACTGCGGACGGCGATCCCATTTGTGACGGCGGCTTGTTCCAGGGCACCGGGATCCTCGTGCAGACGACCGGCTACCTGGCCCACTTCGAGCGCGACCCGGCGGTGCTGGCCGCCCATGGCTTCTCGTCGTTCGAGGACGCGAACGCCGACCCGGCGGTGACGAGCCGGCTGCGCTTCACCATCACGTATCGCTTTTCGCCCGATGCCGTGCGCTTTCGCCAGCAGGTGAGACTGGAAGTCGTCGACGGGCCGACCAGCTTCATTGCCGCCTACGGCATGAGCAACTGCACGATGGGGGGCCAGCCGTGGAGCGCTCAGTATACTGGAGCCGATGTGGGTCGTATCCATAACCTGGGCGTCTCGCCGCCTTCCTGCAGCCGCTCGCCGACCGTCGCGCCGGGACAGATCGTCCCGTTCAACCTCGGCGTCATCGGCACCAACGGCCTCGATTACTTCGAGAGCAACGCGCAGGGCATGCCGGGCTATGCGTGGTTTCTGACCGCACAAGCGGGCATCGGCGGGCGCACATTCAGCCTGACCCTGCCGGCGGGGCCGGGCTATGTGGTTCCGGAGCGGGTTCAAGGGCTCCTGAACGGCTACAGCGCTCCCGGCGTGGGCGTGGCGTGCCTGGACATCGGATACGCGGACGCCAACCAGTGCGAGACCGGCCAGGGGTGGCCGGTCGGCTTCGTTCACGCCACGGCCACCGACTACTACACCGATCCGAGCCTCCCGCAGACTGGCGCGTGGCCGGATGGAATGGGCGCCGGGATGCCGCCGCCTTGCCTGGCCGATGGCGGCGCTCCCGAGGGCGGTGCTGCCGACGCCGCGCTCCCGGACGGCGGGGCGCGCGACAGCTCGGTGGCGAATCCGGAGGCCGGGATCAGGGCCGACGGCGGAGCCGGGGCAACCGGCCTGTCCAGCGGCTGCGGCTGCGCGGTGGGCGCGCGCGGTGGGCCGACACACGGCCTCCTGCTCCTCGCCCTGCTCCTCGTCGCCGCGGGCCGACGTCGACCCGGGGCCGTCAGGAGCCCTGGGCCGGATGCGGCAAGGTGGCGGCGTTGGCGCCTTCGCTGTCCGACAGCGCGGCCAGCTCGCGCGCGGCCACGGCGGTGACATCGGGAGCGCCCAGGCGGTCAGCCAGCGCAGTCAGCCGGTGGGCCACCTCGCTGGCGGTCGGGCGTGCGGACGGCTGCTTGTCGAGGCAGCGCCCGACCAGGTGGGCCAGATCGGGCGACACGGTGGGGGCGTTGCGCTCCAGCGGTGGTGGCGGCTGCTCGAGATGCGCCTGGTACAGGCCCGGCACGTTTGGCACCAGGAACGGCAAGCGGCCGGCCAGCATCTCGTGAAGCGTCACTCCCAGGCTGTAGACGTCGGTCTTCACGGTCACGTGTGCCGCATCGCGGATCTGCTCGGGCGACATGTACGCCGGCGTGCCCATCCGCTGATGGGTCTCGGTGAGGCCGGGCGCTCCGCTCGCGCTGTCCTCGACCAGCTTGGAAAGACCAAAGTCGAGCACGCGCAGCCCGGGCGGGGCGGTCGAGAGCATCACGTTGGCCGGCTTGACGTCACGGTGAATGACGCCGATAGCGTGGGCGGCGGCCAGCGCGTCGGCCAGAGCCGCTCCCAGGCGCGCGGCCGCTCCCGATTCCACCGCACCCTGCTCGAGCCGCCGATCGAGCGAGACCCCCTCGGCGTACTCCAGGATGTGATAGATGCGCCCGTCGGGTGTGACGTCGACGTGCAGCGGTCGCACCACTGCCGGATGCGAGATGGCCGCGGCTGCCTCGGCCTCGGCCAGGAATCGACGCAGCTGCTGGAAATCTCGACCGCTGCCCGAGCGCATCAGCTTGACCGCCACCCGCCGCCCGGTCGCCAGGTCCTTGCCCAGATACACGGCGCCCATGCCCCCGTGGCCGAGCTGGCGCACGATCTCGACGCGGCCACCCACGACGTCGCCGGAGCCCAGGACACCGGCGTCGCCGTGGTCGGACAGCCGCCGCAGTGCCTCTGCCAGCTCACGCGAGCGCTCGCGCACCTTCTCGGCCACCCGCTGCTCCAGATCCTCGTTGACCTCGATGAGCGCGCGCTCCTTGTGCGCCAGCTGGCGATTGGCTGCGTCCAGGGCCTCCGAGGCCAGAAAGACGCGGATCTGCGCCTGCTCGCGCAGATACCCACCCAATGCGCTGACGGCGGCGAAGAGAAAGGCGATCGCGAGAAAGACGCCGGGCGAGCCCGGAACCGGGCTCAGCCGGTACAGGAGTGCGATCAGCAGGCCCAGCTGCACGAAGGCCAGGATCAAAAACTCACGCGCCGGCATCTGCGACAGAACCACGCCGAAGCCCCAGACCACGAACAGCGCGGGCAGGATCGGCGAGGCAAATCCTCCCGTGCGCGCCGACATGACCGCGAGGGCAACGATGTTGAGCGTACCCAGAGCGCGCAGCACCGCGTTCGTGTGTCGGCGCAGCGAGGGCCGCCCGACCAGCACCCGGGCGACCGTGGTCAACAGCACCACCACGGCGAAGCCGCCGCTCAGGATGCGGCGCTCGCCCGGGAAGGTGCGCAGCGCCACGCCGAGGACGATGGTGGCGCCCGCGATCGCGCCTAGCACACCGCGCCGAAAGCGATCGACGGTCTGCGCCTCCAGCATTCGGGTCAGGCGCTCGCGCTGCTCCGAGGACAGCTGCGGGCGGTCCAGCAGGCCCGCTTCCATCCGCTCATTTTACCATGGGCCCCTCGGCCGCTTTGGCGCCGCCGGGCGCTGACTCGCCCATTCGTTGAGTTGCCAATAGCTGGTGTAAAATGTCGCGAGCTCGACATCTCGCGGGACCTCGAAAGGAGGACTCATGCCTCTTTCCAAGCGTGCGTTCGCGGAGTTTCTGGGAACGTTCTGGCTCGTGCTCGGGGGTTGCGGAAGTGCCGTCCTGTCGGCGGCCTTCCCAGGTGTCGGGATCGGGCTTCTCGGCGTCGCGCTCGCGTTCGGGCTGACCGTTTTGACCATGGCCTACGCGATCGGCCACATCTCGGGGTGCCACCTCAATCCCGCGGTCTCGGTCGGGCTCACCGTCGGTGGCCGGTTTCCCGCCAAAGAGCTGGCACCCTACATCATCGCGCAGGTGCTGGGCGGAATCGCGGGTGCGGGCGTCCTCTATGCCATCGCCACCGGCAAGACCGGCTTCGACGTGAGCTCCGGGCTCGCGTCCAACGGATACGGCGAGCACTCGCCGGGCGGCTATTCGCTGGTGGCCGCGCTGACCACCGAGGTCGTGCTCACGTTCATGTTCCTGATGATCATCCTGGGTACCACCGACAAGCGGGCGCCGCAGGGCTTTGCACCCATCGCGATCGGGCTCGGGCTGACGCTCATCCATCTGATCGGAATTCCGGTCACGAACCTGTCGGTGAACCCGGCGCGCAGCACGGGCCCGGCCGTCTTCGTGGGCAGCTGGGCGCTGGGACAGCTCTGGCTGTTCTGGCTGGCACCGCTGGTCGGCGCGGCCGCCGCCGGCCTCGCCTACCCGGTTCTCTCCGGCACCCGCAGTTCCGCCGCAAGAGAATAGGATCGCCCTTCCGCACCGGGCCCACTTGACTTACAAACAGGGCATGGCGGACGTGGTGCGCGCCACCCTGTGGGGCCTCTTCGCGGCCGCGCTCGTGGTTGCTGGCATCTACTTCGGGAGCCGCGGCCTTCGCGACTTCGACGCCGCGCTGGTGTCGTATGCCGGCGCGACCGTGTTCTGCGCGTTCGGCCTCGGCTACCGCTACACCATGTGGCTGCGCCGTCCCCCCACGCGGCTCTACTGGTATCGCGGCTGGCAGCTCTTCCTGTCGCCGCGCCGCCTGCCCGCGAATCTCGTCCGGCTGGCCAGGGTTTTCTGGGACAACCTGCTCGCGCAGAAGTTCATCGAGCATCGTTCACCGTTGCGCTGGGCGGCGCATTTCTGCATTTTCTGGGGCTGCGTCCTGGCGGCGCTGGTGACCTTCCCACTCTCATTCGGTTGGATCCGATTCGAGACCGCGCGTGATTCGCAGGCGGTGTACCAGGCGTATGTTTTCGGTGTGCACGTGCTCAGCTTTCGTTGGGAGGGCCCGCTGGCGCCGCTCGTGTTCAACATTCTCGACCTCTCCGCGGTTCTGTTGATTGCCGGGGTCTTCCTGGCCCTGTGGCGGCGCGGCCGCGACCGGGGCGCGCTCGCCGTCCAGCAGTTCGCGGCCGACTTTCTGCCGCTCGTCCTTTTGTTCGCGGTGGCGGCGACCGGGCTGCTCCTGACCGCATCGGCGCATTTCATGCGCGGTTATCACTATGGCTTCCTCTCGCAGTTTCACGCCGTGACCGTGATCTTCACGCTCTTGTATCTACCGTTCGGCAAGTTCTTCCACATCTTCCAGCGGCCGGCGCAGCTTTCGCTCGACTTCTACCGCTTTGCTGGCGCGGCCGGGCCCCCGGCCACCTGCGTTCGCTGCGGGGCGGCGTTCGCGTCGGCGCTTCACATCGGCGACCTCAAGCAGGTGGAAGCGCAGCTCGGCATCCGCTACCAACTGGCCGAAGGCGTGCACTACCAGGATGTCTGCCCGCCCTGTCGGCGCAAATCGCTCGCGCTCGCGCAGGGCGCCCTCTTCAAGCCGGAGCGCGACTGATGGCGCGGCTGCCTACCTCCCTCGACGCGCTCAGCGAAGAGTTCGGGCCGCACCCGAGCCACGAGCCTGCCGGAGGATGGCTCCCCATCGGCGAGCCCGACCGCGTCGTCAAGACGCACTGCTGCTTCTGCGGCCAGCAATGCGGCCTTCAATTGAAGGTGAAGAATGAGAAGGTGGTGGGCTTCGAGCCCTGGGAGGAATTTCCGTTCAATCGCGGCAAGCTGTGCCCCAAGGGCGTCAAGCGCTACCTGCAGGACGAGCACCGCGACCGGCTGCGCACGCCGCTCGAGCGCGCGGACGGCGTGGGGTTTCGGCCGGTCGCGTGGGACCCCGCGCTCGATCGCGTGGCCGCCGAGATGCGCCGCATCCAGCAGACCTATGGCGCCGACGCGTTCGCCCTGCTGACTGGCGCCTCGCTCACCAACGAGCGGGCCTACCTGGTCGGAAAGTTCGCGCGGGTCGCGCTGCGCACGGCCAACATCGACTACAACGGACGCCTGTGCATGGTGTCGGCAGCCGCCGCCTCGAAGAAGGTCCTGGGCATCGATCGCGCGGCCAACCCGTGGAGCGACATTCCGAAGGCCGACGTGATTCTGATCGCGGGCGCCAACATCGGCGAGTGCGCGCCCATCACCACTGACTACATCTGGCAGGCGCGCGAGCGGGGCGCCAAGATCATCGTCCTCGACCCACGGATGACGCCGATCGCGCGCACCGTGGATCTCTTCATCCCGGTCAAGCCGGGCGGCGACATCGGGGTGTTCAACGGCATGCTGCACGTCATGATCGAGCGCGGCTGGATCGATCGCGCCTTCATCGCCGCGCATACGACGGGGTGGGAAGCGCTCGCGGAGGCCATCAAGCGCTATCCGCCCTCGCGCGCCGCCGAGATCGCGGGCGTTCCGGCCCCGATGATCGTGCGCGCGGCTGAGCTGTGGGGGCCCGCCCGGACCAGCTTTCTGCTGCACGCGCGCGGTATCGAGCACCATTCGAAGGGCGTCGAGAACTGCATGGCCGCGATCAACCTGGTTGTGGCAACGGGTCGCATCGGACGTGAGGGCTGCGGTTACGCGATGGTCACCGGCCAGGGCAACGGACAGGGCGGGCGCGAGCAGGGGCAGAAATGCGACCAGCTGCCGGGTGGGCGCGATATTGAAAACCCGGAGCACCGACGGCACATCGCCGACGTCTGGGGTGTTCCCGAGCACTCGATTCCACACAAGGGCCTGTCGGCGGTGCCGATCCTGGAGGCGATTCACGAGGGACGCATCAAGGGCCTGCTGCTGCTGTGCTTCAACCCGATGGTGTCGTTGCCCGATCAGAGCTTCATTCGGGCGGCGCTGGAAGAGCTCGAGTTCTTCTGCGTGATCGATTTCTTCCTGTCGGAAACCGCCCAGCACGCCGACCTGGTCCTGCCGACGGCGCTGATGGAAGAGGACGAGGGCACGACCACCAACGTCGAGGGTCGCGTGATTCATCATCGGAGAGTGGTTGCTCCACCGACGGGGATCCGCGAGGACTGGCGGATCCTGTGCGATCTGGCCCAGCGTCTGGACGCGGGCCAGCACTTCCGCTACCGCTCGCCGGCCGAGATCTTCGCCGAGCTGCGCCGGGCATCGCGCGGCGGCGTGTCCGACTATTACGGCATCACCTGGGAGCGCATCGATCGCGAGGGCGGCGTGTTCTGGCCCTGTCCGTCGCCCGAGCATCCGGGCACGCCCCGTCTCTACGAGGGCGCGCGCTTCGGCCACCCCGACGGAAAGGCACACTTTCAAGCGGTCGATTGGCGGCCGGCCGCCGAGGAGCCCGACGCGGAATACCCGATCATCCTGACGACCGGCCGCGTGGTTGCGCACTATCTTTCGGGCACGCAGACTCGCCGTATCGGCGGTCTGGTCGATCAAACCCCCGAGCCCTACTGCGAGATCCACCCCCGGCTGGCCGAGCAGCTCGGCGTTCGCGATGGTGAGATGGTGCGCGTCGAGAGCCGCCGCGGCGCGGTGACCGTGCGCGCGCTCGTGGTCCGCACCATCCGACCCGATACCGTCTTCGTGCCCTATCACTGGCCCGGCGAGCGCGCAGCCAATCGCGCCACCATTCGAGCGCTCGATCCGGTTTCGAACATCCCCGAATACAAGATCTGCGCGGTCCGGGTGACGCCGGCATGAGCGAGCTCCATTTTTTCATCGACTACGCGCGCTGCATCGGCTGTCAGGCCTGCGTGCAGGCCTGCCAGGAGTGCGACACCCATCGCGGCGTGTCGATGATCCACCTCGAGACCATCGAACGGCACGACTCGGTGCAGACGGCGCCGCAGGTCTGCATGCACTGCGAGGATCCGATTTGTGCGCGAGTATGCCCGGCCGATGCGATCAAGCAAACGCCCGATGGCGTTACGCAGAGCTCGCTCAAGCCGCGCTGCATCGGCTGCTCGAATTGCGTGCTGGCCTGTCCATTTGGCGTGCCCAAGTACTACGGGCGTATCGATCAGATGATGAAGTGCGACTACTGCTACGATCGTACGTCGACCGGAAAAAGGCCCATGTGCGCGACCGTGTGCCCGTCGCAGGCGCTGGCGTTCACGACGCGCGAGGAAATCGAGCGTACGCGCGCGGGCGTCGCCATCAACGAATGGTGGTTTGGCGGAGAGAGGGTGCGCACCAAGGTGTTTGTGGTGGTGCCGGCGAAGACCCGCAGCCTCGGTGTTGGGCTGGTTCAGATTCACAAGAAGGCCGCTCTGGGCGCCCGGGATGACGTGGCGGCGCTGCTGGAGGAAGGAGCGTGACCAGCGTGCGGCGCACGACCGCTACTCGCGTGCTCGCCGGGAGGGCGCAGCCATGAGCGAGCCGCGCCCACGTTGGAAGCAGGATTTCCCCATCAAGTGGGAGAACGATCACTACGTCACGCGGCGCGAGCTGGCCAAGTTTCTGACCCTCGGCTCGGCGCTTTTGGTCGGCGCCAGCGCGCTGATCGCCCTGGTCGGCCGCCTGCGGCGCAAGCCAGCGACACCGCGGATCCGCCTTCCTGGAGCGTCGCAGCTCGCGCCCGGCGAGTCGCTCCTCTTCCGCTATCCGACCGACGAGGATCCCTGCCTCCTGGTGCGCGGACGCGATGGGAGGTGGCTGGCGTTCTCGCAGGTCTGCACCCATCTGTCGTGCGCGATCGTCTATCGGCCGCAACGAGACGCCCTGTTCTGTCCGTGCCACCACGGGGTCTTTTCGGTCGCCGAGGGCGTGCCGACCGCCGGCCCGCCTACCCGCCGCCTGCCGCGCATTCGTCTCGAAGAATGGGGTGGTGAGCTATGGGCGGTCGGAGTGGAGGTCTGATTGGAGACGCGGCGCCAGGGAATTTCGCTCATCACCGCAATCTGCCTTTTCATCGGAACTCTGGTCGTCATTCAACTGTGGCTGGTGGCGGCTGCGCTGGACGCTTGGCTCGCTGGCGAATCCGGCGTGCTGGTCCCGGCGGCGCTGGCGTCCGTGGGCCTGTTCGGGCTCAACGTCGGGCTGCTCGCGTATGTCCGTGCCTTCGACGCCCGGCTCAAGCAGACCCAGGATCATGGCTGACCAGCCACGACGCGATCTGCACCTGCTCGAGCCCGAGGTGGCGCGCGGCCTGGTTGCGCGCCTGCGTCTGACCCGCCTGCTGGCGCGCTTCCCGGAGCGTCCCATCTGGGCGCTCTTCATGTTCATCAACGGCTTCATCTCCATCGCGCTGATGGCGCTGGTGGCGATGGTCTCGCACACGCCGTTCGTCTTCCCCTCGCTCGGCCCGACGGCATTCTTGTTCTTCTTCATGCCCATGTCGCCGACCGCGTCGCCACGCCACACGATCTTCGGTCACGCCATCGGCATTCTGTGCGGCTGGGGTGCGCTGTGGGTGACCGGCCTTTCGCACGCGCCTCCGGCGATCGTCACGGGCGTCGATGGGGCCCGCGTGCTGGCAGCCGCGCTTTCGCTCGCTGCGACCGGTGCGCTGATGATTTTGCTCAAGGCCGCCCATCCGCCCGCCGGTGCGACCACCCTGATCGTCTCGCTGGGAATCGTGACCCGTCCGCTTTATTTGCTCGGCATCGAGATCGCGGTCGTGCTGCTCGCGCTGCAGGCGATCGTCATCAATCGGCTGGCCGGGCTCGATTATCCGCTGTGGGCGCGTCGCGTGCCCGAAAAGAAGGGCTGAAGCGCACAAAGCTGGCGCGTGGATTCAGTGCTCGGGGCGCTGGCCGCGATCAATCATCGTGACCGTGGCGCTCGCCGCGATCATCATCGTGACCGTGATGCTCGCCCCGCTCCTCGCGATGTTCCCAGTGACCCGGTCGATGCTCCCACCTACCATCGCGGCGGCGCTCCCAGCCATGATTCTCCCAACGATACTCGCGGGGCTGGGGCGACCAGCGACCGGCCACCCAGACGTACCGCACGCCGTTCCAATCCCAGTACCCGGGGATCCAGATGGCGCCCTCGAAGGGCACGGCCGGACGGACCTCCTCGATTGCGGGCGGCGGCTGTGCCTGCACGACCACCGTCTGCACGGGCGGCGGCGGCGGCTGGTAGACCACGTTCGGATCGGGCTGGTCCACGATGCGCCAGTAGCCCTCGTAGAACATCCACCCGTCGCCCTGCCGCTCCCAGCGCGCGGGCTCCCATACGTAGCCGGGCGCGGGCGGCAGCGCCCAATGGCCGGTCAGCCACAACTGCCGGCCACCCCGCCACGCCCAGAAGCCGGCGATCCAGCGATAACGGGGCGAGGGCGCGGGCGGCTGTGCCTCGATGCGAACGGCGGGCGGGGCCACGGTCACTCGAACGCCCCGCACATAGCGAATCTGAGCCAGCGCAATCTGGGGCCAGAGCAGCGCAACCGCGAGCAGCAGAGCCTTCCTCATGGGTCCTCCTTCTTGGACGACGGAGCTCGGCGGGCATTCATTTTACCAGCCTGCGCCATCGATGGGGCTGGTTTGTTGGCGATTCCTTGCAGCAATCGTTGACTCCGCGCGCGTATCGAGCGACTATCGCACCCGCTGAGGGAACCACTACCACTTACTGGGAGCACAACTTATGCGCACATTCATTCCAGCAGTGTTGGCAGTCGTCGGCTGTGTGAGCGGGAACGGGAGCACGTCCGAGCAGGCCCAGGTCTCGCCCGAGGAGGCGAGGCGGGCCCTCGCCATCGTCGACGAGCACAAGAGCTACGGCAGGGTGGACGACGAGCTGCGATGGGCACCTTCCTTGTGTCGCCTCCCCATGCCGGGCGTCTCGCGACCCAGCACATCCATGGATGCGGCCACCCACGGGCAGAAGCTCTATTCCGTGTTCGCCAAGGACCATGCGGGCTATCCTGACGACTCGAAGCCCGGTCAGGTGGTCGTAAAGGAAAGTTATCGAGCCGAGCTCGTCACCGACCCGAGCTTCGTCTACAGCCCCGAAAGTCTGTCGCAGGCTCCGACCGGGGATGACCACTTCTACCCGTACGCAGAAAGGGACGGGCACATCTATCGAGCGGCCGAGCTGGCCGGTTGGTACATTCTGTATAAGGTGGACCGGTCGGCCCCGAACAACGATGAAGGCTGGGTCTACGCGACCGTGACCGCAGACCGGAAAGTGACGGCTTCCGGTCGCATCGGCTCCTGCATGGGCTGCCATGAGACCGCCCCGCACGAGCGCCTGTTCGGCGTCCCCACGCACTACGTTCCCTGACCTGCGGGCCGCCGCCCGAGCGCTCGCTTGCTAGCCCAGGCGCGCGAGCAGCTTCTGGAAGCGCGGCTCGCCGTGCAGGGGCGCCAGATCCTCGTCTCCCTGCAGCCGCCAGCGCCCCTTGAGGCCGGCGTCGACCGCCTGCTCGAGCGCTGTCAACGCGTCGGCTCGGCGGCCAGCGTGCACATAGTAGCAGGCCAGGTTGACCAGCGCGTCGGCACGCACATCGGGCAGCGCAGCCGCTCGTTGGGCGGCCGCAATGGCGCCCGCCAGATCGCCGGTGTGATAGAGCGCAAACGCCAGGCGATGCCAGGCGTAGCCATCTTTCGCGTTCTCCTGTGTGAGCGCGCGCCAGGCCTTGATCGCCTCGGGCCAGCTCTGTTCGCGCTCGAGCAGCCGCGCCATCTGCAGCGCGCGGCCGCGCCCATCGAGGCCCGGGGTCAGCAGCGAATAGTGCTTGGCTAGATAGGGCTCGGGAGTCCAGCGGTACTCGAGGTAGCGCGCGGTCTCGTCGGCGATGGCTCGCCCGAGAAGGCGCGCCACGATGTGGAGCGCGCCGTCGATGCCGGCCGATACGCCCGCGGTCGTCACCACCCGGCCCTCGTCCACGAAGCGACGGCCCTCCTGCACGTTGGCGCGCGGCATCGCTTTGCGCAGACCTTCCACCGCGTTGTACCAGGTCGTCGCGGTGTGACCGTCGAGCAGGCCGGCGCGGCCCAGCACGAAAGCACCGGTGCACACGGACATCGACACCTCGGCCCGCGCGGCATTGTCCTTGACCCATTGCATGAAACGCGGGTCCTCCTGCAGCGACGAAGTGTCGCCGCCGGGCAGCACGATGATGTCGGGCGGGGGCGCATCGTCGATGGAATACTCCGGCACCACCTGCAGCACGCCGTGGCTCTTCACCGGCGACTTGGTGCGCGCCATCGTGTACACGTGGAACGCCGGTTGGCCGCGCATCTCGCCAAACTGAGCCGCCGCCGCGAACACCTGCAGCGGCCCTGCGAAGTCGAGCAGCTCGACACCTTCGAAGACGACGACCGCGACGTTGCGCGTGCGCGGAGCACGCGGCGCCGCCTTCCCCTGCCCCGATGGCAGCAGGCCGATTGCCACGAACAGTCCAACCAGTGCGGCCCATGCTTGCTGCGTCATGAGATCCTCCCTTCGGCGGGCGCGCGCGCGCGGGCGCGGGCCCGAGACTCCGAGATCGAGCGGCCGAAGCGACGCCGCCACAGCCGTCGGAGCTGCCGGGCGTCATCGAATCCGCAGCTGGCCGCGATGTCCGCGACCGTGCGTTGCGGATCGTCGAGCAGATCGCGCGCGACCTGCATCTTCACCTTGGTGGCGAACTGTTTTGGGGTCAGGCGCGTGGCGCGCCGGAAGACCCGCGCGAGGTTGCGCGGGCTCATGGCGGCGATGTGCGCCAGCCGGTTCAGCGTCGGTTTGGTTTCGGGATGCGCGACGATGTAATCCTGCACCCGGTGCACACCCGGATGCAGATGCGTCCGGTGATCGAGGTAGACGCTCTGTTGCTCCTGCTCACCCGAGCGGCGCAGGTAGACCACCATCTCGCGCGCCACCCGCGCCACCACCAGCGGCCCGAAGTCCTGCTCGACCAGGGCCAGCGCCATGTCGATGCCCGATGCCACACCGGCGCTGGTGACGATGCGGCGTTCCTCCAGAAAGAGCCGGTTGTCCACCACGCGCGCGCGCGGATACTCCGCGCGCAGGCGCTCGATCAGCTTCCAGTGCGTGGTGCAGCGACGGCCGTCGAGCAGCCCGGCCCGGGCCAGCGCGAAAGCGCCCGAACAGATGGAAGCGATGCGCGCACCGTCGACGTGGACCCGGCGCAGCCAGGCGCACGAAGAGCGGTCGATCCGGTCCAGGGTCTGGGACCACATCCCCGGCACCAGCACCAGATCGCCGGGGCGGGCCCTCGGCAGCGGCTCCAGATCCGACAGCAGGAGGCCCTGCGCCGTGCGCACGCTGGGCCGGGCGCTGCAATAAGACAGCTCATAGGCTCCCCCCAGATGCGACGCTTCGTACAGCACCTGGACGGGACCGGCCAGGTCCTGCAGATGCACATGGGGCATGAGCAGGACCAGAACGCGACGCGCTGGGGGTGCGCTTCTCGGTCGCATCGCGAAAAACTCTACGCTTTTGAGGCTGGCTTGGCCAGGTCCGCAAAAGACGAAAAGCGGACAGATCAGGACAGGCGGTGACTGACCGGTGGGCCGCCTGCGCTGGCACCCGGAACCGTCACGTCCCCCTCGGCAACACGTACTGGGCCGGGTAGGTGGCTTGGAACTCGGGGCGCGCCTCGCAGCGCAGGGACAGGGCCTCGAGCGCAGGATATCGGCCCGCAGGCAGCAGCTCCGGATCGGCCATTTGCACGTAGCGGAGCATGCAGGCGGTCGTGATCTGCGCCTGGTCGAGCGCCGCGGCGGGTGGCCACGGCTCCGCGGCCAGCGCGGCCAGCGCGCCCGCCGCCTGGATCCGGCAACGCTGCAGCCACTCCAACCAGCGTCGGGCCGACGGCCGCACAACCCGCTCATAGATGGAAGCCCCGGCCTTGTCGATGGCTCCGGTGGCGAGCGCGATCAGGCGCAGCGCGCGCCGCCGCGCGGTTCCGCCTGGCGGCAGCAGGGCGCGCTCCGGGCCCACCGTCTGATCGAGCCAATCCAGAATCGCCACGGAGTCGATCAGCGCCTCGCCGTCGTCGAGGACCAACGAGGGGATGCGGCCGACCGGGTTGATCTGGCGCATGGAGTCGAAATCGCCAAACACCGATCGGGTGTCGTGCTCATACGTGAAGCCGAGCACGCGCAGCGAAACCGCCACTCGGCGTACATACGGCGAATCGTACTGGCCGACGAGGATCATCCGTAGATAAGAGCTCGAAACGACGGCCGGTTCAAGAGGTGTGCGGGTCCACCGCTCTTCTTCACCACGGAGGAGCGTGACGGCATGCTGCGCTCGGGCATGGAACAGGGCCTCAACGAGAGCTACGCCGCGCTCGACAAAGTGCTCGCCACCCGCGGCTAGTGTACGTCCCATACATCGGTGGGCGCCGTTGGCGCGGCTTTGCGGGCAGCGCGGTCCCGCACGCGACTCGCCGCCATCGTCGACGGTCGCGCTGCGCGCTCCCTGAGATCCTTGCTGACGCCGCTCGCTCTCGCTCGCTCGGGGCCTAACGGTGCGCAGAGGCTGACGTCCACGTCGGTGCGATTTTCGAGACGTGCTCTATGTCGGCGTCGGGGATTTCGACAAGCGTAGGAGAACCCGACGCCGGCTCACGCCGTTTTGAGGCCTTGGGCGTGGCCTCAACTTTGCATCCGGTCTCCACGTGCCATTGCGCGGCCTGCCTTCACTGGCCCTGTGCGCTGTCGTCTCCTGCGGCGGCGACAAGCCCGCTCTAGGCCCCGACGGCGCGCCTCCCGCCGACGGACCCGCAGACACCCTCGGCGCCGACGCGACGGCCGACGCGCAGGCGCCCCGTCGCCTGCTCGCGATCGCGCCCAGCCCGCGCGAGCAGCCGCCCCCCGTGACCTCGCAGGACCTCATCGACGCCATCAACCTCGCCTACGACGCCGGCTGTCGCGGGATGGGGCTGTCCTACAACTGGAGCCGCCTCGAGCCCAGCGCGGGCAATTATCAGCTTACCGATCTCGCCAACGGAGTGGGCTACCTGGGCGACCAGCGCGGGTTCGACATGCTCCTGACCATCCAGGTCCTCAACACGACCGCCAAGGAAACCCCGGCCGACCTGCAGTCGGTGCCTTTCGATTCGCCCCAGATGCGGGCCCGCTTCCACGCTCTTCTGAGCGCCATCGGAGCCTATCTTGGAAACGCGCACATTCTGTATCTTTCGATCGGAAACGAGGTCGACGTCTATCTGAGCGCCCATCCCGGCGAGGGGGGGCCCTATAAGAGCTTCTACGACGACGGCGTCGCGTTCGTGCATCAAATGTTCCCGCGCGTAAAGGTCGGTGTGACCTCCACCTTCGACGGCGCTGGCGGCGGGGCTGCCGCCGCGGTGGCGTTGCTGAACCAGTCGAGCGACGTGTACGTGCTGACTTACTATCCGCTGGGCGCCCAGTTCATGCCGCGCCCGCCGCAGACGGCGACCACCGACATCGCCCAGATGGTCCAGCTCGCCGCCGGTCGACCGCTCATCCTGCAGGAAGTGGGCTACCCGGCGTCGCCGATCCTGGGCAGCTCCGAGCAGGCGCAGGCCGACTTCGTGACGGCCGTCTATGCGGCCTGGCAGAGCGCGGGCCCGACCGCGATCCCGTTTCTCGATTTCTTCCTGATGCATGACCTCACGGCGGCGCAGTGCGACACGCTCGCCATGTACTACGGCCTCCCAAACAATGCCAACTTCAAGGCCTACCTGTGCTCGCTCGGCCTGCGCAACGTCGACGGAACCCCCAAGCTGGGCTGGCAGGCCTTCACGGCCGGAGCCGCCGCCGCCGGTTTCCCGTAGCCGCCTCCTCCGTCGCCAGGCCGACCTCGACGAGGACCGGGACGCTTGCGCGAAAAGGTCCTTGACGCTACGAACCTAGCGTGAGGGCGTGGCTCGGAGTGGTCGGTCTCACATGTTGCGCGTGTCTGCAGGCCCGGCCTCCGCCCGGCCCCACCTGTGTGGCGACGACCGTCGACACACCCTTTTTTCACGGCGACCGCGCGCGCCTGGGCTGGAACGCCGAGGAGACGACGCTGACGCCGCCCGCCGTTGCGTCGTCGGCGTTCGGCGAGCTCTGGAGCTCGCCGCAGCTCGACGCGGTGACGATCGCGGGACGCGCTTATGCGCCCCACCTCTACGCAACCCCGCTCTATGTCGATGACGTGGCGCTGGGCGCGGGCCGGCGCGCGGGCCTGGCCATCGTTGCCACGACGAGTGGATTCGCCTATGCGATCGGCACCGGAATCGGCTGTGGCGCGGCCGTCCCCGGTCGGGGCCAGATCGTCTGGCGCGCGCAGCTCGGGACGCCGATCATCGCACCCTTCGACGGCAACCTGCCGCTGGGCGTGCTGTCGACGCCGGCCGTGGACGTCGATGCGGGGCGCGTGTACGTGGTCGCCGCCGACGCGCAGCGGGGCTGGCAAGCGTTCGCGCTCGATCTCGCGAGCGGCGCCGTGCTGCCCGGATGGCCAGTCGTCCTCGACGAGGTCTCGCTGGGCGCGGTCAACACGAACGGCCCCGCGCTGTTCGAGGGGCCGCTCGTGCAATCGCAGCGCAGTGCGCTCAATCTGAGCCCCGACGGAAGCCTGCTCTATGTGCCTTTCGGGGCCTATTTCGACGGCGGCGGCGGGTGGCTGGCCGTGATCGATACTCGGGCCCCGAACGTGGCCAGCGCATTCTCGGGCGCGCCCTCGATGGAGCATTTCGCCAATGCCGGCGTCTGGGGCTCGGGCGGGCCGGCGCTGTCGGCCGACGGGACGGTCTGGGTCACGACCGGCAACTCGCCTCCGGCTTCGAAGGCGCTTCCCCACGTATGGGGCAATTCGATGCTCGCGTTCGCGCCGCCGCTCGTCCTGGCCGGCTCCTACAACCCGTGGGACTTCTGCCAGATGGAAGACTACGACAGCGATCTCGGGGGCGGCGCGCCGCTGGTGGTGCCGGATCTCGACGCCGGCGCCACCGCGACACCGCATCTGCTGGCCTTCGGCGGCAAGCAGGGCAACGTGTACCTTCTGGATCGCGACCATCTTCCCGGGGGCACCGATCGGCGGCCCGCCTGCTCCACTGATCCGAGCAGCGATCGGTCGCTGCTCCCGCCCGCCCCGCAGCCGCAATTCGGCACGCGCGGCCCGCTCAACGTGTTCGGGCCCTACTCCGAGCAATTTGCGAGCGGCGACTACGCCAAGAGCCGCACCTCGGCGGCCTTTTTTCGCGGTCGCGACGGAACCAACTACCTATACGTCGCCGGCACCACCAAGGCCGCGGTCGATTCGGAGCTGAGCGTGCCCCCGTGCCTGGCGCGGCTGCGCATCGTGACCGCGCCCGGGCAACCGGCGTACCTCGCGGTCGATGCCCGCGAGTCGCAGCTCAGCTTCCTAAATCCCGGGCCGCCCGAGATTTCATCCAACGGCGCGCGCGACGCGATCGTCTGGATTCTCGACGAGAACGCCAAGCGAACCGCGTTCCTGACCGGTCCCGACCCGCCGCGCCCGATTCTGTATGCCGTCGACGCCGAGACCATGACGCTGCTGTGGAAGTCGGCGTGGGGCCAGCTGGAGGTCGGCGGCAAATACAACCACGTCACGATCGCGCATGGTCTGGTGCTGGTCGGAACCGATCGCCTGCGCGCCTTCGGGGTCCGTCCGTAGCGCGGATCGAGCACGTTCGGCCGGCTGGTCATCTCGGCGCCGTCGCGCTATCCTTCGGCGTGCGGCGTGCCCCCGCACAACCCTCTTCGGCCAGCCCATGCCTGGCCCGCGACGAGGGCAAAGGGGAGCCTTCTTCTCGGGCATCGCGATGTCATGCCACCCCCCGGCGTTGCCGGGCGCATGGGGATCCCGCCGCAACGCCTGAAGGAGGAGGGCTGATGACCCGGAAGAAGGACCTCAAGAAACGCGTGCGGGAGCGCCAGGCCCGCACGCATGAGCGCTACGCGACCGCGCTCGCGCAAGTACTGGCGCAGGCCCCAGGCGAGCCGGACGACCTGTTCATGGAGATGATCGATCTCTCGGCCGAGGCTGCCCGCCTCGGGATCGGTGGTCACGCTTGGGCGTGGCCCGAGCTCGCCAAACACGCGGACGGCGCTGCAGTGCTCGGCCGGCTCAAGCAAGCGCTGCTTGCAACCGATGACCCGGCTGCCGCGCTCCTTCGGGCCGTCGTTCTCGAGGGCCAAAAGCCGGTAGCGCGCGCAGGGTCGGCGACGGAGTCATTGGCTGAGCTGCAGCGCTTTGCCGCCCAGGTCCAGGCCGGGATCGGCGGCGTCAGCAGGGGGGGCTCGATGCTCGCGTTTGTCGTCGACGGGCACCACGGGGGGACCATGGTCGTATGCAGATTGGCACTGTTCCCGGAATCGCTCCTCGAAGTGCTCCAGCCGTCAGAGGTCGAGGCGATGCGGCAGCGGTATCCGTCCCTCATGATCGGCACCGCGGCGGCCACCTTCGCATGCGGAGGCGTGGTCGAGAACGCGACCCAGGTGCAACACTGGCTACGGCTCTTGGCGGGACGCTGACGTCATCGCGGCGCCTACCCGGCGGTTGGACAACCCGCTCACCTGGATGTGGGTGCGCTGGCGCGGCCGTCGCCGGAGGCCTTGCCGCCCTTGCTGCCATCGGCCTTGGGCGCCGACTCGGCGGGCTCGCCGCGGGTCAGGCCCGGCAGGGGCGTTTGCGCCGCCGTTGCCGCTGCGACGGGACCGAAAACATCGTCGGTCTTCGCGGGCGCTTCGACCGCCGCCGCTTCCTTGGTGGGCTCGTCGCCAATCTCAAGCTCGCATTCGCCGAAGGTCACCTCGAGCTTGCCCTTCTGCGGTGCCAGCCGCATGTCGAGAGATTTGGCGCGAATCACGGTGCCATCCTTGACCCGCCCCGACAATCGCACGGCCTCGGCCTCGCACTGACCCGCGATCTCGCCTTCGGAATTGATCTCGCCCACCTTGACGGTGCCCGAGACGGAGCCGGTGGGGCTGACGTGCAGCGACGGCCCGCGGACGTCTCCCTCGAGCTTGCCCTTGATGATGATGTGACAATTGGAGGAAAGCGTCCCTTTGAATTCAGTGCCCTCTTCCACCAGCGTCTGCCTGTCCCCGGTCGGACGCCCGCTCTTCGCATCGTTCATTCCTACCTCCCGTCTTCAGCGGTTATCTTGGGTCGTCGAATCTTCATTCGCAGCCGGCAGCCGCGTTCGAAGCAGAATCGGGTGGGCTCGGATGCCTGCTGCACAGCGGCAATGACGGCGGCGCGCCCGCCCACGATGAGCTCGAGCGGCTCGACGATGCCCGGGCTCTCGCGCTCGAAGAACTTGCCGTGAATGCTGATTCGGCCACCGCCGACGATGCGGCAATGTTGCAGCACGCCGGCTTCACCGACCACAAGGGCGGTGTTCTTGCCGATGCTGATGGAGCACCGCTCGAAGCGGCCGTCAATTTCGACATGCGCGTCATCGGCGAATTCGAGCGTGGCGTCGCGGATCAGGTCTCCGGGCCCGAAGTAGCGCTTTCGCGTGCCGCCGCCGCTGCGCTGCACCGAGAATCCATGCGCGAGCAGCTGCGGGATCTCGCCGTTGGAAGCGCGCTGCGAGCCGTCGCCGGCCAGGCTGGTATCGAGCCAGGCGGCCTCGACCTCTTCGACCGCGATGCCGGTCCCGATCATGCCGCCGACTTTGGCGCCGGTCAGCCGCGCCCCCTTGAGATCGCCGCCCGAGAGGATGGCGTGCCGGATGTCGACGTCGGAGAGGTCGGCCCGCAGCAGGCTGGCGGCGCTCAGGTTGCACTTGACCAGCGACGCGCCCGACAGCTTGACGCCGCGCGCACGCGCGTTGACGAGGCGCGCATCGTCGAGAATGGCGCCGCGGAAATCGGCTTCCTCCAGATTCGCGCCCTTCAAGGTCGCGCCGGTCATGTTGGCGGCCGCGAGCCTGGCTCCGCCCAGATACGCGTCGTCGAGATCGGCATAGGTGAGGACGGCGTCGCTCAGATCGGCGCCGCCGAGCTTGGCCGAGTCCAGCTGGGCGTGAGTCAGGCGTGCACCGGTGAGCTTGGCCCCTTCGAGGTCGGCGCCCTCAAGATTGCAGCGAGTCAGATTCGCACCGGTCAAGTTCGCGCCGCGCAGGCGAGCGCCCTCCAGATCGGCGTTTTCGAGATCGGCTTCGCTGACATCGGCGTAAGCGAGGTTGGCCTCGCGCAAGCTGGCGCTCTTGAACACGGTCTTGCGCAGCTTCGCACCTTCGAAATTCGCCTCGGCCAGCTCGGACTGACGGAAGCTGACGCCGTCGAGCTTCTGGCCCGCCAGGTCGATCCCCTGGAGATCGGTTCGCTCGATCTTGCGCGTGCGCTGGGCGAGGTCGAGGGCCTCGTTTCGTTTCAGACTTGCCATATTGTGGGCTCCACTGGGGCTTTTCGTTCGGGGCTGGCCGCGAGCGCGGTTCGGGCCTGCTCCAGATAGCGTTCGACCTGCTCGATCTTGCGTCGGAAGGGCAGCTTCTCGAGCTCGCCGACACGATCGACCTCGCCGACGCGCGCGAGCGCGACCTGGATCTTGAGGGTGGTGGCCGCGCGGGCGCGCCGCAGCTCCTTCTTGCGGGCCCGGGCGCTTTCGCTCCAGGCGCTCGCCGCCTCCTCGAACGCGGCGTGCTGCCTGCGCAGCTCCGCGATGAGGGCTGCCAGCTGCCGATACTCATCGGCCGGCGCGGCCGCACCCACGGTGGCGCCGTTGCCCTGGCGGTAGCCCTTGAACAGCTCGACGATTCGGGTGGCCAGCTCGACCGCGATCGAGGTCGTGGCAGCGATCTCATCGGGCTTGGCCCGACCGAGCACTTCGAGAGAGGTCAATCCGGCCGCATAGATCCGATCGATCGTCACTTTCTCGACCTCGGGCACCTGGCGCAGCAGGGAGTCGACGATGATGGGCTCCCGCCGATTGCGCTCGGCGTCGAGCTCGAACACCTGGGGCATCGACTGAAGCAGAGGCCCATAGGCCTCCAGGAGCGTGTCCCTTTCCGCACCCACGACCGGGCCATTGCAGCGGTTCCGAACCTGCCGAAGCGCCGTATGAAAGCCATCGAGCGCCGCGCACAGCTCCGGCATCTCCATGGTTTCGGCCATGCGGCGCAAAGAGCGCAAGACGGCGTCGCACAGGCTCAGCCACTCGGCGCGGGCCTGGCCCCACTTCACCTCGAGCATGAGGTTGCGCACCTGACCCATGTAGCTTCGGGCCAGGTCCTCGAACACGCGGCGCGCAGCAGCGAGGTCCTCCTTGGTGGAGACGCCATGGGCCGGGCTCGGGGCCACAGGCTCCTTGGGGGCGATGGCGGCATCGAGGGTGGACTCCAGGTCCGGCCACAACCGACCGGTGTCATCAGTCGCCGCTTGAGGTGCACGGCTCGCCGGTCGTGGCTGCGTGGCCGCATTGGGACGGGCTGGCACCGCGGGCGCGGGAGCCCGTGGCGCCCTGGCCTCGGGCGCTTTGACCACCGGCAGCGGCAGCGTCGGCGCCGGCGCCGGTTTGACCGGCGCCTTGGGGGCGGCCGGAGCCGGCGGCCGAGCGGCGGCTTGCGGAGCGGGCGCGGGGATGGCCGCGGTCTGCGGAGCGGGAGCGGGGATGGCTGCGGCGATCCCGGGGACGAGCACAGGCTGGGCGGGCGCTGGCGTCGGCGCTGGCGCCGGCGTGGACGTGGGCATCGGCTGAGCCGGCGCACGCGGTGGAGTGGGGGCGCTCGGCATCTCGGCCTCGATCTCCAGCGTGGTCTCCTCCACGGCGGCCTCGAGCTCCTCGGGACCTTCGTCGGTTTTCGGATCCTCGCTGCCCTTGAACAGGCGGCTCAAAAAGCTCATCGCACCTCCCGTTGACACACGCTTCCTTTGTCACTGTATCAGGCGGATTGGCGACTGCCGATGTGTTCCTTTGGCTCCGCTGTGTTCAATCCCGCGCCAGCGCCGCACCTGAGGGCGCCGGGGCGTCGCGACGCGATCGGACGATCTCAGCTGCGGGTTCGCTGGGCTGCGCGCCGCTCGGCGATGCGCGACTCGGCGTCTTTCCAGCCGGCGTCGAAGGCGCGCCCGGGCTGGTCGAGGTCGATCACGACCGGAGCATGATCCGACGGGATGGGCTTTCCCTTGCGGGCCTCTCGGTCGATCTCGGCCCAGATCACGCGCGGCGCGAGCGCCCGCGAGACCAGGCAATGATCGATGCGCATGCCGAAGTTCTTGTGGAAATGGCCGGCTCGATAGTCCCACCAGCTGAAGCGCTCCGGCTCCGGGTGCGCGCTTCGATAGGCATCGACGAATCCCCAGCGGAGCAGGCGCGCAAAGGCGCTGCGCTCGGCCGGCGAGACGTGGGTCCCGCCATGGCAGGCCGAGGGATCCCAGACGTCGACATCGGCGGGCGCAACGTTGAAGTCGCCGCCGAGGACGATGGCCTGCTCGGGTGAGTGCCGCTCGACCCACGACCCGAGCCAGTCGAACCATGCCAGCTTGGCGTCATAGAACGGCGAGCCGACCACCCGGCCATTGGGCGCATAGATGGAGACGACCCGAACGCCTGCGCAGGTGGCGGCAATCATCCGCGCTTCGGCCAGTGGATGGCTGTCGCCGCCTTCGTCGGTGCTCTCGGGCCGAAGGGGCTCGCCGAAGTTTACGACCACGTCGCTCACTCCGGAGCGGCTGGCGATGGCGACGCCGTTCCATCGCCCCTGACCGTGATGCGCGAACGAATAGCCCCAGCGCTCGAACTCCTGTCGGGGCGCATCGCCGTCGGCGAGCTTGGTCTCTTGCAGCAGGAGCACGTCCGGTTGCGCTCGCTCCAGCCACCAGCCGACCTTTTCGAGGCGCGCCTTGAGAGAGTTGACGTTCCAGGTTGCGATGCGCATTTGCCGACGGAGAATCGCGAAAGCGTCGTAAGGCTAGTAGAGGGCAGTAGAGCTGTCAAGATTCATCGAGCGCCTTCATCGAGCGCCTGCTCGGGCGGCGGCCCAGCGCTCCCGGCTCTCCTTGGGCCACACCTCTTTCGGGTTGTAGAATTCGGCGAACGCGCGCGCACCGGGCGGCAACGTGACCCACGGCTGTTTCGACGACGTGTAGATGTGAACGTCGGGCGGGAACGGGTCGGGATCATCGAGCGTCCCCACCCGGATGAAGTCGAACGCGTCACCGCCGCCGGCGTAGTTGCTCCAGAGGGCGACCTTGCAGCGCGAGCACCGATGAATCTTCTGGCCCTTGCCGCTCTGGCTGGGCGTCAGAACGACCTCCGGTTCACCGCTCTGAAGGACGACACGATCGGCTTCGATGAGCGCGTTGAGCGCGAACGAAGCCCCGGTCTCGCGTTGACACCACCGACAGTGGCAACAGTGCACGATGAGCGGACGGCTCATCATCCGGTACCGGATGGTCCGGCAGGCGCAACCTCCGTCGAACATGGTCCCTCCTTGGGGAATGCTAACCTGTGCCCAACGCTCCCTCGAGGGCCACCAGCGCCGCCTGGAATTCGTTGGCGTAGACGGCGTCCTGATTGCGCACGCGAAGGCCGAGCTCGATGCAACGGCGCAGGAGGCTGGCCGATTCGAGCAAGCGGGCAAAAAGCGCTGCGCGGGCATCTTCGAGCGCGCGCAGCCGGTCCAGGCCTTCCAGCAACTGGCGACGGGCCGCCGGCGGCTCGCGCCGTGCATCGCTGGCCGCGAGTGCGCGGACCATCGCGCTTTCGTCGAGCGTGGCGCGCTCGCGATCGAGCGCCAACAGGGTATGGACATGGCGTTCTACCAGGCTGACCAGGCGCTCGAGCGGCTCGGTCACCAGGTCGATTTCGACCTGCTCCCTGACCGCGGCCCGCCGGTGCTCAACAAGACGCTGGACCAGCAGCGCGAGCTCGCCGACCTGTTCGCGAACATCCGGCGCTGCATCCGCTGTCAGCAGCGCCGCCAGGCGC
>DATFWX010000166.1:0-7109 GCA_035258845.1 Polyangia bacterium | reverse complement strand
CCCGCCGCTCGACCAGATATTCTCCAAATCGAATCGGCTTGAGTGCACGATCGTTCATTAAGCCTCTTCTCGGCCCCGAAAACAGCCCCTCTTTTCACAAGATTCCGCGTTTCTGTCAAGGCCAAAAGTGTGTCCGCCTTGACAGGCCCGACAGCGCTTCCTAAAGTGCCTTGTTTCTATGCATAAGCCGCGCAGGCGCCCCCCGGCGCCTCCTCGCAGCCCGATCCTACGGCGCGGAATCGTGCGCATTCCGGCCGAAGTGGCGATCCGGGTCCGGGCCGGCCATCCATGGGTGTTCCGAGACGCACTGGGCGGGCGTCAGCTCTCCGAGCCCGTGGGCGCAGTGCTGGAGGTCACCGACTCAAAGGGAAACTTCATTGGCCGGGCACTGTTCGACCCGGATGGGGCCATCGCGCTGCGCGTGTTCTCGCGCCGACCCGAGGAGCGGCTGGACGGGCCCTACCTGCACGCGCGGGTGGAGGCAGCGCGGCGGCGGCGCGAGGCGCTGCTCGACCTTTCCGCACTGACTGCCCTGCGCGTTTTCGCGGGCGAATCCGAAGGGCTGCCCGGGGTGACGGTCGACCGCTACGCAGACTATCTGGTCGCGCAGTTTTTCTCGGCCGCCACGCTCCATTTCCGCGAGCCGCTCTACGATGCGCTGGCCGAGACCTGGCAGCCGCGCGGGATCTACGAGCAGCATCGCTTGCGGCCGCTCAGCGGCCAGGGGCCGCGCGGCCCGGCCACGTTGGCGCGCGGCCAGCTGGCTCCGGTCGATCTGGAGGTGCGCGAGGAAGACGCGCGTTTTCTGGTCGACGTGACCGCGCCCCAGAACGTGGGACTTTTTCCCGACCTGCGCGAAGGCCGGCGCGCCGTGCGCAGGCTGGCCGCTCAAAAACGGGTCCTGAACCTGTTCAGCTACACGGGCGCGTTTTCGGTCGCGGCTGCGCTGGGCGGCGCGGCCCAGGTGGTTGCAATTGACGTGTCGGCCAAGTGGCACGCGCGCGCGCGCCAAAACCTGATCTGCTGCGGGCTCGATCCCGAGCAGAACAAGGAATACTTCAGCGAGGACGTGTTCAAGATGCTGGCCCAGCTGCGCGGACGGGGCCGCTCGTTCGATTTGGCGATCGTGGATCCGCCCACCTTCTCGCAGGCGCATGGGCGCGTGTTCACCGCGCTCAGAGACTGGGCCGAGCTGGGCGAGGAGGTGCTTTCGGTGCTGGCGCCGGGCGGTTTGCTGCTGGCATGCTCGAATACGGTCAAGCTGGACGCGCTCGACCTCGAGCGCGCGCTGGGCGAGGCAGCCGCACGCGCGCGCGCGCGGCTGGAGGTGGTGGGGCGGATCGGGCTGCCCCCCGATTTTCCGGTTGCGGCCGGGTTTCCGGAGGGGCACTACCTGAAGTGTGCGCTGGCGGTGAGGGAGTGAAGCTGCGGATCCTGCTGGCGGCCGCGCTTCTGGCCGCGGTGGGGCTGGGTGTATGGGCCCTGGGCGCCCGCAGCGGCGGCTCGGCCGAGCTGCAGGTGGCCTGGCGCGCTCCGGCGGCGCTGCCACCGGGCGTGAGCGTGCGCGAGGGCTTCACCGAGCTTCCGCGGCGCTGGCGTGTGGTCGATCTCGCGATCGATCTCGGAAAAGCCGAGCTGCGCGTGGCGCGGGCGCCCGGGGCTGGCGGCGCGGGCGGGCGGCTGGCCGACATGGTGCCGCCAGGCGCGCTGGCAGCTGTCAACGGGGGCTACTTCGACGAGAAATACCGCCCGGTCGGGTGGCTGGTCGACCGTGGCACCGAGCTGGCGCCGCGCGTGAGTCGGACCTCGGGCGGAGTGGTGGCGGTGCGCGCAGGGGGGCTCTACATCGGGCCGCTCAAGGAGGTGCCCTGGAAGCCCGAGTTCGCGCTGCAAAACGGCCCGCGCCTGGTGGAGGCGGCCGGCCAGATCGGGATCCGAACCGATGATGGCAAACGGGCGGCGCGAACCGTGGCCTGCGACGCGGCCGGGCGGCTGCATCTGATCCTGCTGCTGGCCCCGCCGCACGAGGGGCCGACGCTGCACGAGACCGCGCGCCTGCTGGTCGCCATGGGGTGCCGGGCCGCGCTCAACCTGGATGGGGGGCCGTCCTCCGGGCTCTGGCTGCCGGAGGCGGCCGGCCTGGCCGCCAGCGCGCCCGCGGCGCCGATCGCGTACGGATTGGCCGTAATGCCGCGATGAAGTAGACAGATTGCGTCGCTTGGCCGCGGTGGGTCGCGTCGCTCGCGATGCTGGTGTTGCCAGGTGCGGCGTGGGCGCAGCGGGCTCCGGGTGGAGCAGGCTGGATTGCGCGCCGGTCGGCCGCCGAAGCGGCTGCGAGGAGGCGCGGTCCATAACCAGTACGCGGCCGATCAGACCTGGGGACGCGCTGGATGGAGCGGTTCCGGCGAGCGCAGCGCGCGCAGGAGAGCTCAGATAGGTCGGCCTCACCCTTTGGCGCCGGGTGTGATTAACCGTCCGAACCCGGGCTGACGGCGGCCGTCGAAGCCGAGGCACCGCCGTGCGCCCCATGCCAGGGCGAGCATAGTCAACGGCGTGCGCGGATCGCGTCGAGCAGCACATCGGGCGCGGCCGGCAGATTGGCCAGCCGCTCGGCGCCGAGCACGATGCCGGCTTCGGGCCCTTTGGCGTCGGCCTCGTCGACCGGTCGGCCGGCCTGCCGCGCGGCCGCGGCGGCGGCGGCGCGGGTCGCAAGAAGAAGCGGGCAGTTGTACGCGTGCCGGATCTGGACGCGGTCCAGCGCTGCGCTGGCTGGCGGTTCCAGGTAGCGCGCGACCGGATGCTCCTGGCCCAGCGCGAGGTAGTGCAGGCGGGTCTCGCCGCGCCGCGCGACCTCGCGAAAGCCCAGCGCCGCCAGCGCATCCTCGTGTAGAAAGATGGGCAGGGTGGTGGTCTCGGTCAGGATGCCCTGGACGCCGTGGGCGTGCGCCTGCGCGCACAGCGCGTCGACCAGGCGCCGCCCCAGCCCGCGCCCACGGAGCGGGGCCGACACCCACGGGCAGAACAGGAACCACAGGTTGCCCTCGGCCGCGACCGGGTAATGGGAGGCTTCAAGCGGCGCCGCGTACACGTGCCCGACCACCGCGCCGCTCGCGCGGTCGCGCGCGATGGTTGCGAAAAAATCCTGCCCGAGCCGCGGGCCGATGGCGGCGCGGCAGCGCTCGGCGGCCGGCTCGAGACCCGAAAGCGGTACATCGGCCAGGCAGAAGTAGAGATCCTGGTCGCGCGCGTCCTCGACTGAATAGCGGTCGCCGGCCGCCTGCCTGTGCGCGCGCAGCGCCTGCTCGAGCGCAGCCAGGCCCCGCAGCTCGGCGTCGCGGGCCCGGCTGACCAGCTCGTGGGCGGCCCGCAGATCGCCATCGTCGAGCGCGCGCGCGGGCGGAAATGGAAAGCGCTCGGCCAGCTCGCCGAGCGCGGCCGCGACGCGGCTGTAGGCGTCGGCGGCCGGCGCGAGATCGGCGCCCTCGAGCCGCGCCTGGGCGAGAAACGCGGCCGCGTGGTCGCGCGCCTCGGCCGCGAGCTGGGCCGCGTGTGCGTGGCCGGCCGGATCGAGCTTCCCTGACTCGAGCGCGCACAGCCAGGTCGCGTAGCCGAGCGCGCTGTGCAGCCGCAGGGCCTCGCCCAGCGCATCGGCCAGCGCGACCTGCGCGTCGATGGGGTGGCGCTGGCCCAGGGTCAGCACGAACAGGACCGGTACCTCCCCGCCGCCGAGCGCGCTCGCGGGCAGGCGCTGCGCGCCGCCGCGATCGTCGAGCAGGCCCGAGATGCGCACGTGCGCCGGATCGTCGTCGGCCGCCGCAAGCCCGAACGCCGGCAGGTGGATGCCCCACACGATGGCGGGGCCGGCCTGCGCAATCAGCGCGGCCGCGCGCGCCGCCAGGACGGCCCGCAACGGATGCCCCGGCGGAGCGTGGATGGTCGTGCACTCGTAGCCCAGCCGGCCCACGGCGACGGGCAGGTCCCGCGACCATGGGAAGTCGAGCTCCCCACCCAGCTCGACCTGCGCCGAGATGCCGAGCCGGAAGGCGAAGCCGGTCAGGCCGAACACCTCGGTGACCGGGCGGTCGTCGCCGCGCGCGGCCAGCAGGCCGCGCAGGGCACCCACGAAGCTCGCGTGGTGCGGCACCCACTTCACGCCGAAACCATAGCAGAAGGGGCGGCGTACGCTCAGGATGATCCGGGTGGAATGGCCGCCACCGGGCCTGGCGCGGCCGCCAGCTGCGGCGCGGCCAGCCCGGCCAGAAAGGCCACCCCCTCGCGCCGCACCTCGTGGAAAAACTCGCTGCGCGCGGCGCCCAGCGCGCGCAGGCACGCGCCATGGTCCAGCCATGCCACCCACGCCGCCGCCGTCAGCATGATCTGCAAACGCACGGTCCACAGCTCGCGCGCCAGCGGCAGCCGGTCGGCGTGGCGCAGCCGCAGATGGTCAATATGAAAGCGCACGTGCTGGGCCTCGTCGCGCAGGATGAGCGCGCACGCGTCGCGCAGCACCGGATCGACGGTTTTCTGCGCGAGCAGCCGGTAGTATGCGTTTCCGACCAGCTCCGCGCACACCAGCACTGACAGCTCCAGCTCGAGCCCGCCCACATGGCGCAGGGCGCGAAACCCGGAATGCGTCCAGTGGCGCACGACCGGCCGCCCGCCGTAGCGGTCGGTCAGCCGCGCCAGCAGCCGCGCGTGCTCGTTCTCCTCGGCCACGAACAGCGCGAGCGCGTCATGATACCGGGGCTGCCCGGCCGCGCGCGCCAGCTCGAGCAGGGTTTTGCCGTCGCCGCTCTCGCCGAGCTGGAAGTGCGCCAGCGAGCGGCCGAGGGCGCGCTGCACGCGGGCTGGCTCGGGGCACGGTCGCTCCCAGTCGGGCTCGACGCGGCTTGTGCGATTGCGCTCGAAGTACTCTTGCCACCGCAACGTGTCCATCTCATTCGCTCCTGGCCAGAGGCGCGCGGTCGTTCTTGCTGGCCGCCCAGGCGCGCAGCTCGGACGGCCACTGAATGGCGCCCCCGGCCCGGTGCCAGTCGCAGGTGCGGCCAGGCGCGGTGCCGGCCACGAACAGGTCGCGCTTGCGCGCCTGGCAGTACGGCCCCGGGCGCAGGCCCGACAGCGGACACACCGCCGCCTCCTCGATGCGGTCCGGGCGCTCGGGCAGCGTGAGCGGTCCGCGCTCCCGCAGCGTCAGGAACGCCGCGCGCACGAGCGGCGCCGCCCCGCGCATGGCCAGAACGCCGTGCATCGGCGACCCGTCGAAGTTGCCGGCCCAGGCCAGGACCGTGTATTCGCGGGTGGCCCCGACCGTCACGTTGTCGGCGAAGCCGGCCGAGGTGCCGGTCTTGGCCAGCAGCCGAAACGGCAAGTCGAGCGGCAGATCCTCGCCGAACACCGGGCGCCGGGCCGCCGGATCGGCCAGCATGTCGGCGACAAGGAACGCCACCTGCGGCGAGAACAGCCGCTCGGCCGGGCGCTCGGCGCCCGCCCGGTCGTGCCAGGGATGGAAGGTGCCGTCGCGGGCAAAGGCGGCGAAGGCGGCCGCCAGGTCGAGCGGTCGCACCGAGGCGGCGCCCAGCACCACCCCCGGGCTTCCGGTCGTGCCGGGCCGTAGCAGCCCCGCCTGCGCGAGCCGATCCAGAAACGTCTGCGTGCCCACGCGGCGCGTGACCAGGTCGAGCGCCGCCAGGTTGAGCGAGGAGCCGAGCGCGTCCCGGTAGCGCACGGCCCCGCGCTGCTTGCCGTCGGCGTTGTGCGCCCGCCCGACGTGCAGCTCGGGGCGGACGGCGTCGTAGGCGACCGACGCGGGCCCGTCGCCGCGCTCGAGCGCGAGCGCGTACAGAAATGGCTTGAGCGCGGAGCCAGGCGAGCGGCGCGCCAGCACGATGTCGACCTGCGCGTCGGAGTAGGACGACGACCCGATCAGCGCCCGCACCGCGCCCGAATCATTGTCCAGCACAACGATGCCCGCGTTGGTCACGTGCTGCCCGAACAGCGTGCGCAGATGGTCCTGGGTGGCCGCTTCCAGCCGCTCCTGCAGCGGACGATCGAGCGTGGTACGAACGGTTCCGCTGGCGCCCTGTGCGGCCAGCTCGAAAAGCACGTGGTCGCAGAAGTGCGGGGCCTGAAAGGGCGCGGGCGTACGCTTGAGCGCAAGCGGCTCGGCCGCCGCCGCCCGTGCCTCCTCGGCGCTGATAAAACCCCGCTTGACCATGAGCGAAAGCACATGCGCGCGCCGGGCCAGCGCGGCCTCGCGCTGGCGGAACGGATCGTAGGCCTCGGGCGCGCGCGGGATGACTGCCAGCAGGGCCGCCTCCCCCAGCGACAGCTCGGCCGCCGGCTTGCCAAAATAGACTTGCGCGGCCGCCTGCGCGCCGGTGGCCCGGTTGCCGTAGTAGGCCCGGTTCAGGTATTGCTCGAGGATCGCGGGCTTGGACAGCGCGCGCTCGATGCGCACCGCATCCACGATCTGGCGCAACTTGCGCGAAAGCCCGCGCGGTCCCGGCTCGACCATGCGCACGAGCTGCATGGTGATGGTGGACCCGCCGAAAGCCATGCGCCCGCCGCGCAGGTCGAGCCAGGCCGCACGCGTAAGCCCCCACACGTCGACGCCGTGATGGTCATAAAAGCGGTGATCCTCGGACGCGAGGGTGGCCTTGACCAGGTCGGGAGCGATGCCATCGAGCGGCGTCCAGTGCGCGCCTGCGCCCGCGCGCCGCAGGATCCCGCCGTCGCGGTCGAGCAGCGTGACGCCGGCGCCGGGCTCGAGCCGGGCCCGATCATAGGGGCGGCCGAAGACGATGGCCACGGCGATCCCCAGTCCCAGCACGCCGCCGAGAATCCATCGTCTTCGCCGCCGCGTCCTCACGGTCTCACGCTCTTCACGGTTTGATCTCGACCGTCTCCAATTGCGTGCGTGCGTAGTGCTCGGGCCGGTACATCTCCTCCGCGGTCGTGGGCTGGCGGCCGAAGCTGCCGGCCAGCGTCGCCCGCGCCAGGTACTCGAAGTGGTGCTCGCCGTGCCACATCACGTCGGCGAACGCCTGCACGCGGTCGTCGTGCGCCTCCACGTGGCTCCAGTCTGGCTCGCCCGATTCGTCGCGATCCCG
>DATFWX010000165.1:0-11581 GCA_035258845.1 Polyangia bacterium | reverse complement strand
TGGGATTGGCGCGCGAGCTGGGTCAGGCCGAGCCGGCGGCGCTCGACCAGATCGAAAGCTTGTTTCGGGGAGATTCACCCAAGAGAACGCAGAGAACGCAGAGGAGAAAGAAGGGCAAGGGGTCAGCCGGGTGAGAATTGGAGGCGCCGGCTGCGGCCGCCCACTGCCACCCGCACCGCCTGACCGGGCCGCACCTGGCCGGCCAGGATGGCCTCGGCCAGCGGCGCCTCGACCAGCCGACCCAGCGCGGCCCGCATCGGACGCGCGCCCAGCTGCCGATCGAAGCCGCCGTGCCGGAGCAGGTACGTGACCGCCCGGTCGTCGAGCTCGAAGCGGATTCCGCGCTCGCGTTCCAGGCGGCGCGAGGAGGCGCGTGCCAGCCGGCGCGCGACCTCGGCCACTTCGGTGGGGCCGAGCGCAGCGAACACGAGCGGCTCCTCGATCCGGTTCCACAGCTCGATCGGGAAGGCGCGCCGCGCCGCGGCCAGCACGTCAGCCGGCCGCCGTGCGCCCGCGCCCAGGTTGGAGGTCATGACGACAATGGTGTTCGAGAAGTCGACCGTGCGGCCGCGGCCGTCGGTCAGGCGGCCTTCGTCGAGGATCTGGAGCAGGATGGGCAGAAGATCCCGATGCGCCTTCTCGATCTCGTCGAGCAGCACGACCGTATCGGGCCGCCGCCGCACTGCCTCGGTAAGCTGACCACCGTCCTCGTAGCCCACGTAGCCGGGCGGTGAGCCGATCAGGCGCGCGACCGAGTGCGCTTCCATGTACTCGCTCATGTCGAGCCGCACCATGGCGTGCTCGGAGCCCATCAGGAAAGCTGCCAGCGCTTTGGCCGTTTCGGTCTTGCCGACCCCGGTCGGGCCCAGAAACAGGAACGAGCCCACCGGGCGTTGGGCTCGGAAGCCGGCGTAGTTGCGTCGCACCACGGCCGCGATGCGACCCAGCACCGCCTTGTGGCCGACCACCCATTCCGCGAGGTGGGCTTCCATCTTGAGCAGCCGATCGGTGTCGCGCGCCAGCAGGCGGTCGAGCGGCACGCCGGCCGATTCGGCCACCAGCTGCGCCACTTCCTCGGAGCCGATGCGGCCCCGGCCCACGCGACGCGCGCGCGCCCCAGCGAGATCGATGAGAGCCAGCGCCTTGTCGGGCAGGAAGCGGTCGCTTATGTAACGCGGCGCCAGCCGGGCGGCTGCCTCCAGCGCGGCTGCCTCGTAGACCACCCGATGGTGGCGCGCATAGCCGGCCTGAGCGGCTTTGAGCACGGCCAGGGTCTCGGCTTCGGGCGGCTCGGCGAGCAGGACCTGGGTCAGGCGCCCGCCGACGGTGGGCGCAGCCTCGAGCAGGCGCCGCAGATCGGTGGGCGCGAGCGCGACGATGGCCGAGGCGCCGCTTGCGGCCAGCGCGGTCATCACGACCGGATCGGGCGCGCCGTCGTAGAACAGCACGAATGGCCGCGCGCTCGTGACCTGGGCCGGCGAAACCGTGAGCTCGACCGCCAGCAGGTCGGCCGCCCGGAGCGCCGGCACCGAGCCGGGCGCGGTCGCACAAAGGTGAGCCAGGCCGTGCACGAGCGCGGTCTTGCCGGTGCCGGGCTCGCCCACCACGCACGCCAGCGCGCCGCGACGCTTGCCGAGCACGTCCGCGAGCAGATGCAGCTCACGCGTACGCCCGACCAGCGGCTCCAGCTCGCCCGCGCGGGCGGCCGCAATGAGGTCACGCACCGGCGACGCCGAGGGTTGTGCGGACGCGGCAGGCTTGGGCGCTGCAGGCACATCGGGTGCCGCCTCGGGCAGGCCGGGCACGCCGGGCGGGCCGGGCAGGCCGAGCGCATCGAGCAGCTCGGCCGGGTCACGCCGGGGCAGGGTGGGCGCGGACGGGGGCGTGTGCGCGGACGGGGGCGCGTGCGCGGGCGTAGGCCTGTGTGCGGGCGCGAGCGCCGGCGCCGGCTGGATGCGCCGGCGCGGCCGGGGCGCGGTCAGCTCGCGCAGTGCAGCCGCGCGCAGGCGCGTCGGATCGTGCCCGCCCGCGAACAGGGCCGCGTAGGCCGCGCTCTGGGTATCTCGGCACAGCACCGCCAGCGCATGCAGCGCGTGGGTTTCATCGGAGCCGCAGCGCGCGGCCAGGCGGGCGGCTTCCTCGAGCAGACGCTCGGGCATGCCGGCCGGTTCGTCGAGCGGTGGGCCGCCGCTCTTGAGCGTGAGCCCACCGGCCACCCGCCGCGCCGCGTCACGCTCGAGCAACGCGGCCAAGAGATCGACCGTTGTCAGCGCCTGGCCCCGCGCGGAGGCCCGGCGCACAGCATCCGACAGCGCAGTCTCGAGATCGGGCGATCGCGGGAACATTCGCCTAGTGGCCACGCTAACATGCAGCTTCGCGCTTGCCAAAAAAACTGCCCGCCCCGTATAGTGAAATGCTGGAGGAAAAACGCATGAAGGTTCGTGTAGTCGCTGTCGCCTTGCTGTTACTCGTCCCGGCGCTGGCCCAGGCCCGCAAGCCCGAGGACGTCTATGCGGGCAAGATTATGATCTTCAAAAACCGCCTGCCCGAGCGCTGGCGGTCGGCGGAGGACTTCATCTCATCGATCCGGAGGTCGTCCATCTCCAGCTTGTGGCCGGAGAAGGCGGGCGAGGACAAGGGCAGGTGGCGGATCGAGTACATCGCATTCTTCGCGCGCCCGCTCGACGATATCGAGGTGGCGGTGCGCTTCTATGACGTGACCGGCGGTGCCAAGCGCTTCCTGGCCGAATCGCAGACCTTCATCCAGCACCGCGGCGACCGTATGTTCGGGTCGAACGTGATCATCGGCTCGCCCGAGTTCGAGCCCAACAAGAAGATCCTGATGACCATGGAAAACCGGGGCCGCATCATCGCCACAGGGACCATCATCATCCGCGGCGAGGGGCCCAAGTACACCGGCCGCGTCGAGTTTACGGACGAGGAAGCCCGGGTCAAAGATCCGGGACGCTGAGCTGGCCCGCCGCCCCGGGTCACTGTTTTCCGAGCGGCTCGCTCCCTGGGCGGCTCGGCAGTCCCTTCGGCGGCGCCTCGCTCCGGGCCTCGAAGCCCGGCCCATTCCGCTCGCCGCTCAGGGCCCCTTTCCTTGACTCCTCTCTGCAAAGCGCGCTAGAACCGCGCGCACGGAGGGGTGCATGCTGGGCAAGGTGGTGCTTCTGCTTGTGCTGGCCGATCCGCTGAAGGCGGATCTGATGTCGGACGATGTCGACAAGGCGGTGGCGGCCGCTCAGAAGCTGGGCGCCGCCAAGCGCGCTGACCTGCTGCTCGAGGCCATCTCGATGGGCGCGCCACCCAAGGTCGATGCGGCCATCCTGGAGGCGCTTGCGCAGTGCAAGACAGAGCGCGCGCTCGACACGTTCCTGCGCTACGCCGACAACCGCAACCCCGAGGTGCGCAAGAAGGCGCTGACCGGCCTCTCGGAGGCGCCGGACAAGCGCGCCAGCGCGCGCCTGATGGAAGCGGTCGGCGATGGCGACCCCTCGGTGCGCGCGCTGGCGGCCAAGTTCGTGGCCAAGCGGCGCGAGAAAGGCGCCGACGAGGCGCTGCTCAAGCTGCTGCGGCACAACGACGGGGGCGCGGCCCAGCCCCTGGGCTCCATCGCGACGCCCGAGATGACGCGCCGGCTGGCCGAGATGGTGGGCGTGCTCTCGGACGCGCTGCTCGCGCAAACCCTGGGCGTAATCCTGAAGCGCTCCGACGTGGCCGATCCGCTGCGCGTCGAGATCGTCAACACTCTGGTCAAGATCCCGGGCGCCGATTCCACGACCGCGCTGGTCGAGTACGTGGCCGCGGTGCCGGCCAAGGAGGATCGGCCGTCCAAGGGAGCCGCGCAGAAGGCGATCGAGCAGAAGGGTGGGGGTGCGGCGAGCGAGCCGAAGGGTGGAGGTGCCAAGTGAGCGGCCGGGTACTCGTGCTGGCTCTCCTCGGGGGCTGCGCCACCACCGCCTTCAGCCCGCATTTTCGCGACAACAATCCCGAGGATTTGCAAAAAGTGCTGGCGCGCGTCGGAGGCCGCAGCCCGGGCGGCGTCATCAACGCAACCGGCAAGCCGATGGCATTCGTGGTCCTGGCCGCGCCCAAGAAGCAGCTGGTCGCGGTCGATCTGACCACCGGCCAGCAGGCGTGGGCGCAGGACGCCGATGTTACCTCGCGCGTGATCGTGGGCCGCGACGTCGTGATCGCGCGTGAGGGCGACAGCCTGGTCGGCCGCGACGTGCGCTCGGGGGCACCCTCCTGGCGCACCAAGATCCAGGGCAAGCTGGTCGGCGTGGCCACCGACGGTGCGCGTGCCTATTACGTGGCCCACGGCAGCGAGGGCCGCCGCTCGGGCGTCGTGGTGGGGCTCGATGAGGCCTCGGGCTCGGTCAAGTGGACCAAGGAGGGCCAGGGCTCGCTGGGGGCGCCGGCCGCCCGCGCGGGCCTGCTTTTCGTCCCCTTCATGAGCCAGTGGCTGGCCGTGCTCGACGGTGGAAGCGGCGACGAGCTGGCCCGCGTGCGCTCGACCGAGGAGCAGGTCACCTTTGCGCGCGCCACCTCCGACGGCGTCTTTTACGGCTCCGCCGGCATCTTCGCGCTCGATGAGCGATCGAGCCAGGGCTCGCGCAAAGCGTCCACCTACGGCGTGGGCAAGTTCGCGGGCGAGTTCATCCGGCCGGTCTATGCATTCGACGGCTACAGCCCCGCACAGGCCGACTACTCCGCGGTCGATCGGAACCGGGTGCTGTGGCGCGCCAGCGCCGACGGCGGCAAGCTCGTCTTCGAGAACGGCCAGACCATCTTACACACCTATCGCTTCTTCTTTGGCGTCGACGCCGCCAGCGGGACCCTGCGGTGGGCCTACGACCACCCGCGCGTGGACGTGGTGTCGGCCGAGCACACCGGGCACGCGCTGCTCCTATGCGCCCAGGACGGCGCCCTCGAGGCCATCGACGCCCAGTCGGGCGCGCGGCTGTGGCAGGCCAAGCTGGCGGCCGGCGTGCGCGTGGGCGGGGCCAGCTTCGACGCCGAAGGCTACACGCCCAGCGCCGGCACGAGCGGCGAGAGGCCGGCGCTGGCCAAGACGCTGACCACCATCATCTGGGACAACGACCGCCGCTTCGGGGCGGTCAAGCTGTTCGCGGTGGAGGCGCTGGCGAAGCTGCCCGGCCCCGATGTGGGTGGCGAGCTGGTCCGCATCGTGACCAAGGAAGGCATGGGCCCCCAGATCTACTCCAAGGCCGGCGACGCCCTGGTCGCGCGCAAGGACAAGGAGGCGGTGCCGCTGCTGGTGGCCGAGCTCAAGAAGCGGTTTGATTACGCCAATGACGTGCACCCGCGGGCGATCGAGATCCTGGCCCGCGCGCTCGCGTCCGCGAGCGCCGAAGAAGCCTGGCCCATCCTGGTCGATAAGCTGCGCGATCCCTCGGTCCCGCCGGTGGCGCTACGCGAGCTCGCGCTCGCGCTCAAGGAGCTGCACGCCAAGAAGGCGGTGCCGCAGTTGCGCGAGGTCCTGCTCATGTACCGCGCGGATCCCGCCTTTGCGTCCGACCCGGCGCCGCTGGAGGCAGTGGCAGAAGCACTGGGTGCGCTCGGCGGCGCCCGCGAACGCCAACTGCTACAATACGTCGCAGAGGAGCCGCGGACCCTCGATCGGTTGGCGACTTACGTTCGGCATGAGCTGGAGCAGACCAAAGGCGGAGGCAAGGCGCCCGGCGGCGCCGACAAGCCGGCCGCGCCCGGAAAGCCGGCCGCTCCCGGAAAGGCGGCCGCGCCCGGCAAAGCCGCTGCGCCCGCCAAGCCAGCCGGCCCCGCCAAGCCGGTCGGCCCCGGCAAGCCGCCCAGCCCCGACAAGCCCGAGGGCAAGTCGGACAAGTAGGATGTCGCCGGGGTGACCGGCCCGCCTCGCTATCGGGTCATCGTGTGCCGCGGCCCCGAATGCGGAGACCGACGCGGCTCGGGCGCTCTGTATGCCGAGCTCGACCGCCTGCTCAGGCTGCACGGGCTGGAGACGCGGGTGGAGCTGGACTGGCAGAGCTGCTTCGGACGCTGTCAATCCGGGCCCAACATCATGGTCCGACTGTTGGGCGCGGACGACCGGAGCACCTTCCGATTCACCGTGCTTCTTCCGAGCAGCACGGGCGAAGCAGTGCTATACAATGCGGTGCGTCTGGAGGAGCTGCCGCGCATCCTCCTGGATCACGTGATTGGCGGCCGCCCCATCCGGGCCTTGATCGGGCGACGGCCAAGGGGCGCGGAAGGCAGTTGAAGCATGGGGAAATTCCTGTGATAATGAGAAGCCCATGAATGAGTCTACGCGGGGGTACAAGGTCGTTATCGCGCTGCTTCTGGCGGCGCTCGCAATCACCGTAGGACTCCTGATTACCAAGAGTGGCGGCAACGACGAGCAGATGGCCCGGCTCAACAAGCTGGCCAGCGACCTCGAGGACTGCCGTAAGATCCGGGGCGAGCAGAAGGACCGCATTGCCCAGCTCGAGGCCGACCTCAAGAAGGCCCAGGAGCAGGCCAACGCACCGAATGTCGTCAACGGAGGTGCCATTACAGCCAACGTCAAGATGGATGGCGGGCCCGCCTTGCCCATGGACCAGGTGCAGAAGATCATCCGAAACAACACCGGAGGGCTCAAGAGCTGCTACGAGCGCGCGCTCAAGCGTGACACCGGGCTCCAGCTCTCGCCCATCCACATCACCTTCCGCTTCTACATCCACCCCACAGGCGCGACCGGCGAGACGTCGCTGGCCTCGGACACTCACATCGACCAGCAGCTCATCGATTGCTTCAAGTCAGCGGTCGGGCGCTGGAAATTCCCTTCATTTGGCGGGCAGCCCATGTACATCGAGCTGCCTTTGCCCTTCCAACCGGTGGGCGGCAACAAGTGATGGGGTAGGGCGGGAAGGCGGGCGACGATGAGCGTCCCAAGCGACCTCTCGCCCCGGCGACTCAAGCGGCTGCTCAAGGATTACGTCAGGGCGCTCAAGTCGGATCCGGGCAACCTGGTCTTGCGCCTCAAGGTGGCGTTCGTATTCAAGGAGCTGGGGCGAACCGAAGATTCGATCGAGATGTACCAGGATGTGGCGCGCGTGTTTGCCCAGGAGGGCCGCCTGGTGCAGGCGATCGCCGTCTGCAAGGGGATTCTGGAGATCGATCCGGAGCACCACGCGACCCAGGAGATGCTGGCCGAGCTGATCGAGCGCCAGCAGCCGGCGCGTCGTCAGCCCGCCCTGCGCATGCAGCAGATCGACGGCCGGTGGATCGCGATCCCGGTGCCGGTCGAGAGCGGGCTGGTGACGGCGACGCGGTCGAGCTCGGCGGCGCTGGTTCTGCCCGACGACGCCGAAGACCCGGCGACGGGCTCGCGCGGGTTTGGCGAGCCGCGATCGGGCGCCGCCGCCGACGCCTCGGGGCCCAGCGCGCGCGATCTGGACGCCTCGGTCAACGTGCTGGCCACTCTGGACCTGCCCCCCCTCGGGGCCTTGGAGGACGAGAGCTTGCCGCCAGCCCGCGAGGACGAGCTCGCGCAGTCGGACCCCTACCGCGCGGTCACCCGGGTGCCCGGTCAGAATGATGGCCGCGCCGACGAGCGCGACGCCACCGGCCGCGGCCGGCGGCTGCGCTCGATGCCGGTCACGGGCGAGCTGGGGCCGCTGCTCGGGGACTCGTTCGCGGGCCTGCCCGAGCTGGAGCCCAATGTCGACGACCTGCCCGGGCCGCCCGGCTGGGAGCCGAGCGGGCTCGACTTTCCGCCCGAGGCCAAGTCGCATGCGCGCGGGGCCATGCTGCTCGACCTGCCCCCGTCGCCGGGCGGCCGCTACGAGGAGCCGGCGGGAGCGGACGGCGAGGCCACGCGCGCCGCCAGCCCGTCGACGCTGCGCAAGCAGGTGCTGCGCGAGGCGTCGCGCCTGCGCATGGAAGCGGTGACGGCCGAGTCGCTGTTGCCAGCCGACGATGGGGGCGTCACCGTGCGGGCCCGGCCGCCGCGCGCATCCTCGCAGCCGGTCGTGCAGGCGGTGGAGGGGGACCGGGAGGTCACGGACCGTCAGCCCGCTCCCAGCGCGGCCGAGGTGCCAGCCTATGAAGAGGCGGGCGACGGTGGAGACATTTTCGCGGCCGAAGAGGAAGCCGCCCTGCGCTCGCTGGCTGAGCTGCCGAGGCCCACGGTACGAGCGGGCGCGCACGGCGAGATTACCATCCCGCTGTTCTCGGATCTGCCGCGACTGGCATTTGTGGCGCTTTTGGGCAAGATGGTCGTGCGGCGCGAGGAGCCGGGAGCGGTCATCGTCCGCGAGGGCGACCCCGGCGACGCCTTCTTCGTGGTGGTCGCGGGCTCCGTGTGCGTGCGCAAGCGGCGGCCCGACGGCCAGGAAATCGAGGTGGCGCGACTGGGCCCGGGCGCATTTTTTGGCGAGATGGCTCTTTTGGCCGGGCAGAGGCGCTACGCCACCGTGGTGGCGGCCGAGGATACCGAGCTGTTCGAGATCTCGCGTCAGGTCATGGCCGAGCTGTCGGCGGTTTACCCGGGCGTCCTCGACACGCTGCGCCGCTTCCACCGCGAGCGGCTGCTCGCCACGCTCTTACAGACCACGCCGCTCTTTCAGCCGCTCGACCAGAGCGAGCGCGCGCAGCTGGCCACCCACATGTGCATTCGCAAGGTGCCGCAGGGCAACATCATCGTCGAGCAGGGCAAGCCCACCGACGGGCTGTATCTGATTCTGACCGGCGGCGTCGTGGTCACCATGCACGCGCCCGACGGTGCGGTCGAGATCGAGCTGGGCCAGCTGGGCGAAGGCAACTACTTTGGCGAGATGTCGCTTCTGCGGGGCGGGGTGGCCTCGGCGACCGTGCGCGCGCGCGTGGCCACCGAGGTGGTGCAGCTGCCGGCCCGCGAGTTCTACCACGTGATGGCGGCCCATCCCGTCGTGTGGCAGGAGATCCGGCGCGAGGCCGCGCGGCGCGAAGCCGCCAACGCGGCGCTCTTGACCGGACGCGCAGGCCTGCTCTGACCTACGCGCTCGGCGCGGGCTTGGCTCGGCGCAGGATGCGCTCGTAGGCCGCGCCCGCCTCGACCGCCAGCTTCTCGAGCACGCCCTCCGGCACCGACTGCTTGGGGCCGTCGGCGTAGACCACCCCGACCACCCGCTCACGGATGCGCACGGGCGCTAAGATGATCTCGCCCGGCCAGCCGCCGAGCGCGTTGGCGAGCAGCGCGTTGAGAGGACCGGACGGCAAGAGGCCTCGATAGGGCGAGCATTCGGCAATCACGTCGCGCAGGAGCGAGGGCGCATCGACCGGGATCGAGAGCGCGCGCAAGGCCTCGGGCGCCAGCGCGCCGCGCGCCGCGAACGAGGTGATGAACCCCTTGCGCGACACGAAAAAGGCCGAGCGCGTGTAAATCGAAGCCAGGAAGTCCAGCATGGCGTTTGCGACCCGATCCCGGTCCGCGGCCACGCGCAGCTGATCGACCACGTCGAGCAGGCGCAGCATGATCGGCCGATCCTCGGACGGCGCGGGCGCCGTGGGCACGGCTGGCGAGACCGGTGGTGGGGCCGGCGCGGGCGGCGCGGCGGCGGGCGCGGGCTCGGGCTCGGGCGGGAGCGCCAGCTCGGTCCCGTACGGGTATGTGAGCCGCTTCTCGCGCACGGGCGCCGAGCGCGGCGGCAGCGGCGGCGGCGCGTGCAGAATGCCGTAGTACTTGGCCAGCGCCCACTCGATATCCGACTCGACCGCCACCGCGCGCAGGACCGAGAGCGTGGTGAAGAACGCCACCTCGTCGACCGCGTGCGTGTCCGCGGGATCGGACATGACCAGGGTCAGGTTGCCGTCGCGATCCAGAGCCAGCGGCAGCACGCGGAACTCGGCCGCCATATCGCGGGGCAACCGCTCGATGACCTGGCGCGAGATCTGGCCGAGCGCATCCCGGTCGACGCGCGGCAGCATCAGGCGGTGGCGATAGAACTCGGCCAGCCGATCCTCGGCCACCATCCCGAGGCGAACCAAATGATATCCCAGCGTTCCGCCCTGCTGCTGGCGTGCCGCGTGAGCGGCCACCAGCTGATCGGGCGTCACCAGCCCGGCCCGCAGCAGCAAGACACCGGCAGATTCGGCCACGATACCGATTATATTAGAAAGTTGCGTGGCGCGTCATGCGTCGGATCTACTTCGATCACAACTCGACCACTCCGGTGCACCCGGAGGTGCGCGCGCGCATGGCGCCGCTGCTCGACGCCGAGTTCGGCAACCCGTCGTCGGTTCACGAGACCGGGCGTCAGGCTCGCGAGCGGGTCGAGCAGGCGCGGCGCGAGGTGGCGGCGCTGGTCGGCGGGGTAGCCGAGGAGGTCGTGTTCTGCTCGGGCGGCACCGAGGCCTGCAACCTGGCCATCCGCGGGCTGGCCGGGGCCGCGCGCGCGGGCGGCCGCGGCGCGCACGTGGTGACCAGCGCGATCGAGCATCCGGCGGTTGCGGGCAGCTGCGCCGAGCTGCGCGCCCAGGGCTTCGAGGTCACGGTGCTGCCCGTGGACGGCGCCGGCGCGGTCGACCCCGATGCGCTCGGGCGCGCGCTCCGCCGCGACACCGTGCTTGCCACCATTCAGCTGGCCAACCATGAGATCGGCACGCTGCAGCCGGTCCGGGAGCTGGCCGCGCTCGCGCATGCTCATGGCGTACCCTTTCACACCGACGCGGTGCAGGCGGTGGGCCGCATTCCGGTCGACGTCCAGGGGCTGGGCGTCGACCTGCTGTCTCTGAGCGCACACAAGATCTACGGGCCCAAGGGTGCGGGCGCGCTCTGGGTGCGGCGCGATCGCGACCTGGCGCCGCTCATCGCCGGGGGCCATCAGGAACGCGAGCGGCGGCCCGGGACCGAAAACGTGCCCGGCATCGTTGGCCTGGGCGCGGCGGCCGACCTGGCGCGCCGCCTGCTGCCCGTCTGGGGCCCGGAGGTGGCCGCGCTGCGCGACCGGCTGGAGGAGGGCCTGTTTGCGCTGGGCGCTCGCCGACACGGCTCCGCGCGCGGCCGCGTGCCGGGGACCAGCAACGTGGCCTGGGAGGGCGTCGAGGGCGAGCTGGTCATGATGAACCTGGATCTGGCTGGGGTTGCGGTCTCGACCGGGGCGGCCTGCACGTCAGGCTCGATCGATGCATCGCCGGTGCTGCTCGCCCTGGGTCTTTCGCGCGCGCGCGCGCTCGAGGGTGTGCGTATGAGCCTGGGCCCCGACAACACGGCCGAGGAGGTGACGGCGGTGCTGGATCTGCTGCCTGAAATCCTCGATCGGGTGCGGCGGGCTTCCTAGTCTCGACAGCCGCCGCGGCGACGGCGCAGCCCGAGCAGAAGGAGCGCGAGCGCGGGTGCCAGCCCGCTGCCCGGCGCAGCCGAGTCGCTCGGACGGGCGAGGCTGCAGCCGGCGAACTCGGCGCCGCCATGGGTGCCGCTGCCGCCTGCGCTGCTGCCGCCGGTTCCGCCGAAGCCGCCCCTGCCGCCGCCCGCGCCGCCCCCGCCGCCACCGCCCGCGCCCCCGCCTCCACCGCCGCCCGCGCCCCCGCCCCCGCCGCCGCCCGCGCCGCCCCCGCCGCC
>DATFWX010000164.1:0-7531 GCA_035258845.1 Polyangia bacterium | reverse complement strand
ACCTCCTTCACCTCCTTGCGCTCGACCGCGTAGCCGCGCGCGGTGATGAGCACGTTGCCCTGCGAATCGATGGTGACGTCGCAGCCCCGGAAGGTCTGATTGGTGACCCCGTCGATGCGCACGCCGTTTAAAAAGATGCTGCGATCGGCCCACGCCACCGAGCCGCCCAGACAGTAGAGCCCCACCAGCAAGCCCAAGTGCCTACCCGGCATGGTCACACTCCTTGTGCATCCTTTCCCCAGACATATTTATGGATCTGCAGATTGAGCCGCGCGGGCAGCCGATCGCGCAGCATCCAGGCAATGAGCGCGCGCGGATCCAGCTCGCCGTGCACCGGCGACAGAAGAACCTCGCACTGCTCGGCCAGCCGGTAGCGCGCCATCACGTCGCGGGCCCACTCGTAGTCGCGCTCATCGCGCAGCACGAACTTGACCGCATCGCGCCCGGGCTCGAGCCGGCCGCCCTCGAAGTTGGCCCACAACATGCGCCCGGTTTCCCCCGAGCCCGGGGCCTTGCAGTCCACGATCCGGCGCACGCCCGCGGGCAGCACGGCCACGTCGTGCGCGCCGCCGGTCTCGCACATGACCTCGTACCCGCGCCCCAGGAGCGCCTCGGCCAGCTGGGGCAGCTCGAGCTGCAGAAGCGGCTCGCCGCCGGTCAGAAGCACCAGGCGCGGCGCCAGCTCGGCCACCGCGGCCAGGATCTGGTCCACCGACATCTCGCGGCCCCCGAAAAACGCGTGCGGCGTGTCGCACCAGGAGCACCGCAGATCGCAGCCGGTTGTGCGCACCAGCGTGCATAGCCGCCCGGCCTGCGCGGTCTCGCCCTGGATGCTTTGGTAGATTTCGGTGATCCGCATGGCTGCACGGGTAAAGTATACTGATTTTATCATGAGCACAGTCGCCGCCTCGAACGCCGACCGCAGCCATGTTCACGGCTTTTTTGCCTCTCGCGACGGGCTCCAGCTCTACTACGAGATCTCGGCCGCGAACGAGCCCGTACGCGGCACCCTGCTGTTCGTGCACGGCTACGGCGACCACTGCCGCCGCTACGTGTGGCCCATCGAGCACCTGATGGCGCACGGCTTCCACTGCGTCGCCTTCGATTACCGCGGGCACGGGCAGGCGGCGGGCCAGCGCGGACACTGCTACCATTTCGAAGAATACCTGGGCGACCTGGAGGCGGCGCTGGAGCTGGCGCGCAAGCAGGCGGCCGGGCAGCCGCTGTTCGTGATCGGACACTCGCATGGAGGCCTGATCGCGCTGCGCTACTTCCTCGAGCGCGCGCACGGCGGCGTGGCCGGCCTGGTGCTGTCGTCGCCATTTTTCGGCCTGGCGATGGCGGTGCCCGCGGTCAAGGTGGCGGCGGGCCGCCTGGTGTCACGTCTGATGCCGCGCCTGACCATGAAGTCGGACATCCCGGCCGAGCACCTGTCGCACGAGGCCAGCGTGGCCAAAGCCTACGAGACCGACCGCTGGGTGCACAAGGTCGCGACTGCACGCTGGTTCACCGAGTGCTCGGCCGCGCAGGCCTATTGCCGGGCGCAGGCGGGCCGGCTTGCGCTGCCGTTCCTGGTGCTGGCTGCGGGCGACGATCGCATCGCCAGCCTCGAGGCCACGCGCGCGGTCTTCGAGGCGGTGCCGAACCGTGACAAGCAGCTCATCGTCTACCCGGGCTACTTTCACGAGATTTTCAACGAGACCGGGCGCACTCAAGTGTTTACCGATCTCGGCGCGTGGCTCGACCGCCACCTGTGAAAGTTGCGAGCGCAAATTCAGAACACTATAATTAATGACAGCAGGGCAGCATGACGATGACGACGCGCTCGAGCGTGCTCGCCTGCTGCGCGTTCCTTGACCTGAAGCCGAGAGCGTGAGCCGCGGCGGCTCCGCCGGAATCGGGGTGGAGCGAGCCAGGTGGGGCGAGCGGGCTGCCGTACGGCTGCGCCGGAGGACAAGAGATGAGTCGTTTGTTCGGATACATGGCCAACGAACCTGAACGCATTCGGTGCGCGCTGTTCCCGGCCCGGGCTGCCCTCTCGGCCGACGTCGGGCAAAACCCCGACGGCTGGGGCATCGGTTTCTACCAGGGCGGCGAGGTGCTGCTGCAGAAAAGGCCCAAGGCGCCGCCCGGGGTGGTCGACTTCTACGCCCACCTGCGCGAGTTGCGTACCGACGTCGTCATCGGCCACGTGCGCTCGGCCACGGTGGGCAAGACCGGCAAAACCGAGAACACGCACCCGTACCGGTTCCGGTCCTGGCTGTTCGCGCACTCGGGAACCATCACAAAGTTCCCCGAGGTACGGGCAGAGCTGCTCGAGAGCGTGCCCGATTTTCTGCGCCGCAACATCCGCGGGCAGACCGACTCGGAGCACATCTTCCATCTGTTCCTGGCTTTCTTGCACGATGCCGGCAAGCTCGAGGATCCCAACATCACCACCGACGCGCTGCGCAGCGCGGTGCGGGCGACCAATGCCTTCCTGGACCGGCTGACCACCACCGCCGGCGGCGGCGAAAACGAGCTCAACATGGTGGCCACCAACGGCCGCATCATGGTGGCGACCCGGCGCGGCCGGCCCATGGCCATGTGGAGCGTCCACGGGATGACCGACTGCGCGGTGTGCCGGGTGCCCGGTGAGGGCCGCGAGGGCAAGCGGGTCAATCACGAGCACCTGCGCGCGGTGCTCCTTTTGTCCAACGGCGAGGTCGCGCCGGCGCCGGGTTGGGAGGTCATTCCCGATCGCAGTGTGGTGACGGTCACGCACCTGGTGCAGGCCAGCGTGGCGCCGCTCAAGGAGTAGGCGCGCAACCGAGCAGCCGCGTCGCCGCAGTCGAACCGCCCCGCCCCCTTTGTAGAAAGTACTTGTCTTCGGCACGCCCGCCCCTGTAAAAGTTACACGCCGTGCACGCCAGCGACCTCTCGACGTCCGAACAGCTCGAAGCGCTCAACCACATCACCTATTCCATTGCGGCCAGCCTCGACCTCGATCAGATCTTTGCCACCGTCGAGCGTGAAGCGCGCAAGCTGGTTCTGTTCGAGCGCCTCAGCTTTGCGCTGCTCGACTCCTCGCGCGCGAACGTGCGCGTGGTGGGCTCGGCCCTGGATCCGCAGTCGGCGCCCGCCGGCACCTTCCCGGTGCCGCCCCTCGGTACCATTGCCGAGGCGATCGAGCGGCGCCGACCGGCCATCTGGCAGGATCTCGAGCGGGTGGCGCTCGACCCGGCCGACGAGATCCACGCTGCGCTGCGCAAGCTCAACATCCGCTCGGTGGTCTCGATCCCGCTGACCGCCAAGGGCGAGGTGCTGGGCACGCTCAACCTGGGCAGCGCGCAGCCGGGCCTGTACGGCCCCCAGCATGTGCCGCTTTTGCAGCAGATCGCAGCCCAGGTCGCACTTGCGATTGCGATGACGCGCCTGCTCAACGTCGAGCACCGGCGCACCGAGCAGCTTCGGATGCTGCATGAGGTGGCCAAGCAGACCGTGTCCTCGCTCGACCTCGACACCATCGTGCAACGGGTCGTGTCGAGCGTGCATCGGGTGTTCAACATCGTTCACTTCTCGGCCTTTCTGTTCGACGAGCAGCGCCACGAGCTCAGGCTGGCGGCGGTGGCCGGGCGCTGGGCCGATAAGCTGAAGCACGGCTGGGCGCAGCCGATCGATCGGGGGGTGCTCGGCATGGCCGCCCGCACCGGGGCGCCCTACCTGGCCGAGGACACCGCGCGCGATCCGCACTACGTGCCCTACCCTGGCATCGACTCCAAGACCGAGCTGGCGGTGCCGATCGTCGCGCGCGGAAAGGTGCTGGGCGTGCTCAACGCCGAGAGCCCGATCGCAGGCGCGTTCCGCGAGGGTGACGTGGAGGTCCTGACCACGACCGGCGACCTGCTCGCTTCGTGCATCGAGAACGCCAACTTGTACGGCGAGATCCGCGACTTCAACAATGTGCTCGAGGAGGAGGTGCGGCGCAAAACCGCCGAGCTGCGGGAGCTCAACCGAAAGCTCATGCTGCGCGAGCGCAGGACCCAGAAGGAGAACGTCGAGCTCAAGCTGAAGCTGGCCGAGCACAGGCGCGCCGAAACCGAGATCATCGCGCACTCGCGCCGCATGCGTGAGGTGCTGGCGGTGGCCGACAAGGTGGCGGCCTCGGACGCCACCGTGCTCCTGCAGGGCGAAAGCGGAACCGGCAAAGAGCTTCTGGCCGTGCGCATCCATCGCGCGAGCCCGCGCGCAGCCGGTCCCTATGTCACCATTCACTGCGGCGCGCTGCCTGAGACGCTGCTCGAGAGCGAGCTGTTCGGCCACGAGGCGGGCGCGTTCACGGGCGCCGATCGGAGAAAGCCGGGCCTTTGCGAGACCGCCGCCATGGGCACCTTGTTTCTCGACGAGGTGGGCGAGATGAGCCTGGCCCTGCAGTCCAAGCTGCTACGCTTTCTACAGGAGGGCGAGTTTTATCGGGTGGGCGGCAAGCGGCCCCTGCATGCCGACGTGCGGGTGGTGAGCGCGACCCACCGCGACCTGCGCGCCGAGGTCGTGCGCGGCCGCTTCCGCGAGGATCTTTTGTTCCGGCTCAACACCATCACGCTCGAGCTGCCGCCGCTGCGCGAGCGGCGCGAGGACATCCCGGTCCTGGTGCGGCACTTCCTGGAAAAATTCCGACGGGGCAAGGCGCTCGTGGTGTCGGACGCGCTTCACGAGGCTCTGCTCGGCTACGGCTGGCCTGGCAATGTGCGCGAGCTGGCCAACGTGATCGAAAGGCTGGCCATCTTGACCGAGGACGGCGAGCTCGACATGTCGTTCCTGCCGCCCTACATCCTGGACCAAAAGGACAAGCACGCCTCGCAGGCGGCCGTGAGCGCGTTGCGCGACATCGAGCGCGACCACATCCGACGCGCGCTCCTGATGAACCGCGGCGACAAGACCAAGACCGCGCGCGAGCTCGGAATCGCGCTCAAGACGCTGTACAACAAGATCGATCGATATGGCCTCTGAGGCCACGCCGGCCGGGCTGCGCGCAATCGCGGCCGAGCCCGATCCGCACCGGCGCGCCCTGCGCCTGGCTGCGCTGGTCCAGGTGGTCGGGCGCGGCCAGCGCGCGCTGGCCGGCCCGCTGGCCGACTTCCTCAGCGATCGCGATCGATTCGTGCGCGCGCTGGCGTGCCGCGCCCTGGGCCGGCTTGGGGGCGAGGTCGCGCGTGCGGCCCTCCTTCACGCGCTCGCGGATGCGGACGCACACGTGCGCGAGGCGGCCTGGCAGGCGCTCGATCCGGCGGATGACGAGCTGGCCATTCCGGTACTGGCGGCGGCGCTTGCGGCGGGCGGACCGGTCCCGCGCGCACAGGCGCTGCACGCGCTGCGCGAGATCGCCACCCGCGCGGGGGGTCCGGTCGCGCTGCCGGCCGACGCCATCGCGGCCGCGGCGGCCGATCCCGACAAGTTCGTGCGCGCGGCGGCCGCACGGCTGGGCGCGTGGCTCTTGGATCGCGCGCGTGCCCACAGCATTGTGCTCGGCGCTCTCGCCGACGACGACGCGTGGGTGCGCGAGAGCGCGGCCCGGGGCGCGGGCGAGGCGTTCGGGCGGGCCGACAAGAAGGTGCGCGCCGCGCTGGTCGATGCGCTCGCGTTCGCGCGCGAGGACGCCACGCGGCTGGGCCTTCTGCGCGCGCTGGCTCGGTTGGCGCAGGAACCGGCGCCCGAGGACGCGGGCATGGTCGGCCTGGCGCGCGCGCTGCTCGCGAGCGCGGACGACGGTGTGCGGGCGGCGGCGCTCCTGTTGCTCGGAGTGATTGCACGGGAGCCGGATCCGGGCTTGTGCGCAGATCTGGCGGCGCGGCTCTCCGACGCGCGCGCCGAGATCCAGGCCGGGGCCGCCCGGCTGCTCGGCGATCTGGCACCGGCCGGCTCGGGCTCGCTGCTGCCCGCCCTGACCGAGGCCGCGCGCTCGGCCGATGCCAACGTCCGACGTTCGGTGGCAGCGGCCGCGCGCCGCATCGGCACCCGGGCCGCCGAGCCGCTCCTGCGCCGGCTCGCCACCGACTCCGATCTGCAGGTTGCGGCAGCAGCGGCGTCCGCGCTCTCCGAGCTCCTCGGTAACCCGTAGGTGACAGGTTCCTCTTGACGCGCTGCGTTGAGGAGGTTACACCTCCCTACATGGCAACCACTCTTTCCGAGCGCCGCCAGCTCGACCGGCAAGCTCGACGTCGCAAGATCCAGCGCGTCGCCCGCCGCATCTTCTCCGAGCGCGGTTTCGCCGGCACCACGATCGAGGAAATCGCCCGTCGCGCCGGGCTTTCGGTCGGTGCCATCTACCTCTACTTCAAGAGCAAGGAAGATCTGTACGTGTCGCTCTTGCAGGACAGCCTCGATCTGCTGGCGGTCGAGCTCGAGCGCATCCTGGTCCAGCCGGGCGACGCGCGCGCGCAGCTGCGTGCGGCCTGGGAGCTGCTGTCGGCGCTAGGCCCCACCTTCCGCGAGTTCCTGCGCATCCTGCCCTCGGTCCAGGCGGCGCCCGCGCGCGCAAAAGCGCGGCCCGAGCCGTCCGCCGCTCTGCCCACCCTGCGCGAGCGCATCTCGGTGGAGGTCGCGGCCGCGCTCACCGAGGCGGGAGATCGCAGCTTCGCGCTCATCGGCAGGATCGTGGAGGCGGGCGTCGCGCAGGGTGTGTTCCGGCCCCAATGCAAGCGCTCCGCGACCGATCTCCTGTGGGCCACCTTCACGGGGCTGGTTGCGCTGCACGACGCCCGCGAAAGCCTGGAGCTTCCTGCCCCCGACTTTGCCCAGAGCTGCTGGCACGCTTTCGATACGCTCGAGCGCGGGATGCTTGCGTAGGCTTGCGGCTTGAGGCTTGCGGCTTGAGGCTTGCGGCTTGAGGGCTGAGGCCTCGAGGTCTTGGGCCCTTCCGTGATATCCTGGACTCGGGAGCGAGTGCATGGGCGACCGCGAGAGTCCACCGCCGCCGCACGACGCGACCGGCCCCGAAACCATCCCGGAGCCCGCTCGGAAGAGCAGCTCGGACCCCAAGGCCGCGCGCAGGCCGCGCGAGCGTGGCCACCCGATCGGGGATTGGGAGTCCGACACCATCCCCGATCTGCACGACCTGCCGCGCGGCTCCATGGTGGGCGAGTACCGCGTGCGCCGCAAGCTGGAGGAAGGCGGCATGGGCACCGTCTATGCCGCCATCCACCCCATCATCGAGCGCAAGGTCGCCATCAAGGTGCTGCACGCGGGTCTGTCCTCCGACGAGAACGTGGTCGCGCGGTTCGTGCAGGAGGCGCGTGCGGCCTGCCGGGTGGGCCATCCCGGTATCGTCGACGTGTTTGGCTTCGGCCAGCTGCCCGACGGGCGGCACTACATCATCATGGAGTATCTGCACGGCCAGCAGCTGTTGTCGCTTCTGCGCGAGCGCGCGCCGCTGGCGTTCGAAGTTGCTTCGCTGATCGTGCGTGGCATCAGCGAGCCGCTCGAGGCCGCGCACCGGGCGGGCATCATCCACCGTGACCTCAAGCCCGAAAACGTGTTTCTCATCCCGCGTCCC
>DATFWX010000163.1:0-56794 GCA_035258845.1 Polyangia bacterium | reverse complement strand
CGGTGGCCGCCTACTGAGCTGATAGCTGAGAGCTGACAGCTGACGGCCAGCAAACAACCGCGCGATCCGGTTGAGAAGTCAGCGCACGACCGGCAGCACGACCCGTACCCGGGTGGCCTTGCTGACCCGCAGCTCGGCTGGCTTCTCCAAAAGCCCCTCGAGCGCCACCACGTCGCCGCGCGCGATTCGGTCCCAGCTCGCGTTGTCCGGCGATGCCTCCCGATGCAGCCGCACAATCAGGAAGCGGCCGGCCGGGCCGCACCCCCACAGCTTTTCGCGGCCCTTCTCCCCCATTTTTGCAGATACCACACGGAACTGACAGCGGTCGTCCGACCAGCGGCCCGCGCGCCGCAAAACCAGGTACGAAAACTTCAGGCTGTCATCGCCCGCGCGCAGCGAGCGGTCCTCGTGGCACCAGTCGCGCTCGCGCGCCAGCGCGGGGCAGCCGCCGCGCCAGAGACAGGGCGCAACCACGAACCAGCCCCGTTCGATGAGCGCGTCCCGCGTACGCTCGAGCGCACGCGCGGTCTCGCGCAGGGCGGGCTCGATGATGACGATCTGCCCGCGCTCGCTCAGCACCTGCGCGCCCAGTCGCTCCACCAGCGCGGCCTGATCGCCGGCCAGCTCGTTGAGAACGTTGCCGAGCAGCACCACGTCGCCGCGACCGAGCGCGGCCGGTGGCGGGTCGCCCCGCGCGAGGTCCCAGCGCACGCGCCCGATCCCCGCCGGCACCGCGTCGAGCGCCCGCACCGACCGATCACAGGCCACCACCTCGGCGGTCGGATAGAGCTCGCGCGCCGCCTGCGCCATCGGGCCCGGGCCCGCACCCAGGTCGAGCACGCGGCGGGGCGGCGCCGCGGAATCCACCACCTCGCGCAGCACTGCGCGCGCCTTGGCCCGGCTCTGCGGCGCAAAATGCTGGCAGTAGGCCGCCAGCAGCTCGGGATCGTCGAGATAGGGCGTCCCGACCAGCGCCCGCCCCCGGGTCAGCCCAAGATGCAGCCGCTCGAGCGCGTCCACGGCCCCGAGCCGCCCTAGCGTCGGCTCGGCCGCTTGATGCCGAGACCCGTGAAAATCAGGTCGAGCGCGTGCTCGAGCCGGGCCTCCATCACGTCCTCGGCCATGGCATCCTGCCCCATCAGGATGCTGACGAAGCGGGCGTCGGCGAAATAGGAGATGGTGAGGCCGTAGATCGACACGAAGAACTGGCGCGCGTCGACCGGGCGGAACTCGCCGCGTGCGACCCCGCGCTCGATGAACCTGGCGCCGCGCTCGAACAGCGGCCGAAAAAAATTCTCGAACATGGTGACCAGGTAGGCGCCCTCGCTGCCCAGGTCCATCGTGGTCAGGCGCGAGAAGTTGCGATGGCGCGCCACATAATGGAAAAAACCCCGGTAGAATTTTTCCAGCGCCTCGGTCGGCGGCAGGTGCTGGTTCAGGATCTCCTGCGACAGGCCGATCAGCTCGAACAGGATGCGCTCGAGCACCGCGCGCAGAAGCTTTTCCTTGCTGCCGAAATAGTAATAGAGCATGGCCTTGTTGACACCGGCCAGCTCGGCGATCTCGTGGGTGCGCGCGCCCGCGAAGCCCTTGCGTGCGAATACTTCCTCCGCGCACGCGATGATGCGCTCTTTGCTGTCGACCGGAGGCTGCGCGGGCGCCGGCCGGCGGCCGCCGCGGCGCTTGACCCGGTTAGCCTCCATGAGTGAACAGCTGGCGCACGTCCTTGAACATGATGAGCACGATGAGCCCCATCAGCAGCACCGCGCCGATCATGTGGACGCCCTGCTCGACGCGCTGGTTGACGCGGCGGCGGGTGACCAGCTCATAGGTCAGAAACGCGAGCCGCCCACCGTCGAGCGCCGGCACCGGGAGCAGGTTGAAGAAGCCCAGGAAGATGGAAAGATTGGCGATGATGCCCAGCGCCTCGCGCGCGCCCTTCTTGATCTGTTTGCCGAGCTGGTAGGTGATCTGGATGGGCCCCGACACGTCGGCTTTCTGCTTGCCGCGCGCCATGTCGAACAGGCCCATGGCGATGCCGTAGGTCGAGACGACCGGAAACACCAGGCTCTCCTTGAGCGCGGCCACAACGGTCGCGCGCCGGTACTCCTCGACCGCACGCAGCGCGACCCCGATTCGATAGTGACCCTCCTTGTCCCGGTTCGCGCTGAGCGTGAAGGTGCGCACAGCCTGCTCGCGCCGCACCACCACCTCGACCGGCCGGCCGGCCGCGCGATCGAGGATCTCGGGCGCCGGGTGATCGACGTTCACGGGCTCGCCCGCGACCGAGACCATGACGTCGCCCGGCTGCAGGCCGGCCCCGGCGGCCGGGCTTCCGGCCAGCACCTCGCTCACCTGCTGGGTTTTGGACAGCTGGGGAATGCCCCACACCAAAAACACCGTGAACACGATTACGACGGCCGCGATGTAGTTCATCCACGGTCCCGCCAGGATGGTCAGGAAGCGCTGCCAGGCCGGCCGGTTGGGATAAACGAACGGATCGTTGGCGTCGTGCTCCTCCATCGGATTCATGCCGGTGATCTGCACGAAACCGCCCAGCGGGATGGTTCCGATCTGGAACACCGTTCCCTTGTGCTTGAACGATGCAATGGCGGGCCCGAAAAAGATGGAAAACTTCTCAACCCGCATGTGGCACATCCGCGCCACCCAGAAGTGGCCCGCCTCGTGAATCACGATGAGCGCGATGATGGCCAGAAAAGCCAGCAGGTAGAACTGCATTTTCTTAGTGTAGCGCGCCTTCCAGTGGCGCGGTAGCCATTGACGCGGAACCCAAGCTGCGTAGCATGTTTGCGGACGCGGACGCAAAGGAGGGTGTCATGGGGCTCGAGCTTCGGATCCAGGCCTTCGATCGAGGATCACGCATTCCAAAACAGTTTACGGCCGACGGACCGGACATTTCCCCGGCGCTGGCCTGGAGCGGCGCGCCCGCGGGCACGCAGGCCTGGGCGCTCATCATGGACGATCCCGACGCGCCGGTCGGGACCTGGGTGCATTGGGTGGTGTACGACCTGCCAGCGGCGACGACCGCGCTGGCCGAGGGCGCGTCCAAGAGCTTGCCGGGCGGCGCCAAGACCGGAAAGAACTCGTGGAACCAGGCGGCCTGGGGCGGCCCGTCGCCACCGCCGGGCAAGCCGCACCGCTACTTCTTCAAGCTCTACGCGCTCGCGGCTGCGACCGGGCTCGGCGTGGGCGCCCGCAAGGAAGACCTGCTCGCGGCCATGAAGGGCAAGATCCTGGCCGAGTCGGAGTGGATGGGAACGTACGGTCGATAGCGCAGGTCAGCTCGTGCCGGCCCAGCCCAGCCGTGCGGCCAGGGCGCGCCAGCGGCTCTCGCGGGCCAGCCGTGGGGTTTCGACATTGAGCCGAGCCGCGCGCGCCTTGCGGGCAAAGGCACGCTCGAAGTCGTCGCCGCGCCCGCGCGCCTGTGCGAGCGCCGACCAGGCCGGCAGGCGCCGCGCAACCACATAGCGCCCCGGCAAGACCACCGCGTCGCGCCCGGCGTCGATGCGTCCCAGCGCCCACACCACCGGCGCCAGCGAGACCTCGCGCCGCGGATCGACCAGCAGCAGGGCACGCCCGCGCGCGGCCGCCACGCCGCACGCGAAGCCGGTGCCGGGATCGGCGCCGGTCAGCACCTGCAGCTCGGGGATCTCAGGGCGCAGAAGCGCCAGCAGGGCCAGGCTGTTGTCGGCCGATTGCTCGTCGACCGCAAGCAGCTCGAAGCTGCGCTCGAGCGCACGCAGATGGCCCGCGATCTTGCGAATGGCATGCCCTACCCGATCCTCGTCGTCGCCGACGGCCAGGATCACCGAAAGGTCGCAGTCAGGGCCCGTGCGAAGGCGCATCTACGACTTTACTTGTGCGCCACTATACGGACGCGCGATCAGGCGTGCAACAAATTTAGGATGCGCGGACCGATTTGCGACCAGTTCTGGACGCTTGCGCGGCTGCGCGCACGTGCGGCCAGAATTGCATTCAGTCGGCGGTCGTCACGCAGGCGCGCCAGCGCTGCCGCCAGGGCGACCGGATCTCCGGGCGGAACCAGAAGGCCCGCGTCGCCGACCGCGTCGGGCAGGCCGCCAGTACGCGAGGCCACGAGCGGGCGGCCGGCCGCCAGCGCCTCGGCGACCACGACCGGGCTGCCCTCGGTGCGGCCGTCGGGCAGGACAACCGAGGGCACGCAGACCACGTGTGCCTCCTGAAGCGCGCGCAGCTTGTCGGCCCCGCGCAGCTCGCCCAGCATGTCCACGTGCGCGGGCGCGGCGGCGCGCAGGCGGGCCGCCTCGGGGCCGTCGTTGGCGCCGGCGCCGGCGATCAGGAAGCGCACGTCGGGCAGCGCGGCGGCGGCGCGCAGGAGCACGGGAATGCCTTTGATGGGTGAGAGTCGCGCCAGCGCCAGCACGGTGAACGGGCGCGCCGGCGGATCGGGCAGCGGCGCGGGTACAAGATCGGTGCCCATCGGCAGCACGGCCGCCGCGGGCGCGGGCGCGAGGCGCGCGAAGCGCGCTTTCAGATCGGCCGACACGAACACCAGCCTTTGCCGCCCGAGCACGCGGGCCAGCAGCGCTCGCGCCGGCAGCTGCTCGAGCAGGTGCACGTCGCCCGAGTGCGCCACCGCCACGTGCGGCCGACCGCGCGCCAGCGCGGCGCCGACCAGCCCACACGGGAGCAGCCAGTGCGAGATCAGGGCGTCCCAGCGCCGCGCGCGCGCGGCCGCGACCGCTGCGAAACGGACCCCGAACCAGCCGGCCGCGACCCAGGCGCGCCGCGACCGGGCCAGGGCCTCGGGGGCGCCGCCACCATAGAATAGGCCCGGCGCATCGACCCGGTGCACGCGGATGGCGCCGTTCGCGTCGCTTTTGCCGCCCGGGCCCGCCGCCACCACCTCCACCTCGGCTCCGGTGCCATGAAGCCACCGCGCCAGACCGGCCACGAACGTTCCGGCCGGATCAGTCGCTGCGCGCGGATAGGACGTGGTCAGAACGCCGATGCGCACCCAAAAACCTCCTGGTCAGCCGGCGCCCGAGCGCGCGCGCCAGCACGAACGAGATGGGATAGACGACGGTCCAGGGCCGGATGCCGCTGCGCCACCCGGGCCCATACACGGGCCGCACCGGCACGTCCACCACGCGCGCGCGCACCTGCGCGAGCCGCGACAAGATGTCGTTGGGATAGCCGTAGCGCGGAAACAGGCACCCGAGATCGAGCGCGGCCAGCGCGGGCCGCGTGATGGCGGTGTATCCGCATTGCGAATCGAACAGATGCCAGTATCCGGTCACCAGGCGCGTGAGCCAAGACAGCGCCAGGTTGCCGAGCAGCCGCACGGTCGGCATCGTACGCGCCACGCCCGGCCACAGAAAGCGGTTGCCCTTGGCGTAGTCGGCGCGGCCGCTGGCGAGCGGGGCCAGAAGCGGCGCCAGGTCGGCCGGATCCATCTGCGCGTCGCCCGCCATGACCGCGACCGCGGCCGAGCCCACCTCGAGCGCATGCCGGTAGCCGGTCGCAATCGCGCCGCCGACGCCGCGGTTCTCGAGATGGTGCACGATCTCGAGCCCGCGCCGCGCCACCGCCGCCGCCACCGCCGCGGTGCCGTCGGTCGAGCAGTCGTCGACCACGATGATGCGATCCACGTAGCCGGGCACCGAACGGATGGTATGCGCGATCTTGTCGGCCTCGTTGAAGGCCGGGATGACGACCGCAACCGTGAGTCGATCGAACACGTTCGGGGAAAGCTAGCACGTCTGTCAGACCCGCGTGCTAGGATTCGCAACATGGCAAGCGTGAACAAGGTCATCATCATCGGAAATCTTGGCGCAGATCCGGAGCTGCGATACACCCCGGGCGGGCAAGCGGTGTGCGACCTGCGAATCGCGACCAGCGACCAGTGGACCGACAAGAGCGGCGAGCGCAAGGAACAGACCGAGTGGCACCGAATCGTGGTGTGGGGCAAGCAGGCCGAAAACTGCTCCCAGTATCTGTCCAAGGGACGCCAGGTCTACGTCGAGGGTCGGCTGCGCACGCGGCAGTGGGACGACAAGGAGGGCAACAAGCGCTACACGACCGAGATCGTCGCGCAGACGGTGCAGTTCCTGGGCGGCGGACGCGGCGAGGGCAGCGCGGCGCGCGAGCGTCCGGCCGGGAGCGAGCGGGCGGCCGGCGGCGAGCGGGCGGCCGGCGGCGAGCGGGCGGCGACGCGGCGCGAGTCCAACGGCGAGTCGGCGGGCGGCGCACCCGGCGACGACTATGGCGGCCCGCCCGGAGCCATGAGCGACGACGACATCCCGTTCTAAGCGAAGGTCAGAGCTCCACCCTCACTCTGCCACCCTAGAATCGGGCGACGAGCTGCACGGTTGGGGCGTTCAAGATTGGTGAGTAGCCGAAGAGCAGGCGTGCTTTTTCGTCTTGATATCGGCCAATCCGCCGATTGCCAGAAATCCACAGCGGTATGCCGAGCCCCAAGCCAGCCGCACCCGCCGCGACGACTGCGAGGGCGCCTCCCTTATAGCCCGAACTCGATGTCGTCTTCGAAAAAGCCGCCGTCGCCAGCCCCACGCCCGTCGCCGTGGCGGCAGCGCCAAAAAGGGTCAAAACCACCCCGATCGTCCTGCGGGTGTGCGCGCCGTCGATCTGTTCGTCGAGGTATTGCACTTGAAGCAGGTACCGTGCATCTGCCTGCGCCCTTGGGTCTCGCGGGCTCTGCGACGGAGCTTGCAGATCAGGCTCAGCCGCACTTCGTTTGCTCCCAAACCCTTGCATCACCCCAATCGCGAGCACCCACACCAACAACCTTCTCATGCTACATCCTCCATGCGCCGGCCAAAGCTGGCGAGGTGATCGATGTGGAAGCTTCATGATTTGGTTCAAGAGATGATGCGGAGGTCATGTCACGGCCGCCGCGCACACTTGATAAGCTCCATCGAGACGAAGCAAACGTGCGGGGAATTCATCCCATCCAGACGAATGGTGGGAGCCTGGGCAGCAGCGGGTTCGATGGTCTCGACCAACCATCCGCCGCCGAGGGTGCTGCTCCCGTATCGAATGCCCGCAGAACCGGCGATGGAGGCGTGGAAGACCCCGCCGCCACCGATGGCGAGACTGACACCGCCAGCAGCTTCGCCCAGGGATGGGATGACTTCCAGAGCCCATGTGCCGCCGTTCCCACTCGCGTGCCGTACAGCCGAATCCGTGCCAACGTAGAAAATGTGTGGGGCGCCCGCTGAATCCGAGGCGATCGACGGGGACGAGTAGGCTCCTGCGTCTTGAGCGTCGACGGTTTGCACGACCCAGGCACTCCCAGCCCACCGCGCATGCCGCAGCTCGTACGTGGGAGGGAAATCGTTGACGCGCACCAGGTACGCCACCTGAACAGAGCCGTTGGCACTCGCGACCGACGAGTTCGAGAGACCGGAATCCAGAGCACTGTCAATCGCCCGGATCTGCCACGATCCTGCATTCCACACGGCGTGCCTTAGGTATCCTGCGGTCGCGCCGACATCCTTGTGATAGCTGATCCGGGGATTCCCCGTGTTGTCGAATACCAGAGAAGGATACTCCCCGACCCCGAATTGACGGCCATCTTCAATGCCATCATCCGCGACTTGAATGCTCCATGTGCTGGTATCACGGGACGCGTAGCGGAGCGTTCCATACCTCACGGCGAAGGCGATATGTGGATTCCCCTGCGGATCCAACGCAAGCGAGAGGAACGCCGTGATGGAGAACTGGGAAAGCTGCTCGCTTACTGAGTCGACCAGCCAGGAATCGCCATTCGAATGAGCGTACCGGATTTCTCTTGCGGCCGTACTGTAGTAGCCAAGGTGAAGTCCGCCCGCCGGATCGATTGCGAGCGACGGAGAATCTCCCGTATCAATAACACCGACGGCCCATGAGCCACCGGATCCACCGGTGCCACCGCCGCCACCGGATCCACCAGTGCCACCGCCGCCGCCGGATCCACCAGTGCCACCGCCGCCACCGGACCCACCGGCGCCACCGGCGCCACCCAGTCCTCCCGCGCCGCCCGTGCCTGCGTCCCCACCCCCGTCAGTTCCACCCGCTCCACCACTACCGGCAACGCCGCCGGAACCCCCCGCTCCCCCAGATCCGCTCTCGCCGCCGGATCCGTCGCTCATGCCTTGGTCGGCGCCACCTCCGCAGCCGACGACCGAGAGCTCCGTTGCAACCACGACGATGGCGATGAGCGATTTCGACATCATCATCCTCCTCCCAAGAACGGGGACGCCACCCGTTACTGCACCAGTCGGGCGCTCGACCGCATCCGCGCGACCGCTTCCCTTTCAGTGGGTAGGGACCGGGAGATCAGACGTAGTCGCGCTTTATTTTCGAAGTGGCTGATCTTTCGAGAAGATTCGTCGAACCGAAAGCTCCAGGTCGCTCCTCACGAGACGCAGAATGCTGTCACACTCTGAGAGAGTGGCTTTGATCCGCCCCCTCAACGCACGGCGCACACCGCGCAGCAAGGCGGATCTGGACCGCGCGAGCCAGCGCGCCGCGGTTGCGCGATGCACGCCATACAGCTTGCCGAGATCGTCGATGGTCAGCCCATCGATGAAGTGCTGTCGCAGCAGGTTCTGCTCGCGACTTCTCAGCATGCGCATGGCGTCCTCGAACGCCGACTTCACCTCGGGCCGATACAACTGTTGGATCAGGTCTAGTTCGGGGCTCGGCTCGCGCGCCACCAAGTGATCGGCAATATGATCGTGAAGCGGCAGAGTTCGCCGCTGCTCGCGAACCAACTGAGTCGCCATCCGTGCGGCGCTCACCCGCAACCAAGCACGCAGCTCACCTCGACCAGCATAGTCCTCGATGCCAAGCCGCTTCCCAGGCTCGGAGACAAAAAGCCATTGGCGCAGCCTTTGAAGTGCCTCCTCGCCGACGGAAGGAGGCAGTCTCATCCGCACGAGCCCGGCCGCCAGGCTCGGCACGATCTCGCGCTCGAAGCGTGACAGCGCGGCACTGTTCCCGCGCGCACAGGCACAGGCAAAGTAGAGATCGGTGGCACGAAGCTCCGACAGCGCCTCAGCAGGCGGCAACGTCGCCGGGATTCGCTCACGTAGATAGGCGAAGAAGTCCTGCGCCGGCAAATCGACGTCCGGCCACCGCTCGCGCGCGGACGCGAACAGCCGGTAGAGCCGGTCGCCGACCGTGCTATCTTCCACCGGACGAGCTTCGCCTCGGGAAGCTTAGTTTGCAACATGACTTGCCCGGACGGGAATATCGTCCTCGACTGGATCGAACGGCGACTCGCAGCCGAATCGGCGGCCACCGTCGAGGCCCATCTTGCAACCTGCGACGACTGCCGCCGCATCGTTTCCGAGCTGGCACGGGGCTCCGGAGCGAGCGAGCCGCCCATGAAATCCCCGGGGGCGCCCCGGCTCGAGCGGGGCCAGTCAGTCGGGCGCTACCTGATCCTCGGCCCCGTGGGGGGCGGTGCCATGGGCGTGGTTTACTCCGCCTACGATCCTGACCTCGACCGCAAAGTCGCAATCAAGCTACTGCGACCCGACATCGGTGGACAGGATCGCCCTGCGAGAGACCACGCGAGACTGTTGCGTGAAGCGCAGGTCATGGCGCGCGTGTCCCACCCGAATGTCGTCCCCGTATTCGACGTGGGCAGCTTCGAGGGGCAGGTCTTCGTTGCGATGGAGTTCATCGAGGGAACAAACCTGCGCTTCTGGTTGCAGGAGAAGCCCCGCCATTGGCGGGAGGTGCGATCGAAGTTCGCCGATGCGGGTCAGGGGCTCGCCGCGGCCCACGCCGCCAACATCGTGCATCGCGACTTCAAGCCGGACAACGTCCTCATTGGGCGCGACGGACGCGTGTGCGTATCGGATTTCGGATTGGCGCGGTCCCTCGTCGCGGCCGTGTCTCCCCCGGATGGGCCCGCCAACCCATCGAAGCCGGTTCCATCGGGTCTCCTCACCACCACCGGTCTCATACTGGGCACGCCGGCATACATGGCGCCCGAGCAGCTACGCGGGGAGCCCGCAGACGCGTACAGCGATCAATTCAGCTTCTCCGTAGCACTCTACGAGGCCCTGTACGGCGTCCGGCCTTTTGTCGCCGAAACGATCGAGGCACTCGTCGCTGAGATTGTCTCCGGTCCGCCCCGCGAGCCGCCTCCGCAGGCGCGGGCACACCGCTGGCTGCACCGGGCGATCATACGCGGACTCGCGATCGCCCCGCGCGACCGGTATCCATCGATGCAAGCGCTGCTCGACGCGATCGGCGTCTCGCCGCTCCAGCGTTGGCGACGGCCCATCTGGATCGCAACCGGCTTGGCCATACTGGGTATCGGGCTGGGCGGATATCAAACACTCCACGGGCGCCAGGCGATGCTCTGCCAGGGGGCCGCCCGCAAGCTCACCGGCGTGTGGGACGGCCAGCGCAAGCAAGCCATGGAACGGGCGTTCCTGGCGACGGGCCAACCCTATGCACCGTTTGCGCTACAGACCGCGTCTCGCGAGATGGATGTCTACGCGAGCCGCTGGGTCGCGATGCATCAGGAAGCCTGCGAGGCCACCCGCCTGCGTGGCGAGCAGTCGGAAGAGCTGCTCGATCGCCGCATGGAATGCCTCGAAGAGCGGCGACAACAGATGACGGCCCTTACGGCTCTCTTCGGCACCGCCGATGCGCAGGTCGTAGAGCGCGCCGTCAAGGCGACCCGCAATCTACCGAGGCTAGAGGAGTGCGCCGACCGGCGAAGTCTGCGGGAGCGCGTGCGGCCGCCCCAGCCCGAAGTACGCGGAAAGATAGCCTCGCTGCGGGCAGATCTGGCCCGGGCCAAGGCGCTTCGGGACGCCGGCAGCTTGCGACCGGCCGGTGCGATCGTCCAGACTGTGCTCGCAGCTGCGCGTAACCTGGGCGACCGAGCGTTCGAAGCCGAGCCGTTGTTTCAATTGGGTGGTATCCAGGCCGATGCAGGCGACGTAAAGGCAGGAGCGCAAACTCTATACGATGCGGCCTGGATGGCCGAGGCGACTGGCCAGGACAGCCTGGCTGCAAGAGCCTGGATCATTCTGACCGGTCTGGTCGGATACGCGCAGAAAAAAGCCGACGAAGGCCATCGCCTCGCGCGGCAGGCCGAAGCACTCATCGAGCGACTAGGTGGCAACAAGGAACTGGAGGGGCGGCGTCTGGACGCACTCGGCATGGTCCTCTACTCCGAAGGGCGCTACGAGCAAGCTCTCGCACACCACCAGCAGGCACTCACACTGTTGGCAGAGGCCCTGGGAGCTGATCATCCACAATTGGGACACACCCTCGGCAACGCGGGCGCTGACCTCGATAGCCTCGGACGGTACCAGGAGTCGCTCTCTCTCCATCAGCGTGCCCTCGCCATCCTCGAAAGGAATTTCGGTCCTTCACACCCGGAGGTTGCGGACTGCCTCTATAACCTGGCTACCAGCCAAAGTCGAGTCGGGCAGTACGAGCAGGCGCTTGCGTTGCACGAACGAGCGCTTGCCATCCGAGAACGACTTCTCGGGCCGACGCACATCGGTCTGTTCCTCTCATTGGAGCAGATGGGCTCAGTTCTCTACAGCCTTGGTCGAGACGACCAGGCCAACGTCGTCTATCGGCGAGCGCTCGCAATTCTGGATGGACAAGCCGCAGACGTGGACGTCTCCCTCCAGCGCGCTACCATCTTGGTTCATCTGGCCGAGATCCTGCGCGCCCGACACAAGTTCGACGAGGCACTCAATCACCAGCAGCGCGCGTTGGATATCCTCGAACGAAAACTGGGTCCCGAGCACGTGCAGGTGGGAACGAGCCTGACCGCCCTGGCGACAACTCTCAACGAAATGGGGCGCCATGGGCAGGCCATCCTCGTCTGCCACCGAGCTTTGCAGGTGATGGAAAAGAGCCTGGGCGTGGAGCATCCGGCGATCGCAGACGCGCTTACGGAGCTTGGTGCGGCCGAGATCGGCAAGAAGGCACCCGAGCGCGCCCTGGCGCCCCTCGAACGCAGCCTGCGCATCCTGGAATCCGCTGGCGCCGCGCCCGATGAGAAGGCGGGAACGTCATTCTTGCTGGCCCGTGCGCTCTGGGATTCCGGCCGCGACAAGTCGCGCGCCCAGCGATTGGCTCGTTCAGCGCGCGACCTCTACCGCGAAGCCGGGGCGGGATCGAAGTCGGATCTATCCGAGGTGGAAGCATGGCTGGCCCGACGTTAGCCATCGTCGTCGAGGTCGGCGGGATGGTATCCCGCCCGCCCGCTCAGCAGGGGCAGTCGTGGTACGGAACCGTGATCGTCTCGCCGAACCGGTAGACGCCCGCCTCCAGGCGCAGCACGCCCTGGCCCAGAAAATCGCCGATCCAGTTGCCGCGATACAGGATCTCGAGCGTCCCATCGCCGTCGAGATCGACGGCTGCGGCCGGGACCAGATAGCCGTCCGCGGTGCCGCGCAAGCTCAGCTTTTCACCCGTCGCCTCCCACACGGCGAACAGCTCGCCCTCGAAGCCGCCACACCCCGCGCCCGCGCGCGCGGACACCGAGACCAGCGTCTTGCCGCGGGCCCGCATCACCAGCACGTCGACTCGAGGTGAGTCGGCCGCCTGCTCCCACGTGCCTTTGGGATTCTCTTCGCGAAATGACTTCTGGATGGCCGCGTAGGCGGGCAGGCGGCGCAGCTCGCGCAACGCGGCCGCCCGCAGCGCGCCCTCGGCCGGCGTGGCGTCGGCGAGCGCGGGCGCGGGCAGCTCGGCCGCGCGCGCCCAGGTGCCCGTGCATCCGGGCGCGAGCGTGGCCACGAGCACGTGATCGCTCTGGTCCCAGGCCTCGGCTGCGACCAGCGGCTTGGCCTTCCCCTGCCACTGTTCGCGCTGGCCAAAATGCGGCACCTGGCGCCCGATCAGCCGAAAGCCCGTCACCGCGGCCTCGCACGACTTGCCTCCGGCCGACAGCAGGCGCAGCGTGCGGCCGCGCCAGCTTGTGAGCGCAGACGGCAGACGGCTGGCGTCGACCGAGCGCGCAACCACCATCGGGAAGCCGTCGGAGAGCAGCTCGGGCGGGCCGCGCTCCCATTCTTTCCTGGGCGCGCTGTCGAGCACCACACCGTCCGCCACCACGAACGCGAATCGATCGCGCGCCGTCGCCGCCCCGGCGGCAGCCGCACCCGCAGCAGCCCCCGCCGACGCCACCATCCGCGAATCCAGCATCTCCTCGCGCGCGATCTTCCAGGCCTCGCCCTCGCGCACCAAGATCAGCTCCTTCTTGCCCACATCCTTGTAGCTGCCCGATTCCCACTTCTGCGTGAGCGTCACCCGCACCATGGCCGGCGCAGCCGCGATCTCGACGCCTTCGGCCGCCACCACCATCTTCTTGCTGAACATGCGGCCGCGATCGCGCATCCAACCCGCGCGGTCCAGGTGCACAATGCGGGCGCCCGAGCGCCGAACGCCCGTGAAGCGAGTCGCATAGAGGGCCTGGTAGGCCACAAAATCGCCCCCGTTCTGCGAGCTCAGCCAGCGCTCGACCAACGCGCGCGCCGCCGGCGCGGCGGCCTGCGGGTCCTGCGCCTGCGCCTGCGCCTGCGCCTGCGCCTGCGTGCCGGCCGATCCGATTGTGAGACCCAGCACAGCCGGCACCAGTCGACGCAACATGGGCGGCTACGATATCATCGGCCCCGATCCCAAGCCAGACGGAGGAGACGATGCCCGACCTTGCGCAGGTGACGTCTCACGCACGCGCGCTGATCGAGGACCTGCGGGCCGCCGAGGCGCTGTCCGCGCTGGCTGCCGTTCCGCCGCCGCCGCAACCCTCGGACCAGGAGCTTCTGCTCGCGCGCACCAGCGCGCTGACCGCGCTCGAGCAGTTTCGGGCCGCCTACGACATCGCGTGCGGGCTGCTCGATCGCTCGCAGCTCGGCGCAGCCGAGCGCGTGGAGGCCCAGCTCTGGAAGGCGCGCATCCTGCGCAAGGCCTCGCCGCTGTGCGACCACGCGCTCGAGACCGCGCTCGCCGCCGCGGCGGCCGGCGAGCAGCTCGGGGGCGCCGCGCCGGCGCTGGCTGGAGAGGCGCACCTGGAGGCGGCCAGCCTGCTGGGCCGCAAGCGCTGCCGCAAGCTGGCCGAGCGCGAGCTGGCGGCGGCTGCAAACGCGCTCCCGGGCGATCCGCGCGTGGCCGTGTTCGCCGGCTATCTGCTGATCGATTTTGACGAACGCGCCGCCGCGCGCGCCCAATTCGAGTCCGCGCTCGCGCTGGTGCCGCGGGGCCGGCGCTGGGGCCGGCTCGGGCTGGCGCATGTGGCGACGCTGGCCGGCGACTTTGCGCTGGCCGACCAGCATCTGGCGGAGCTGGCGCCGCTGGCCAGCGGGGATCTGTGGGCGCGCTGGCTGCGCGTGCGCTTGCGCATGGCCGAGCACCGCTTTTCGGACGTCGTGGCCGCGCTCGAGGACCTGCTCGCGGCCAGCCCGCATGCCGACGCAGCGCGCCGCCACGCCTACGACCGCGCGTGCGCGCTCTATCGAGCCGGCCGGTTGGCGGAGGCGCAGCAGGCCTTCGCCGAGCTGGCGGCCGCTGCCGACGACCGCGACCTGTATGCGCGCTGGGCACGCCGCACCACGCGCCTGCTCGAGCAGCCCCAGGCCAGCGCCCGGCCGCGCCGCCACCTGCAGGCCTTCCCGTCGGTGGCCCAGCTCCGCAACCACTGCGGGCCCGCCTCGTGCGAGCTCTACCTGCGCTTTCTGGGTGTGTCGGCGGACCAGATCGAAATCGCGCGCGAGATCAAGTTTCCCGAGGGCGGCACGCCGGTGTATCGGGTGCGCCGCTACCTCGAGAAGGCGGGCTTTCTGACCCGCCGCATCGAGGCCGATCGCGCGCGCATCAAGAAGCTCATCGACGCCGGCGTTCCGGTGCTGATGGAAGAGGACTACTCGGATTCGCGTCACGTCGCGATCGCGGTCGGCTACGACGACGCGCGCGAAATTCTGGAGGTCCAGGATCCGATGACGCACGAGGTGCGGGAAACCTTCTACGAGGACCTGCCCCGGATCCGCGACCTGTCCAATGACGGCGCGCTGGTGGCGGTGCACAAGGACGACGCCGCCCGCCTGGCCGCCCTCGATGCCGCCGGCGCGGCCGAGTGCCGCTACATGGCGCTGGTGGACCAGGCGTGGGCGGCGTATCACGACCAGAGGCCCGCCGACGGCGACCAGCTGGTCGCCGAGTCGCTGGCCATCCGGCGCGACTACGAGCTGTCCTGGTTCTACCAGTTCCGGCGCGCGCGCGAGCTGGCCAACGCGGAGCCATCGACCGAGCGCAAGCAGGCCCTGTACGGCATCCTCGACCAGGTCACCACCTTGTGGCCCGACGACGAGTGGCCGCAGCAGTTCGTCGGCGAGATCCTCTATTTCGACGGCCGCTACGACGAGGCCAAGGCCGCCTTCGAGCGGGCGCGCGATCGCGACGATCCCGATCCGTACAACTGGTCGATGATCGCCGACTGCCTGCTGTCGCTGGGACGCTACGACGACGCCTACGACGCGCTGGCCAAGGCGCTCGAGCGCGATCCCGCGCACGTACGGGCCAACGAGAATCTGGCGTGGGTCGCCAACTGGCGCGGCAACGTTGCCCTGGCCTGGCTGCTCAACGACTGCGCGCGCGAGCTCAATCCCAAGAACCCGTTCAACTACACGGTGCAGGGCGCGCTTTTGGCCCGGCGTGCCGACTGGGTGGGGGCCGTGCAGGCCTACGAGCAGGCGCTCGCGCTCGACCCGGAGCGGCGCGACGCGGCGGTCGAACGCGCGAAGATGCTGGCGCGCCTGGGCCGGATCGACGACGCGGCCGGCGCGCTGGCCGGGCGCATCGAGAAAAGCCCCGACGATGTCGGCTTGCGCATCGAGCTGGCCGACCTGCTGTACGCGAATGGGCGGCCGGCGGCGGCAGCCGAGGTGTGCCAGGCCATGCTGGCGCGTGATGCCAACGTAGCAGCCGGCTACGCCATCCTGGGGGCCGCGCTGGCCCAGCAAGGACAGCTCGAGCAGGGTCTGGCCACCCTGGGCGAGGCGCTGGCTCGCCGGCCCATCTACGGCTGGGTGTACGCCCAGAAAGGCAAGTATCTGCGGCAGGCCGGGCGCCACGGCGAGGCTCTGGAAGCCTTTGCAGCCGCGGTCGGCATGAGTCGCGGCGATCCGGGCTTCGAGTACGAGCTGGGCGACACGCTGGTCGCGGCCGGACATGGCCGCGAGGGAGTGGGCTACATGCGTGGGGCCGCGCAGCGCACCTCGCTCGGCGAGGGGGCGCTCACCCGCATCGGGGCGCTCCTGGTCGAGCACGAGTCGGGTCAGGCTGCGCATGATTTCTTTCTCGATCTGGCCAAGAGCCGGCCCGACGATCTGGGGGTTGCGCGCGCCCACGCGCACACGCTGCTCGAGGTGCTGTGGGTGCCCGGGATCGCCAAGCCGATCCTGCAAAAGATCGCGGCCCGCACGCCCGATGATCCCTATGCCAAGGCGTTCCGGGGCAGCGAGCTTTTCGATCGGACACTTGCGACCGAGGCCGAGGGAGAGCGTCTGCTGCGCGAAGCCATCGCGGCCGGGCCGGGGCTCGAGTATCCGCGCCGCATGCTGGCCGATCGGCTCAACGACCGCGGCCAGTTCGGGCCGGCGCTGGCAGTGCTCTCGGATTGCGGCAGCGCGGCAGCGACCGTGCACGAGCGCGTGCGCGCGCTGCTGGGCCAGAGCGACCTCGCGGCTGCGGAGGCGCTCATCGTCAAGTTCGAGAAGGAGCATCAGGACGGGGCGGGACCGCCTTCGGTGCCCGCGCTGCGCATGCGCTACCAGCTCGCGCGCCGGCAGTGGGATTGGAAAAAAGCGCTCGAGCTGTCGGAAGTCTTGTCGCGCCAGACCGGCGAGCGCGACGACGACGGCGAGCTCGACTACTGGGAGCAGGAGAAGTTCGAGTGCCTGGCTTATCTTGCCGAGGACGAGCGCGCGCTCCGGTTCGGAGAGAGTCAGGCGCAAAGCGGCCACGACCTGGCGCGGCTGGCCTATACGGCGCTGGGCGCGGACCGGCTTGCGCTGGCGGCCGAGCTGGCCGAGCGCGCGCTGCGGCTGGCGCCCGATGACACGCAGGCGCTGCACGTGCAGGCGCGCATGGCCGAGCTCAAGGGCGACCTCGAGACCGCGGGCCGGTGCTGGCGGCGCATCGGCGAGCTGGAGCCGACCTGGCACCTCTGGCACGAGAACCTGGCGCGAATCGCGCTCGGGTTGGGCGACCTGGCGCAGGCGACCCAGCAGGCCGAGGCGGCGGTTCTGGACGGCCACACCTGCCCGCATGCGTTCGCCGTGCGGGCGCAGGCGCGCCTGCTGGCGGGCGATCGGGCGGGCGCGCGGGCCGACACCGAGCGCAGCTACCTTCTGGCCAAGCCCGAGTCGCGCGAGCACGAGGACGAGGGCACCTGGGCGGTGCACGCGCTCCTGCACGGCGAGCGCGAGCGCGCCGATGCGCTGTTCAAGGTCTATCTGCGCGACGGTGCGCCCATCTCTAAGAACGATCGTGCACGGGTCGCACGCGTACGTGAATCGACCTAGAACTCATACGACGAGGCCAGGAAGATATAGGCGTAGAGCTGGGTTTCGGTGGTCGGGATGAGGTCCTGGAAGTTGAGGTTGTGCGGGACCACCTCCTTGCCCGAGCCGTACGAGAGGATGAGGCCCGCATCGGTGGCCGTGTGCTCGGTCTTGTAGCCGATCGAGAAGGTGCCACCGAATCGATTGACGTGCGAGGTGTTGGTCGCGTTGGGGTTGGGCGTGCCGGGCGGCTGCGCCAGCGGCTCGTTGGAGGCCGCGAAGTCGGTGAAGAAGCCGGCCCGGATCGGAACCAGGCCCGCCGCCACCAGCTCGGCACCGAGGGAGCCGTTGACCACCGCGTTGCGCACGATGTGCCGGTCCAGGCCGTCGGCGGCCCGGTCGGCGTCGTCGGTGACGTCGCGCGGGGCCAGGAACATGGCGTCCGCCGAGATTGTGAAGGTCCCGCTGGTCCAGGCCGCGCCCGCCTGCGCGCGCAGCGGCAGCGCGGGCGTCGTGTGCAGGTCGTCCGCGTTGACCACGACGATCTGGCTGGGTTGTCCGGCCATGTTGGGAGCCACGGCCACACGGACGAACGCGCGCCGGCTGCCGCCGCCCAGCTCGGGTGAATAGATCGAGAGGCCCAGGCGCAGATGGTCGCTGGGGTCGAAGCGCAGGCCGGCCGCGCCCACGAACCCGATCGTGGATTCGTCGATGCGCTCGCTGATGGTCGCGAACTCGTTCATGTTGGGGGCCGCGGTCAGGTCGAGGTGCGTGGTTGCGCTTCCGATCAGCACGAAGCTCGAGATCCCGATGCCGATCCGGCCGAAGCGGCGCCCATAGGTCAGGCCCGCCCACACCGTCTGCTCCTCGTCGGACAGGAAGAAAGCATTCTGGCTCGAGCGGATCGAATCGCGGTCATCGATGCGGAACGCGTCGGGGACGAAGGCGCTGAGCGCGAATGCGTTGGCGGGCGAGCCGTCGGGGGTGTCGAGTGCGCCGAACTTGATGATGACCGAGGTTGAAACCGGGAACGTGTTCAGGTCCTGGTAGTTGAAGTTGTGACCGTCGCCCAGGGCGTCGGAGAAGGTGCCCGAGACCAGGCCGTACACCGACGCCGACAGCGAGAGCGAAGAGCGGCGCGCAAAGGCAATGCCGCCCGGGTTGTAGTAGGGGCCACCGCCGTCGTCGGCCAACGCGGTGAAGGCGCCGCCCATGCCGGCGGCGCGTGAGCCCACGACGTAGGGCCGGAAGTTGGAGTCGTCGGCGCGTCCTTCAGCTGGAAGCCGTGCCGCCAGCGCCAGCCACGCCGCTCCGCACAGGATGATCCGTTGGGCCAGGCTCGTCATCTTGTTCCTTTGCGCCTCGCTCCGGCGCGGCTCGGCGGCTCGGCTGGCTCGGGCGAGCCGGGCGCCCTTCTCTGCGTACGCACTCCGCTCGCAAGCCTCGAAACCCCGCGCCTGCGCTCGCCGCTCATGACTCGGACTCTAGCTCCGGCGCCAGCAGCTCGTCGAGCGTTACCGATCGGAGACCGCGTGCGGCCAGAAGCTCCAGCAGCGCGGGCAGGACCTCGGGCGCGCGCGGCCGCCGGTGCGAGCGCTCGGCGCCATCATGCAGGAGGATCACGTCGCCGTCGCGCAGCCGAGCCAGCACGCGTGCCCGCACGCGCGTGGCGTCGTAGCCAAACAGCGCGCCGTCGTTCGACCGCAGGGTCCAACCGCACAGCGCGAGGCTCACGCGCCGGGCCGCCGACTCCACGCGCGGCCCGAATAGCCCGACCGGCGGCCGGAACCAGCGCGGGCGCACGCCGGCGGCTCGCATCAGCACCTCCTGGCAGCGCGCGAGATCGGCGGCCAGCCGCCCGGTGGTCCAGAGTGGGGTCGACCAGGCGTGCGTGTACGAGTGATTGCCGATGGCGTGGCCGCGCGCAACGATTGCGCGCACGAGATCGGGATGCGCCTGCGCGCGGCGTCCGATCAGAAAGAAGGTGGCGCGCTGGCCGTGAGCGGCCAGAAGCTCGAGCAGGCGCGGGGTCACGGCCGGATCGGGGCCGTCGTCGAAGGTGAGCGCGATGCGGCCGCGGCCGGGCGCGCATCCGAGCGCGGGCCGCGCAAATATCCCGGAGCGCGGCGACATCATGCCAATCGCGATCCAGATGCAAACCGAGAGCAGCAGCGCGGCCAGCACCAGGGGCCGCGCGCCCAGCGCCACCGCCGAGAGCGCGGCCAGCACGGTGCCATAGGTCAGCAGCCGCGGCCACACGGCCGGCCGCACGAGAGCGGGCGGCTGCGGGTGGAGGGGCGCGTGCGCATCGTCACTGGCGTGCGACTCGCTCTGCTGGTTGGCCGACACGGAGGACCCCAGTTTACCTCATAGCACGCCGGTCTGACGCTGGACCGCCGACGCCGACGCCCTCGCCGACGCCGACGCCCTCGCCGACGCCCGACCCCGAGCGACGGCGGCCCGGCGCGCGGCTGCCGACCACCCCGACACCAACAAGCTGCTACAATGCGCGCATGGCGCCGCGCGCGCTGGTCACCGGAGGAACCAAGGGCATCGGGCGAGCCATCGCGCTGGCGCTGGCCGGCGACGGTTTCGAGGTCCTGTGCGCCTACCTCTCCGATCCCGAGGCCGCGCAGCGCCTCGAAGCCGTCGCCAGCGGCGCTCACCTGAGCGTGCGCACGCGCTGCGCCGATGTGACCTCCCCCGCCGACGTGGATGCGCTGTGCGCGGGCGAGGAGCTCGACGTGGTGGTCCTGGCGGCCGGCCGGCGCGCAGACAAGCTGCTCGCCATGATGCCGGAAGCCGATTTCGACGACATCCTGCGCGTGCACCTGAAGTCGGCATTCTTGGTCCTGCGACGCGCGCTGCGCCCCATGATTGCGCGCCGCCACGGCCGCGTGATCGCCCTCTCATCGGCCAGCGCGCTGGTGGGCCGGCCCGGCCAGACCCACTATGCGGCCGCCAAGGCAGGCCTTCTGGGCCTGGTGCGTTCGCTGGCCCGCGAGGTTGCGCGCTATGGCATCACAGTGAATGCGGTCGCGCCCGGCCTCGTCGAAACCGAGGGCACGCACGATCTCGAGCCGGGCGTGCGCGCCCAGCTTCTGGCCGCGGTACCGCTGGGCCGGGCCGGACGCCCGGAGGAGGTCGCGCATGCGGTGCGCTTTCTGGCTTCGGACGCGGCGGCCTATGTCACCGGGCAGGTCATTTCAGTCGATGGCGGGCTCACCTGACGCGCGGAGGAATCTTGAATCGGGAGACACTCAAGACGGAGCTCAAGCGGCTGCTCGTCGAAGCGCTCAAGCTGGACGACGTGCAGCCCGAAGAGATCGAGGATGGGGCGCCGCTGTTCGGCGCCGGCCTGGGCCTGGACTCGATCGATGCGTTGGAGCTGGCGGTTGCGATCGAGCGCCGGTTCAAGGTTGCGATTCCCGACGAGGAAGTGGGCAAGCGCGCGTTCCTGAGCATCGACGCGCTGGCAGCCTACGTGGCCGAGCAGAAGCCGCCCTAGCGCTGCTTTCGGTGCTGTGCGGCCTCCCCGCACGAGCCGCCGCCCGGGGCCCAGGAGACGTCGACGCACTGCTGGCCCGCCTGGCCGCAGCCGGCAGGAACATGCGCGGCCTGTCGGGCGAGTTCGTGCAGAAGAAGAACGTGGCCGCCTTCAAGCAGGAGCTGAGCTCGCGCGGTCATTTTGCGTTCGAGCGGCCGGCGCATCTCGAGTGGCGCTACACGGAGCCCGACCCGAGCACGCTGGTGGTCGACGGCGACCGTGCCACCCTGACGCTACCCGACGAGCCGCCGCAGAGCTACGACCTGGCACGCCAACCGGGGCTGCGGGCGCTCGTGCGCCAGATGCAGCTGTGGCTGGGCGGGGGCGCGGACCTGGCCGCCGCCCGCGCCGACTACGAGATGACGGCCCCGGCGCCGAGCTCGCTGCACCTGATCCCGCGCGCCCAGGCGCTGCGCGCCCGCATCCGCTCGATCGACCTCGAGTTCGATCCGCAAACCCTCTTGCCACGGAGCGCGCGCGTGGTCGAAAAAGCGGGCGACACGACCGCGGTCACGTTTCGCAACCTCAAGCGACGCTGACCGGGGTTGTACCTGAAATATCTACCGCAGGACCAGCGGCATCGTGACCAGATCGCTGCCGTCGCCGTCGGGAGTCGGCCAGCTCAGCGCGGCCAACGCCTTGTCCACACAGGTCTGCGCTTGCGCGTCGAGCTGCGCACCCACGATGTGCACATCGCGCGCCTGCGCGCTGCCACCGCTCGAGACCAGCGTGAAGGTCAGGGTCACGCGCGAGCTCGCGGGCGCGCACGGCGCCACCGCGGGCCGCAGCGCCGCCATGGCCGCGTCGATGCCCTTGCTCGAGAAGCTCCGCTTGGGCGCCACCGTGGGCTCGCCCCGATGATCGCGCACGGTCCGCTGGTCGGGCGGCGCCGGCCGGATGATCTCCTCACCGTCCGGGGTGCGCGGCTCCTGGCCGGGTGGGGTCGCGATCGCAGAGCCGGCCGGAATGGGCCCGCTCGGGCCCAGCAGCTTGCGCACCGGGGTCTGTGCGGCCGGGGGCGCAATCGGCGGCGCCGCCGGGGTCGGGCTGGGGGCCGGCGCCTGCGCAGTCGGCGCAGCCGGCGCGACCTGCGCACCCGCTGCGGTCTGGGCGCCCGCAGGTGCGGTCCGCGCGCGTCGTTCCTGCCACAGCAGCGTGACCGCCGCCAGTGCCAGCGCGATCGCCATCACAAGGAGCGCGATACGTTTCATCAGTACACAGGATAGCAGTCTCGAGGTTGGACGCTACCATCGTACTGGTTCTTCACCTTACATTGCACCCGCACGGAAGTCCGCGGATCCTGCGAGTCTTTGAACCAAACCAGCGACCCGACCAGCCGACACCGCAGCCGCCGCACAACCGCGCCGTCGTCCTCCCGCACCACCGCCAGCGCCAGCCCCAGCTGGCATCGATCGCCCCAGCAGAAGGGCTCGGCCGGCAGCTGCGTGCGCGCGCCCGGCCCATCGGGTCCAGCTCGCCTGGGGTACAGCTTGCGCTCGATGCGCTCGCTCGTGCACACGAAGTCTCGATCGCCACGCACGCGCTCACACAGCGGCAGCATGCAGGCCGGATCGGCGGCCGCGTCGCAGGTCGCGTATCCAAACAGCATCTGGTCGTCCTGGTGCCGCGACTCGACCACGGTCAGGGCCGCGAACTCGTCGCGGTAGATGTCGAAGCGCGGGCACTGGTCCGGGTAGGTCTTGTCGGCCGGGAACACGCGCACCGGCCGCGCGGGCGCGCACGCGGCCGCCACGACCAGCAGCGCGCAAGCAGCGCCTCTCACAACACGACCTCCCCGGCCACGATCGTCTGCACGCGACCGGACTCGTCGCGCAAAAGGAGCGCACCCTCATCGGAGATGTCCTCGGCCACCCCTTCGATGGGCGCGTCGCGGTCTGAGAGCACGCGCACCCGCCGGCCCAGCGTGGCCTGCGCCGCCGCCCGAAACGCGCGCGCCGCCGGGCCCGGCCCCTCGGCCACGAACCGCTCGTACCAGGCTTCGACCCGCTCCAGGAGGCACGCCGCCACCTGAGCGCGCACGTGCGCATGCCCGGTCTCGATCGCCATCGAGGTGGCCCGATCGCGCAGCTCCTCGGGCAGGGCCGGCGCCTGGACATTCACGTTCACCCCGATGCCGATGACTGCGAAGCTGACCCGCTCCAGCTCGGAGGCCATCTCGATCAGGATGCCGCCCAGCTTGCGCCCGCGCACCAAAAGGTCATTGGGCCACTTGAGATCGACCGCCAGGCCCTGCTCGTGGAGAGCTTCGGCAGCCGCCACACCAACCGCGAGCGCGAGCGGCGGCACGCGCACGGGCGGCAAGGGTGGCCGCACCAGGAGCGAAAGGTAGAGGTTTGCTCGCGGCGGTGAGAACCATACCCGCCCGGCCCGCCCGCGCCCCCGCTCCTGCGCCTCCGCCACCACGCACAGACCGTGTGGTGCACCGGCGCGCGCCCGCTCGGCCGCCACGTCGCTGGTCGAGCTGCACGATTCCACCCACTCGAGCGGCCGACCCGCCCAGCGCGTGTGAAGCAGCGGCACCAGCACCGCGGTCTCGAGCGAATCGGGCAGCCCGAGCAGGCGATATCCACGCCGGGCCTGGGCGTCGATCTGGAAGCCACGCAAGCGCAGCGCGGCCACCCGCTTGGCGACCGCCGCGCGCGACAGGCCCAGCTCGTGCGCCAGCGTCTGTCCGCTCACCCACGCGCCCGCGCACGCGCGCAGCCGCGCCACGATGGTTTCATCCGGACGCGGGCTCATGCTCGAACTCGAGCGACAGGTCGACCGCAGGCGCGCTGTGCGTGAGCCGGCCCACCGAGATGATGTCGACGCCGGCGTCGGCCAGCTCGCGCACGTTGTCCAGCCTGACCCCGCCCGAGACCTCGACCAGCGCGCGTCCCGCCACCAGCGCAACCGCCTTGCGCGCCTCGGCGGCCGGCATGTTGTCGAGCAGGATCACGTCGGCGCGCCCGGCCAGCGCCGCCTCCACCTGGTCGAGCCGCGTGACCTCGATCTCGACGCGCAGCGAGTGCGCGCCGCGGGCCCGGGCCCGCTCGAGCGCACCCAAGACCCCACACAGCGCGACGTGGTTGTCCTTGATCAGGATCCCGGCCGCCAGATCGGCGCGGTGATTGCTGCCGCCGCCGTCGCGCACCGCCCGCTTCTCGAGCCAGCGCAGGCCGGGCGTGGTTTTGCGGGTGTCGGCGATGCGGGCCCGCGTGCCCGCGATCGCATCCACGAAGTGCCGGGTCAGCGTGGCCACTCCCGACAGGCGCTGCAGGAAGTTGAGCGCGGTCCGCTCGGCACCCAGCATGCCGCGCGCCGGGCCGCGCACCCGCATGACCGAGCTTCCGCGCGCGACCCGCGTGCCATCCTGCGCCAGCGCGGTGGCCTCGATGCGCGCATCCACGCGCTCGAACACGCGCGCCGCCACGTCGAGCCCGGACAAAACCAGCACCTCTTTGGCCACGATGCGCGCGTCGCCGAGCGCGTCTGCGTCCACGAGCGCGTCGCTGGTGGCATCGCCGCGGCCCAGATCCTCGTCGATCGCGAGCTCGATCAGCCGCTCGACCGCTGGCGGCAGGATCACCAGTCCTCCAGGGTCCAGCCCGCGCGCCGCGCGAAACGGCGCAGCCGGGGGTCGGGGTTGACCGCCACCTGGCGCCCCACGCGGCGCAGCATGGGCAGGTCAGAGTAGCTGTCGGTATAGAACCAGCTTTGCTCGAGATCGATGTCGTGCTCGACCGCGAACTGCTCGGCCCAGGTCACCTTGCCCGCGCCGAAGCACACCGGCGGCAGCACGCGGCCGGTGAACTTGCCGGCCTGGACCTCGAGGCGCGTGCACAGAACCGCGTCCAGCGCCAGCTCATGCGCGAGCGGCTCGGCCACATAGGGCGACGACGACGACAGCATCGCAACCACGTGCCCGTCTTGGCGGTGGCGCGCGATACGCTCGCGCGCGGTCGGAAACACCTGCGGCACCAACTCCTCGCCCACCCACTGGCGGCACTTCTCGGCCAGCTCGACCTCGGGCTGACCCTTCATGTCGGCGGCCAGGCGACGGGTCACCGACTCGAAATCAAGCAGCGCAAACTTATACTGCAGGATCCAGACGAAAGCACGCACCGTTTCGTAGAGCGAGATCTCGCCGCGCCGACGCAGGTAGCGCGCCCACAAGGCGCCGCTGTTGCAGCGCAGGAGCGTCTTGTCCATGTCGAAGAAAGCGGCGACGCGCATCAGTCTATCGATCTTACACGACTCACGCCGTCCTCAAGCGAAGAAGGTGCGATGCAGAGCATCGATGTACAGGTTGCAACTGGCGTGAAACAGTGCGCCCGGCGCGATGCTGCCCGTGCGCTCGCGCAGGATCCCGAACAGGACCGCCGGAAACGCGACGGCCAGCCGCTGTGGATCGTAGTCGACCAGGTAGTGGCCGAGGCCGAAGATGAGCGACGACAGCGCAATCGCCGGCAGCGGCGCGAACACCTCGCGCAGCCGACCCTGGATGTAGCCGCGGAAGAAGAATTCTTCGGGAATGGCGATCACGATGAGCTGAGCGGCCGCCGTCAGGGCGAAATTGGGCGCCACATGCACGCCCGCGCTGCGCCACAGCGAGGGCGCCCAGCGCGCGCACAGCGCCGGCCGCAGGGTCGCGCACAGGACCGTGTAGTAGAGCCGAAACCCGAGCAGAAATAGTGGAAACACGATCGCAATCGCGCACAGCGCCCACACAAGATTGCGGCCCAGCGGGCGCCAGGTGAGGCCGTATGCGCGCGGATCGCGCCCCGCGCGCTCGAGCAGCCGCATCGGCAGCAGCCAGAACACCACCGCCACGAACGTGTGCAGGTACGAGGCCAGGAAGGGGTGCAGGTTGCGCGCGAGATAGAGGAGGGCGCAGGCCGCAGTCGCGCCCGCGAACGCGAGCAGCACCTCGCGCACCACTTTGCCCCGGGGCTCCATGGAGACCGGTTAGTTTAACCGCAGGGAACGCGGAGAACGCAGAGAAAAGCCCTCGCGAGTGAATTCTCCGGTCAGAACAGGAAGGCCACGCGGGCTTGCAGAGAGCTGGCGACCGACGAATTGTATTCGCCCAGCGCGTCCCCGAAGAACAACAGGCCGCCCTCGAGCTTGAAGTTCAAGTGATCCTCGGCCCAGCTGTACTTGATGCCGGCGTCGGTTTCAAAGCCCATGAAGCTGTCGCGGGCCGGATCGAAGAGGGCATTATCGGCCTGGTCGCGCCACGCCGCCAGCACACCCAGCACCCCCTCGAGCCCCGGAAACGGCCGCCACCTTACGCGCGGAAACAGGTAGTAGGAGTCGATCACGCCGCCCAGCGACTGCAACGCGTTGGCGAAAAATCGCGAGTACACCACATACGAGCGCTGCCGCATGACCTCCTCGTACAGGATCAGGCCCACGTTGTAATCGGGATGCAGCGGCCGCTGCGTGAAGAAGCCGTCGCCGATGTTGCCGTCGCCCGACGAGTAGCCCCACTCGAAGATGGCGTCGAACTGGTCGGTCATCCAGCCGCCGCGCCAGACCGCACCGATGATGCCGGCGTCCTTCTCGTAATTGCCCAGCGGCAGCACTCCGCTGGCGCGGCCGCGGATGTAGTAGCCCTCGGCCTCCGAGTACCAGGGCCCCCAGCGCAGCTTGTAGTACCCGTCGTAGATGCCGGCAAAGGCGCCGTTGTCGACGTCGCCCGGAAAGCCGGTGTTCGGATTGGGCGGCCGCAGCGGAACCGTGAAGCTCTTGTTCTGCACTCGAAACACAATGTAGGTGCCGAACTTGAGCTGATCGTTGACGCTCCAGGGATGCCATTTCTCGTTGTTGTAATAAGCCACCAGGATGTGCTCCTGGACGTCATTGGAGTTGTGCGACAGCCAGTTGGAGCTGCCGAACGGGCGCTCGTTGAAGAATTTGGTGTAGCGCTGCACCGGGTCGAGGAAGGTGCAGTCGAAGCCGCGGGTCGCCAGCGGCGGTCGATCGACGACGCAGGGCTCCTCGCTCAGCATGTCGTAGGCGTAGGCGATGATGAAGTTGGAGTCCACGTTGGGCGCGCCCTTGATGGTCTTGTAGATCGAGATGGGCTTGGTCGCGAACGCGATGCGGTCGAAGGTCGAGCCAAAATGGTTTTCGCCGAAGTCGTCATCGAACCCGTCGCCGGCGTTGGACAGGATGCCGAGCCCCCAGTTGGAGGGCTGACGACCGATGCGCAACAGCCCGACCGGGATGTTCAGCTCCAGCCACGCTCGTTTGAACTGAATGCTGTTGACCGGCTGACCGAGAAAATTGGTGCTCGTGGGCTGCTCGGCGAACAGGGGCACGCCATAGGTCGCCTGCTCGTTGTCGCCCCAGACCGCGTCGTCGAACACGTCGGCCTGCATCCGCAGCGTGACCAGCTTCTCGAACGAGAGCTTGGGCTCGAGCCGCAGCCGCTGCATCAGATACGCGGCATGCTGCGCCGGCTCCACGGGCGCGGTTCCGGTCGGCACATGGTCGAGATCGTACTGGTTGAACAGTTGAATGCCCTGCACCCGCCAGTATCCGCCCATCTCCAGCTTGATGTCGGGCCCGGCCCAGGCCGCCCGCACGAGCGCGTACACGATCACACAGCCAGTCACCCGGCACAGGATGTTCCGCATGGAAGCCCCCGGCGTTTGAGGTTTACGCGATCAACGTCAGTGCGCGAGCGGCGACACGTCCACGATGGAAAGCGAGCCGCCCATCAGCGGGACCATCTCGCGACCCACCACGACGGGCTGCGAGCCCGCGGTGAGCACCGCCCGCGCCTCCACCGTCGCCATCCCGCTGGGCAGGTTGAGCGCCGTGAACAGGCCGTCGGTGTTGGTCCATTGCTGCTGGGTCTTGCGCACCGGCAGGTCGTTGTCCGAGAAGTAGAACACCTGGCCATCGGGCACCGGTGCGCCGCCGACGGTGACGGCAATGAGCGCGCCCTTGACGAAGCGGCCCAGGCCGCCGCCGGCGGGCCCGCAATCGCGCACACCGCCCGCCACCGCGGCCTTGGTCATGTCGTAGTCGATGCCGACCAGCGTGGGCAGCGCGGTCGCGGTCAGGCGCGAGACCGAATTGCGCGTGGTGGTCGTGGTCCCGGGCGGAATCGGGATCCCGAACTCGAAGGTATCGATCTGATCGGTCGCGGTCGACTTGAACGCGACCCGATAATGGTTGGCCGGGATCTTGAGCGCCGTGAAGTTGCCGGCATTGTCGCAGGTCTTGGTGTCATAGGGCTGGTTGGCCATGACCGCGGCGGTGTCCGGGAACACGCTGATGACGGCGCCCGCGACCCCGCTGCCCGACTGGAAGTCGGCCACTTTGCCGTTGACCATGAACTCGGTGGGCGAGCCCGCCGGATCCATGCGCGAGCCGTTGCAGGCATAGATGGCGGGGACGTCCATGTTGTTGTCGTGTACGGTCGCGGGCGGCGGCGTCACCGTCATCCCATCGGGCGGCGGCGGCTTCTTGTCGTTGCCGCAGCCCGCCAGCACCAGCGCCAGCACCGTCAAGGTGTGAAGCAAAGTCCGCATCGAAAGCTCCTTTCTCACTACCGACCGGGGCAGTTCACGGTCGTGGGTACGTTGCTCCTGCCATACGAGATCAGCTTCTTCATGGTCCCGATGAGCTCGGTTTCGGCGTCGCCGCTGATCGAACGCGTCTCCTCGTAATGGTCACCCGGCGCCTCATCGATCCAGGGCTGCGGGGTGCCGAGCTCGAAGTTGAACGCGGGCAAAATATACCCCAGGTAGTCCGAGGTCAATCCAAGCGCGAACCGGTAGTCGCCTTCCATCACGTCGCACACGTAGGGCGGCGGGGGCGCCTTCGAGAGGTCGGGCGGGTTGGGATTTTGGGGCTTGATGAGCGGGTAGGTCCCGGCATGCTCGCCGTGGTAGCCACCCAGAAACAGCTCCGGGTGCAGCTCACCCGGGATGGTCACGAACGAGCTCGGGCCCAGCGTGACGTAGGTTTCCTCGGTGATCGTGGCCGGCCGGTTGGTCATATCGATGGGCTTTGTGGGGTCGTAGTCGACGATGTTGCGGGTGCCCATGAAGTTGCCGGCCAGATACAGCACCTGGAAGCCGACGTTGTCGACGTGCGCCTTGAAGCGCTTCGTGCGCCAGCCCACCGGCACATCCGCGACCGTCGTGGCGCCGGTCTGGGCCGCCTTGTACGCGAACGTGGCCACGGCGTGGCCGATTGCGCGCGGCCACAGCGAGCAGTCGTCGGGCGTGATGTGGATGAACTGGCCGGGGTTCCGCGGATCGGGACAGCCGCGCTGGGGCGCGTACTGGGGCAGGTTGCACTTATGCACCTCGGCGCCGCTGTCGTCGATGGCATGCACCAGCCCGCTGGGCCCGATCTGGCCGCCCACCTGCCCCTCCATGAACAGCACCGCGGGTGCCAGCGCCGGATAGGTCGTGCCCATACGGGTAAACCCGCGCTCGAGCGCCGCGCGCAGATAGTGCGGGTAGCCGGCCGTGAGCATGTGATTGTTGCCGTTGGTGTCATCGGGGTGTGAGGACCAGTTGACCAGCGCGGTGATGGGCGTGCCGTCGAGCTTCTTCCACAGAAACAGCGTGAGCATGTTGTCGATCACCACCGGATCGCGCGAGTCGCCGACGTAGTGCGACATGTCGCCGCCGGCGTCCTCGGTGCGCGCCTGCCCGATGGTGAGCGTCGCCTCCTGGAGGCCCGCCAGCGCGTCGTGGATGCTCTGCGCGGCCGCGTGGTTGATGAAATCGATGTACTTGAGGTCGATGCCCGAGTGCTGATCGTCGCGGCCCCACAGGCCGACCGTGTCCGGCGCCTCGTGGTTGTGGGTCGAGCCCACCAGCACCAGGTCGACCCGGTCGCCGGCCTGGCGCACGAGGTCGCGGATCTTGTCCATCTCGTCGATGAAGTAGCCGCCCAGGTCGAGCTGCGTCAGCGCAATCGCGAGGCCGTGCGTCTTGATCACGATCGTACGCGCTTCCAGACCGTCGTCGTGGCCATCCGGATCGTCGTGCACGCCCAGGCCCGGTCGCCCGCTGTCACGCCCGAACAGCCACACCCCGTTGGGCCGCCCGGCCGCAGTCTCGCCCGGATTCCAGACATCGTTGCAGTTGTCGTCGTGCCAGTCGGCGAAATCGGCGTACGGATCGGTCGAGTAGTTGGCCGCGCTCGGGCTCAGGCTGGCCTTCGCGAAGCCGACCTGCAGCCTGGTCTCGCCGGTGTCGGGACAGCCGGCGCCCGGGCACAGAACGTCGGGCTTCCACGGCTCGGGCGGCCGCGCGTCGTCCCCGCACGCAGGCGCAAGCAGGAACGCGCCCCAGCAAGCCCAAGCCAAGCTGGTAAACCGTCTCATTCCCCGCCTCCCTAAGCCAAAGCCGAGCAACCTTACCCCAGCCTCGGCAGGCAGGCAACAGCCGGCGACAGGCCGATTTTACTTGAGTGTCTGGGCGATGAGCCCCATGCGCCGGCGCAGGTTGGACAGGGTCTCGCCCAGATAGTCCAGCCGGTCGAGCACGTTGGCGTCGCAGGCCAGCGCAGCCAGCTCGTCGGGAACCACGTCCTCCTTCTCCAGCACCGCCAGCGCGTGCGTGAGAAAGGACTCGATGCCGCCCAGCGCCAGCGCAGTCTCGCGTAGATCATCATCGACGAACAGGAGCAGATTCTGCAGCTCGTAGCGCAAGAGGGTCGGGTTGGCCGTGCCTTCGCGCGCGACCAGCCGGTCGCGCAGCCTCCGCCCGTGCGGGCGCGTCGTTGTCTCCATGGCTCATTGTCGCCGCCCGGGTAAGCCTGTCAAAAAAACGGCGCAGCCATTAAAATCGATGAGCCATGGCCCGAAAGCGTCTGGGGGAGATCCTGATCGAGGCCGGCGTGATCGATGAAACCAAGCTACGCGTGGCGCTGCGCGAGCAGCAGCGCTGGGGCGGCCAGCTGGGCCGCCAGCTCATCGAGCTGCGACTCGTACACGAGGAAGATCTGGTGCGCGCGCTGGCCACGCAGCTCAACATCCCGATCGCGCCCGAACTCCTCATGTGGGACATCGCGCCCGACACGCTCGACCTGCTCACGCTCGAGTTCTGCCAGGCGCACGCGGTCATTCCGTTTTTTCAGGAAGGCAAGTTCCTCGATCTGGCGCTGTGCGACCCCACCAACCTGTCCACGCTCGACGACGTGCGCATTCGCACCAAGCTCAACGTCCGCCCGTATATCGTGGGTCCCCGCCAGATCGAGCGCGCCATCGACAAGCACTACAAGGGCGTGGATCCCAATCTGCCGCGCGCTCGCAGCGGCTCGTCGGCGGCTGCGGGCGGCGACAACATTCCCGGGCTGCGCTATGTCGATTTCACCCCACCGCCCACGCCGGCTCCCGCCCCTACCCCGATGGCGTCGCCGGCTTCGGTGGCGGCCCCGGCCGCCCCCGTGCCCACGCCCGCTCCCGCAACTGCGGCCATGCCGGTCGCGCGGGCCGCGTTCGAGCAGCTCCAGCGGCGCGTGGTCGAGCTGGAGGCGCTGGTGGCCCGCGATGAAGCCGTGTTGCGCAAGCTGCTGGGGCTTCTGGTCGAGGCCCGCCTGGTCACGCGCGAGCAGCTTCTGGCCTGCTTGCAAGATTAGCGGCGAAGCGACTTGACGCGCGTCGGTCCGACATTATAATGCGCGCTTTTGTAGCAATAGAGGGGGCGCGCGCCGTCTTGGGACTCATCCCCGAGGACAAGATCGCGGAAATCCGCGACCGCACGGACATCGTCCAGGTGATCGGCGAGCAGGTCGCGCTCAAGCGCGCGGGCGGTGCCAACTGGAAGGGGCTGTGCCCGTTCCACGACGAGCGCACGCCCTCGTTCAACGTCAACAGCGCCCGACAGTTTTATCACTGCTTTGGCTGCCGCGCTTCCGGCGATGTGATTCGCTTCAAGATGGATTTTGAGAAGCGCGACTTCATGGATGTGTTGCGCGAGCTGGCGCAGCGGGCCGGGGTCGAGCTGCCCGAGCCGGCCCGCACGCCCGAAGAGCGGCGCGCCGCCGCCGACCGCGAAACCGAGCGCGAGCGCCTGCTGCGCCTGACCGAAGCTGCCTGCAGCTACTATCGCGCCCAGCTGTCGGGCCCGCGCGGTGCGCGCGCCCGCGCCTATCTGAAGAGCCGCGGCATCGGCCCCGAGACCGAAGAGCGCTTCCGGCTGGGCTACGCACCCGAGGGCTGGGACAACCTGCAGCAGCATTTTCTGGCCCAAAAGCTTCCGCTTGCGCTGGCCGAGAAAATCGGCCTGGTCGGGGTCAGCGAGCGCGGCAAACGCTACGATTTTTTTCGCGATCGCATCATGCTGCCGGTCATCGGCCGCTCGGGCGAGGTGGTCGGCTTTGGCTCGCGGCTGCTCGATCCCGACGCCAAAGACCGCAAGTACGTGAATTCCCCCGAGTCGACCCTGTACCACAAGAAGGACCAGCTGTACGGCCTGCATGCTGCGCGCGAGGCGATTCGCAAGCGCGGACGTGTGGTTGTGGTCGAAGGCAATTTTGATGTGCTGGCCCTGCATCAGGCCGGCCTCGACGAGGCGGTCGCGCCCATGGGGACCGCGCTGGGCCCCGATCAGCTGGGGTTGCTCAAGCGGATGGCCCAAACTGTCGTTCTGCTATTCGATGCGGACGCCGCGGGCCGCAAGGCAACCCTCGAGGCCATCGAGCTCTGTGCGCGTGGCGGCGTGGAAGCGCGCGTGGCCACCCTGCCGCAAACGGGCGAGAAGGTCGACCCTGACAGCTTCGTACGCTCGCGAGGTGCCGAGGTCATGCGCGCCTTGATCGATCAGGCCCCTCCGGCCATCGAGCATTTTCTGGACGAGGTGGCAGCCGCCGCCGAGCCCAGCGTGCCGGGCCGCGTCAAAGCCATCCAGCAGGTGAAGGGCCTGCTCCTGGCCGTCGACGACCCGACCGCCCGCGAGCTGTATGTGCGCCACTTCGCTGACCGGATCCGGGTCGAGCCGCGCCTGGTCCTGCAGGGTTTGCGGGGCGGAATTCCAGCAATCATGAAAACTTCCACCACCACCGAAAAACCGGGCGGGGCGCAGCGAAAAACCGCGCCTGAAGAGGTGAAGTTGATTGCTCTTTTACTTGCCAAGCCACCACTTAGCGGTCAGGCTCAGGAATTCGATGCCGGGGCGCTGTTTGCGGATGCGGATCTGGCACGGCTCTATCACATGGTTTTGAGCCAGATTTCACAAGGCCAGCGCGCGACCCCGAGCGCGCTTCTGGAGGCGGCACCCGCCGACCTGCGTACGGTGCTGGCGGAAGCCTTGCTTGACGAGGAGCCGGCGACCGAGCAAGCGGTGGCCGACTGCCTGCTGAAAATGCAGCTCCGCCGCCTGACCGACGAGGCAGCGCGGCTGCAGAAGGAATATCGCGCCGCTCCCAGCCGGGAGCTGGCAGAAAAGCTCACCGAGGTCGCGCGCCAGCGGGACGCACTGCTTCAAAAACAGGGAGATCGCGTATGAACCGTGACACCGAGCGTCGCAAGCAGCAGCTCATCAACATGGGCAAAGCCAAGGGCTTTTTGACCTATGACGAGATTAACGATCAGATGCCGGAAGAGATTGTTTCGGCCGACCAAATCGACGACTGGCTGTCCACGCTCGGGGACGAAGGCATCGAAATCGTTGGCAACGCGAAGGTCCCGGCGGCGCGCGCGCAGAAGTCCACGGAGACCGCGCAAAAGGAAGACGTCGAAATCGAGGACGACGACAAGAAGGACGACAGCGAAGAAGAAGAGGATCTGGACGGCTACTCCAAGACCAACGACCCGGTGCGCATGTATCTGCGCAAGATGGGCACGGTCTCGCTGCTCACCCGCGAGGGCGAGGTCGAGATCGCCAAGCGCATCGAGGAAGGCGAGCGGCGGGTCCTGCAGGTGGTGCTCAACTCGTCGATCGCGGTCGAGGAGATCCTGGATCTCGGCGAGCGGCTCAAGAAGCAGAAGATCCGGATCAAAGAGGTCGTGCGCGACGTCGACGAGGATGACGAGCAGTTCGACGAGGAGTGGCACACCGACCGGGTGGTCAAGATCATCGACAAGGTCCGGCGCATCCACAAGGACAACGAGAAGCTGCGCGAGGGCCTGGGCGCCAAGCGGGTCAGCGAATCCAAGAAGAAGAAGCTCAACGCCAAGATCGAGGACAACAAGCAGGAGATGTTCGAGCTCCTCTCCGAGCTGCGCCTCAACAAGAAGCAGATCGAGCGCATCGTCGACAAGCTCAAGGGCTTCGTGCAGCGGGTGGAGAAGGCCGAGGAGGAGATCGCCGACTGCGAGAAGCGGGCCGGCATGAGCCTCAAGGAGCTGCGCAAGACCTGGCGCGAGATCAAGAGCTCACCCGCCAAGGCGCGCGCGGTCATGAAGAAGCTGGGTCTCAAGGAGGACGAGCTCCTCGAGATGGAGAAGGTGGTCAAGAATGCCCAGCGCAAAGCCAAGCGGGTCGAGGAGGAGACCAAGCTGGCGGTCGATCTCTTGCGCACGACCTACCGCGAGATCCACGAGGGCGAGCGCATGGCCGAGAAGGCCAAGGCCGAGCTGGTCGAGGCCAACCTGCGCCTGGTGGTTTCGATCGCCAAGAAGTACACCAACCGCGGCCTGCAGTTCCTGGATCTGATTCAGGAGGGCAACATCGGCCTCATGAAGGCGGTCGACAAGTTCGAGTACAAGCGCGGCTACAAGTTCTCGACCTATGCCACCTGGTGGATCCGGCAGGCCATTACGCGCGCAATCGCCGACCAGGCGCGCACCATCCGCATCCCCGTGCATATGATCGAGACCATCAACAAGCTGATCCGGACCAGCCGCTACCTGGTGCAGGAGCTGGGGCGCGAGCCGACGCCGGAAGAGATTGCCGAGAAGATGGAGCTGCCCCTCGACAAGGTGCGCAAGGTTTTGAAGATTGCCAAAGAGCCCATCTCGCTGGAAACGCCGATTGGCGAGGAGGAAGACTCGCACCTGGGCGATTTCATCGAGGACAAGGGCGTGATCTCGCCCAGCGACGCCGTCATCTCGATGAACCTGGCCGAGCAGACCCGAAAAGTCTTGGCCACGCTGACCCCGCGCGAAGAGAAAGTCCTGCGCATGCGCTTCGGCATCGGCGAAAAATCGGACCACACGCTGGAAGAGGTGGGTCAGGACTTCGAGGTCACGCGCGAGCGCATCCGGCAGATCGAAGCCAAAGCGCTGCGCAAGCTGCGTCACCCGAGCCGCTCCAAGCGCCTCAAGAGCTTCGTCGAGAACTGAGGCCCCGCCCCCCCTGAAACTGAACAAGCCAGGCCAGACAACCGGCCGGCACACTGGCGCGGGGTCCAGGTAACTGAATTTTCACTGGCATAACTGCTGGCACCCCGATTGCTCTGTTGGGCCAGCATGCGAAAAATGCTGTTCGCTCTGGCCCTTTGCGCGTGCGCGCCATCCGCTGCGAATCAGGGCAGGGTTGTGCGGACCGTGCCTGCCCCGGCCGGCAAGGCCGACGGAATCGACGACTGGCAGCTGGTCGACTACGGGGACGGCTCTTTCGGCGTGGTCGGCAGCGGGTTCGCAGGCGAGGTGAAGCTCGCGTTCCAGCGCGTCGGGAATGCCACTTCGATCACGCTCGCGGTGCCGAGCGCGGGCGAGGGCCAGGTCGTGATCGACCAGAACCTCCAGATCCTGAGCGATACCCTGCCGCACGATCCCGCGGTGCTGGCGGCGCTGAGCGAGATGAGCGCGGACTTTGCCGCCCAGGCCCCACCCGCCCCCGCTCGGGTCGTGCGCGCCGGGAACGACTGCCTGGCCGACCTGAACCGCAGCCTCGGTCTACCGGACGGGATCTTGCTCCTGCCCACAACGTGCGGCGCGTTGAAGACGGTTGAGCACGGAACGACCATCATTGCGCTGCTGGGGTTGCTCGCGGTCGGCTTGCTGCCGGAAGCCATTCCCGCGATCGCTTTCTGGGCGCTCCTCGGCGCCGCCGACGTCGACGCGCTGGTGGCATATTCGACGGTTTTGATCGAGCACGCGAACGACTGCCAACACCTGCCGCCCGACGCCGAGATCTCCTGGTGCTCCTGACCCGGCGGCGTTCGCCTCCGTAGCGTACTCGCCCGACGCTCAGCGACCCGAGGAGCGCGCTCGCCGAAGCCCACCGACGACAGCGCCCTTGGCCGCCTCGCCCGGCTGGTAGACGATGCACGCGGCGCGATAACCTTGAAGCCGATTGACGCTGGTGTGTGAGAGACTGCTGCCCTCGTACTGCTGGTGCTGCGCGCTGACCACACGGTCGGTCCGATCGGTCAGGATGATGCCATCGCAACCGATCTCTCCCGCCTTCTCGCGCAGCTTGGCCAGAACCGTCGTCGAATCATCGGTGCTCAGCTCGCTCGCCTGCTCGGCTTCGAGCAGCCCGACCTCGACGAAGGGCTGCGCGGGCCTCTGGACCGTGAAGACCTCGACCGTCTCGGGCGCGCGCGCGACCATCGCACGCGGCGCCGGGTTCGTGGGCGCATAACGAATCGTCGTTCCGCACCCGCCCAGGATTGCGATCACCACCACGCTCGCGCATGTTCTGGACATCGGCACCTTCCTTCCCCTCAAGCGGGTGGGATGTTTTAGGAGCTCGAATGCCTTGTCAAGGGTTGACCAGACCGAAAGCGGATGAGCTTGGTTGATCTTTGGGCTGCTGTGATCCATCATGCAGCGCATTCGACAGGGACCGTGCGCAGGCATCATCTTGAAAACTAAATACCAGGCCGGGCCCATAGCTCAGTGGTCAGAGCTGCCGGCTCATAACCGGCTGGTCCCTGGTTCGAATCCAGGTGGGCCCACCGCGGAGGGATTCGTTGAAAGATCAGTTGATTTTGCTTGAAGAGCTGCAGCAGCACGATGCCCGACTGCAGGAAATTGAAGCGGCGCTGAGCGCCATCCCGGCCAAGTTAAAGGCAATGCAAGGCGACTTGAAGCGGGTCGAAGATCTGCTGGCACAGGAGCGCGCGCAGCTTGCCGAAACCGAGCGCTACCGCGGCGAGCAGGAGTCCGCGCTGCGCAACGAGGAGCAGCTCACGCAGCGCGCCAAGATCAAGCTGCAGGCGGTCAAGAACACAAAGGAGTACATGGCCACGCAGCGCGAGCTCGAGGCCACCCGCAAGATGGCTCAGGAGCGCGAGGAAGAAGTCCTCAAGCTCATGGCGGCGATCGAGGAGTTCAAGAAAAACATTGCGGCCCACGAGGCGGACGTCAACGTGATCCGCGACGCGGTGGCCAAGGAAGAGGCGGCCGGGCAGGCCGAGGTGGCCGGGCTCAGCGAGCAGGTGGCGCAGGCCCGGCGCGAGCGCGAGGAGATTGCGCGCCAGGTGCGGCCCGAGGTGATGCGCCGCTATGCGAGCATCCGGCTCAAGCGGGGCCTGGCCGTGGTGGCGGTCGTAGGCGGCACCTGCCAGGGCTGTCACATGAATATCCCTCCGCAACTATTCAATGTTTTGCAGCGTGGCGGAAGCATCGAGACGTGTCCAAATTGTCATCGTATCGTATACTGGGACAAGTTGATGGAGACCCCGAAGACCGAGGACGAGGGCAAGGAGGCGGAACAAGCAGAACACGGTTCATAAAGTTTCCCGCCGGAGCCGGCGAGGTGATCGCGGGCCGGGCGCCGCAAGGCGCGCGGTCCGAGGAAAGTCCGAGCTCCCAAGGGCAGGGTGCTGGCTAACGGCCAGTCGGGGCAACCCGAAGGAAAGTGGCACAGAGAACAGACCGCCGGCGCAAGCCGGCAAGGGTGAAACGGTGGGGTAAGAGCCCACCGCCCGCCTGGTGACAGGCGGGGCACGCCAAACCCCACCCGGAGCAAGACCGAATAGAGGGGTGCCGCCGAAAGGCGGCCGACGCGGCCCGCGTCGCGCAAGACCCCCGGGTACTGGTCGCTCGAGGCCCGCGGCAACGCGGTGCCCAGATGAATGATCACCGGCCGCGCAGGGCAACCAAGGCGGCAACAGAACTCGGCTTACTGCCGACTCCGACGGGAAAGCTTACATAGAGCTGCTCATTGCTGGAACAGGATCGTGATGGATCCGGCGCTGGGCGCGTCGTTCGCGGTCACCAGGTCGAGCTTGCCGTCCGAGTCGAGGTCGCCGATCGCGACCGCGCGCGGGCTGGCGCCAACCGGGATGGTCAGAGGCCGAAAGCCCTGCGGCGCAGCCGGATCGTGCTGGAACACGGTCAGCTGATTGGACCCGTGATCGGCGACCACGAAGTCGGCAGTGCCGTCGCCGTCCAGGTCCGCGACCGCGATTGCGTTGGGCGCGGTCCCGGTGGCAAAGCTGGGGCCGGCCGCGAAACTGCCGGCCGCCTGCTGGAGCAGCGCGCGCACCTGGTTGGCCGGCCCCACGGTGGTCAAAAGGTCGGTCAGGCCGTCGCCGTTCACGTCTACGCTGACGACCTGAGTCAATCCCGTCGCCACCATGTTGTTGCTGGGCGGACCAAAGGTTCCGTTGCCGAGGCCCGGAAGGACCCACACATCGCCCGAGCCCGCACAGGCGACCGCGAGGCTGGGCCCGGTCGCGCTCGAGAAGGGGCCGACCGCGAGCGCACTCGGCGAAACGCCGACGGTGTAGGCATTCAGCGTGCGGAACTGACCGGCGCCGCCGTTGAGAAAAACTGACAAGGAGGCCGAACCGGCATTGCTGACCGCGAGGTCGGGTGCGCCGTCATGGTTCAGGTCGGCGATCACGACCCCGCTGGGCTCCGATCCGTTTCCGCCTGTAATCAGCGTGAGGGGAGCGCCGAACTCGCCGGGCGCGCCCTGCTGAACCAGCAGCGCGACCGTGTTCTCGCCGCGCCGCGCCACTGCCAGATCGAGCCGCCCGTCGACATTCAGATCGCCCGCCGCGATGGCGCTGGGCACTCCGCCCACGACCAGATCCGACCCCACCACGAAGCTGCCCCGCTGGCTGCTTTGCAGCACGATCGAAATCGTATTCGCGGCGGGATTTGCGGTCGCGACGTCGGCCCGGTCGTCGCCGTTGAGATCTGCCACCACGAGGGCGATGGCCCCGCTGCCGACCGGAATCGACGTCGTGTTCGCGAACATCAGGGGCCGCGGTCCATCGCCCGGACCGCCGTCGCGGGCGCCGCCGGCGCCACCGATGCCACCCGCACCTCCGGCGCCACCGATTCCACCCGTGCCGCCGGATCCCGGGCGCGGGACCGAATCGAGATTGAAGGTGCAGCCGGCGGCGGCCAGAACCAAGGCGGCGCCCGCCCCCAGGGCAGCTTGCAGGAATCGGCGGCCGCGCATGGTCCCCCCGTTCATCATAACACGCCGCTTGACCCGCTGGATCGGGTGCGGCAAGCTGCGCCGAGATGGGGCAGTGGGTTTCCCGACGCAGGTTCATCAAGCTGGGCCTCCTGGGCGGCGTGTTGCTCGCAAGCGCCGGGCTGTTCGCGTGGCCGACCCGCAAATCCTGGCGGCCCCGCCGCGCCCTGCGCGTGCTCGACCCGCGCGAGTTCGCGGTGCTGGCCGCCATCGCGGCCCGGACCGTGGTCGGGCCGGGCGCGGATCCGATCTCGATCGCGCATGAGATCGACGAGCAATTCGTGCTGCAGGTGCCGGAAGCGCAGCGCGACCTGAAGCGGCTGCTCCTCCTGTTCGAAAACGCGCTGATGGGCGCGCTGTTCGACGGGCGGCTGCGCCCGTTCACACACCTGGATGCAGCCGGCCAGGATGCGGTGCTGCGCGCCTGGCGTGACTCGCGGCTGGCGGTGCGGCGCGGCGGCTACGTGGCCCTGCGCAAGATGACCACGGCCGTCTATTACATGGCCGCCGACACCTGGGACTCGATCGGCTATCCGGGTCCCCCTCAGATCGCGACATGACGCGCGGCTTCAGCGAAGCCAGCAGCCTCGCCGACGGAACCACGCTCAGGCCCGAGGTGTGCGTCGTGGGCTCGGGCGCTGGTGGCGCGGTGGTGGCGTTCGCGCTCGCGAGCGCAGGCCTGGACGTCCTGGTGCTCGAGGAAGGCGGCCACTTCACGAAAGCCGACTTCCACATGCGCGAGGACGAGGCGTTTCCGGACCTGTATCAGGAGGCGGGCGCGCGCGCGACCAAGGATCTCGGCGTGACCATCCTGCAGGGTCGGGCGGTCGGCGGCACCACGGTCGTCAACTACACGACCTGTTTTCGCACACCCGACCGCGTGCTCGAGCACTGGCGGAAAGTGCACGCCGTGCACGGATTGACTCCAGAGGTGCTGCGGCCGCACTTCGAAGCGATCGAGGAGCGGCTCAACGTCCGCGAGTGGCCGCTCGACGATTCCAACCTCAACAACCGGCTGCTGTACGACGGCTGCCAGGCCATTGGCCTGACCGCGTATTCGACCCGGCGCAACGTCAAGAACTGCTTCAAGAGCGGCTACTGCGGCATGGGCTGCCCGGTCGACGCCAAACAGTCGATGCTGGTGACCTATCTGCCCGACGCCGTGGCCCAAGGAGCGACCGTGCTGGCGCGCTGTCGGGTCGACCGGCTGGAGACCGCGGGTGCGCGGGTCGCGCGCGCGCATTGCACGGTCATGGGCGAGGACGGGTATTCGCCGGCCGGCTCACGGCTTCTGGTCGAAGCCAAGTGGTTCGTGCTGGCGGCCGGCGGCATCGGGACGCCGGCCATCCTGATCCGGTCGGGGCTCGGCGGCGGCATGGTGGGGCGGCGAACTTACCTGCACCCGGTGGCGGGTGTGTTCGCGCGCTGGAAACAGCGCATCGAGCCCTTCTACGGTCCGCCGCAATCGGTGGCCTGCCACGCGCTGGCCGAGCGCGGCCAGCGGGTCGGGCTGTTTTTCGAAGCGGCACCGCTGCATCCGGTCATCATGGCGATCGCGACCGCCGGCTTTGGCGCCGATCATCGGCGCGTCATGGCCGACCTCGCGTACTACACGGGCCACATCGGGCTCGCCATCGACGGCTTCCATCCCGAGGAGCCGGGCGGAACCGTGACCGTGCGCCCCTCGGGGGCGCCGCTGTGCGACTACCCGCTCCGGGCGCGCATCTGGGAGGCGCTCCGGGAGGGGCTGCGGGTGCTGATACGGGCCGATCTGGCGGTGGGCGCCGAGCGGGTCATCACGGGCCACGATCCGCCGCTTTCGTTCACCAGCGAGCGCGACCTGGCGCAGCTCGATCGGGCGCCCATGGACGTGGGGCGCATCGGCGTGTTCTCGGCGCACGTCATGGGCGGTTGCAAGATGGGCGACGATCCCAAGGCCGCGGTCGTGCGCAGCGAGGATCTGCGGCATCACCAGATCGAGAACCTGCATGTCATCGACGGCTCGGTGTTCCCGACCTCGCTCGGGGTCAATCCGCAGGAATCGATCTACGGGCTGGCGCACCTGATGGGTCAGCGGCTTGCGCAAGCGTGGCGGCGGGCCGGATAGGCCTGAGCTTGAGGCCTGAGGCTTGAGGCTTGAGGCTTGAGGCTTGAGGCTTGAGGCTTGAGGCTTGAGGCTTGAGGCGATCAGTGCGGCTGGGGCGGGGGAGGCGGTGCAGGTGCCGGGGCAGGTGTGCTTGGTGCGGCCGGTGAGCCCGGCGCCCCCGGCGCCCCCGGCGCCGCGGACGCTCCCGGGGTCCCGGGCGCTCCCTGCTGCTGCAGCATCTCCTGCTCGCGCTCCTTGGCCTCGCGCCGGGCTACCGCGTCGCTGAGCCGCTCGGCCTCATCGTTCTTGTCGGGCGGCCCGATGTTGCGCTCCTGGATCAGCTCGGGCCGGAGTCGGCTGTTGTGCACGTGCACGACCGGTGGCTGCGTGAGATCGCCGAACCGCAGCCCGGTCCAGCCGGGTGGCAGCGCCGGCCGCATCCACTCGAACAGATGGCGTGCATCCAGCGGCGCCAGATTTGCGCAGCCATGCGACTTGGTGACGCCGAACCGATCGTGCCAGTACGCGCCGTGGAGCGCGTTGTGGGCCTGGAAGAACAGCACCCACGGCACCTTGTTCACGTAATACGGCACGTCATCGTACTCCTGGCTCTTCATGGTGATGGCCGAGACCTTGCCCCAGATGGGATAATTGCCGCGCGGCGTATGGTTGGGCTCGCGCCCCGACGACACCATGGTCGCGTACACCGGCTTTTCACCCTCGTAGGCCACCACCACCTGCTCGCCCAGGTCCAGGTCGAACCACTGCGGGTTTTCGCCGGTGCCTTTGGGCCGCGCAATCTTGCGCACCTCGTTGACCGCGTCGGCGCTCAGCCAGCGGCCCTCCCCGATGCGCAGCCAGCGTCGGTTCCGCACCTTCTGCTCCTCCACGATCTGGACGCGGGCTCGCCGATCAATCTGATCGATCTTCTTGCCGGCCGGCGCGTCCAGCACGTTGGCCTTCTCGGGCGTCACCCAGCCGAACGGCAGCACCGTCTTGTCATCGATCACCTCGCCGTGCCAGTGCGAGAAGTCGCGCAGCTCGAACGTCCCCGATACCGGCACCATCTTGTCGTCGACGGCCATGTAGTAGGCGGTGGCGCCCACGTGCTCGAGCTTGGGCCGCACCGCGACCGTGTCGCCGCGCTTGAGCTGGCGCTCGGGCTCCGCCCCTGCCTTGAGATCTTCCAACGATGCCCACATGGGCAGGAAGGTGTCGGCCTTGACGCCCACCATCACGTACCGGAACGGCACCACTTGGCCCTCGACCACCTTGAGCACCGATTCGGTCGACGGCGGTTGGTTGACCGCCTTCACCTCGTGCGAGCAGATCCAGCCGAAAGGCTCGAGCGCGTACCAGAGCCGGCTCGGGCAGCCGTGCGCGCTCTTGGCTAGCAGCTGGCCGCGCACCGGCACCCGCGCGCCGCGCTGGACCGCGCCCACCATCTGTGAGACCCACGGCCGCACCATCACCAGCGCGTCCGGCTGGTCCCCGGTCGGGCGCGCCTCGACCACTTTGACCTCGGACGGCTCGGGCGCCGGCTCCGGCAGCAGCTTGGGGGGGGTGTACGGCCGGATGACAACTTTTTTGGGCGGCGTCTTGGGGGCGGGCTGCTGCGGCTGCTGCAGGGCCGCCACCAACGCCAGCACGAGCCGGGCGCACATGTGCACCTACATCTTAGCATATTGATTTTTCAAAGAACTCCCTGCTTGACCCGAGTGCATTCCCAGCGGAAAATTGAAGCTGCCGGGATCACCGTGGTGAGCTAGGTGAGACGTCCTCTGGCCCAGCCGATCCCGTTCGCGCGCTACCGCTTGATCGAGCGCATCGGCCACGGCGGCATGGCGACCGTCTATCGAGCCCAGCTTGCCGGCCCGGGCGGCTTCGAGCGCGACGTAGTTGTGAAAATGTTACTGCCAACGCTGGGTGACAATCCGGCGTTCGTCGACATGTTCATCAACGAGGCCAAGCTGTCCGCGCTCCTGCATCACCCCAACATCGCGCAGGTGCACGAGCTGGACGTGGCCCAGGGCACCGTGTTTCTGGCCATGGAATTCATCGATGGCATCGATCTGTCCGATCTCGTGCTCACGCTGGCGCGGCGCGGCGAGAGCATGCCCGTGGGCGCGGCCTGCTTTCTGATCCGCGAGCTGTGCGACGGGCTGGCCTACGCACACGGGGCCACCGATCCCGCCGGCCGTCCACTCGGCATCGTGCACCGCGATGTGTCACCGGCCAACATCATGCTGGGCCGCGACGGCTCCGTGAAGCTGCTCGATTTCGGAATTGCCAAGCTGCTCGCTGAGGGCCCGCGCGAGCGCACCGAGACCGGGACGCTGAAGGGGAAGTACGGGTACATGGCGCCTGAGCAGGTGGCCGGGCGATCGCTGGATCATCGGACCGACCTGTTCGCGGTCGGCATCGTGCTGCACGAGCTGCTGACCGGTCGCAGGCTGTTTCGCACCGACACCGACTTCAAGACCCTGCGCCAGGTCACCGAGGCCGAAATCCTGCCGCCCTCGCAGCACAACCAGGACGTGCCGGCCGCGCTCGATGCAATCGTGCTGCGTGCGCTGACGCGTGATGTGAGCGCGCGCTTCCAGAGCGCGCAAGACATGAGCGAGGCCCTCGACGGCCTGACCGAGGTGCCGCGCTGGTCGCGTCACAAGTTCGCGGCCTGGATCGGCTTGCACTGCGAGCGCCCGCCCAGCGTGCGAGCGCGCCTGGTGACAGAGGAGGCGGTGCACCCGACCCCGGTCGCGCCCGCTCCGGGAGCGCCCGGCCGCTGGCAGCCGATCGCCGTGGTGGCGGCGGCGGTGGCGCTGGGCGCGGTCGGTCTGGTCACGTTGGTGCGACGGCCGCTGCCGCTGGCTGCCGCCCCGGCGCCGCAGGCGACCCGACCGCCGCCCAAGCTGGCTGCCACCGAAATCGAGCGGACGAGCGCAGGTGCCCGCGCGGCGCCGGATCGCGAGCAGGTCACCCTGACCATCGAGTCGGTGCCGAGCGGCGCCACCGTGAGCCTGCGGGGCGCGCACGTGCCCCTGGGCTCCACTCCGCTGATCTGGAAAACCAACCGCCGCCCGGTCTCGGCCACGCTTTCAATCGAGCGGCCCGGCTATCGGTCCGCGCAGCTGGTGACCGATCTCGATCGCGACGCGCGGCTCGTGGTCACGCTGACGCCCCATCGGCCGCCGCCGACCGCGCATTCCCCGTCACCGGCGCCCGACACCCACGCGCCCGAGGTCGACCTCAAGCAGGGTGGGCTGGTGGATCCATTCCAGGGGGCGCGGCCATGACGCTTGCGGGCGCGCTCGTGCTCGTGCTCGCACTTACAGGGTCCAACGAGTCCGCGCACAAGAGCGCGGCGCAAGAGCACTTCCAGCGCGGGCAGAAGCTGTACGGGGCCGGCCACTTCACCGATGCGCTGAGCGAGTTCAAAGCCGGCTACAAGAGCTACCCGGTGCCCGCCTTTCTCATCAATATCGGGCAGACCTACCGCAAGATGGGCGAGCGCAGCAAGGCCATCACGGCCTACCAACAGTATCTGGACCTGCAGCCGCCCGACGATCCGCTGCGCAGACGCGTCGAGGAGCTGGTGCGCAAGCTCGAGGACGAGCAGCGCGCCGAACTCCTGGCGGCGCGCGCACGTGCGCAGGCACCGCCACCAGCGGTCGACCTCTCGATCCGGCCGACCGCCCCGCCTGCACCCGCCACCGCATCCACGCCCGCAACATCTGCGCCCGCATCCGCGGCAGCGCCCACGCTTGCGGCCGCGCCCGCACCCACGCCCGCGCTGCCTGCCCTGTCCGCACCGGCGCCGGGGCCGCCGCCCGATCAAGGCTCGTCCTGGTATGGCCACTGGTGGGTGTGGGCGCTGGTGGGTGCCGCCGCAGCCGGTGGCGCAGCGGCCGCGGTCACGCTCTCGAGCGGCGGCTCGAGCGGAGTCGGCGGCGGCTCGCTCGGCCTCATCGACGGGAGGCGATGATGACGCGGGGGCTCTGGCTGTCGGCCCTGCTCGCGCTGTGGCTGCCCGCTTGCGGCGACAGCGGAGGCAGCGCGACCGAGACCGCCTTGCGCGTGCGCATCTCGATGGCCGGCAGCGCCCCCACGCCGGCCCGGCTCACGCTGACCCTTTTCGATCTGCATCGCCGCGTCCTCGACCGGAGCCCGGTTCCACCCGGCGGCGGCGCGCCCAGGCTGCCGGGCGATGTTGTGGTTCTGCTCAGCGACAATGTGGGCGCGGTGCGGGTGGTGATCGAAGGCTGGGCAGTTGCGCTGGTGGCGCGCGGCCAGGGTCGCGCCATCGTGACACCGCACGCGATGACGATCCTGGACGTCCAGCTCGGAATGCCGCCCACCGGCGACCGCGACGGTGACGGGGTCCCTGACGGCGTCGACAACTGCCCCGACGTCCCCAACCCAGACCAGGCCGACAGCGACGGCGACGGGGTCGGTGACGCCTGCCAGAAGCCGCCGCCGAGCGACGGCGGCGTGGATGGCGGCGGCCCCGCGTGCGGCAACGGCATGCTGGATCCCGGTGAGGACTGCGACGACGGCAGCGGCAACAGCGACATCGCGACCGACAGCGCGACCTGCACCACGCACTGCAAGCGGCGCGCGCCCTGCCAGAACCTGCAGGGCGCCGAAGCGGCCGTCGTCGACCCCGACACCGGCCATTGCTTCGTCGCCTGGAGCCTGGCCCAGAACTGGATGTCGGCGCATGCCGATTGCCGCTTGCGCGGCGGCCGTCTGGCCGTGATCGGCGGTCCCGATGTGGAGGTGCTGGTCGAGCGGGTCGCGGGCAGCGTTGCGCACTGGATCGGACTGATGCGCAACACGCTCGATCCGACGTCACCGATCGTCTGGGTCGACGGCGAGCCGCTCACCTACACCAAATGGGCGCCCGGCCAGCCGGAAGCGGCCGATCAGCGCTGCGGGGACATTGCCGTGGACGGATGGCACGACGCCCACTGCGGCTGGCCCTCCTCGGGCAACCTGCCGCAGAGCGCCTCGATCCTGCGTCCCTACGTGTGCGAGCATGCATGCGGCAACGGCAAGGTGGAGCCGGGCGAGCAGTGTGATCCGCCTGGCTCCGACTGCACGATCACCTGCCAGCACAAGGCCGCTTGCTCCGAAGCCGGCGGGGTGGTCAGCGCGGCCACCGGCAACTGCTTCTTCCCGTTCGGCATGGCGGTCGACTATACGACCGCCATGACCGCATGCCCGACCGGAACCCATGTGGCCGTGCTGGGCGAGCCGGGCGAAACCGACAGCGCGCGGATGGTGGCAGCGGGCGCGGCCGCGGATCTGTGGATCGCCTTGCGCGCGCCCACCACGCTCGGGCTGTTCTCGTGGGATCTGCCCCAATTCGCCTTCGTGCCCGACCGCTACCACGGCTTCGTAGCCGCGAATCCCAACCTGATCACGCCTCCACAGTGCGTGGTGATGAATGACGGATGGAGAGATCGAGCGTGCCTGGATACCTACGTGACGCTGTGCGAGCGCGAGCGACCGTAAGCCCGCGCGCCGGCCGTGGGCACGCCGGGCGTCCCGGGGCGTGGCTGGCCGCGGCCGCCGCGGTGCTGGCTCTGTGCGGCTGCGACGGCACGATCGCCGGAACGTTCGCGGGCGATGGCGGCGCGCCGGCTTCCGATGGCCCCCGGATTGACATGGACGGCGCAATCGCCATGGGCTTCGACGCCGGACCGGTGCCGTCGTCCGAGCAGCGGCCAGCCGGCGCCATCATGTTTACCGATGTGACCATGCAGGCGGGCCTGGGCAACGCGGTTTCGGGCGGGAACCAGCACGGGGTCGGCATCGCGATGGTCGACCTCGACGGTGACGGCTGGGCCGACATCTTCATCGCCAACGGAACCTCCAACGCGAGCGGGCAGTCGTGGCCATCGGCGCTCTGGCACAACAACCGGGACGGCACGTTCAGCGATGTCACCGCGCAGGCGGGCGTGGCCCTGAGCGGCATCGACTGCTACTCGGTCGCGGCTGGGGACTACGACAACGACGGCGATGTCGATCTCTACGTGTCGTGCCAGCCCACCGGCCACCTGTTTCGCAACAACGGTGACGGCACCTTCACCGACGTCACCGCGGCCGCCGGTGCGGGCGGCCCGGCCTCCAACCCGGCCCTGGTCTCGGACGGCAAAAGCAAGATCGCGGTTTGGGGCGACTACGACAACGACGGCCAGCTCGATCTGGCCTGCTCGTCGAGCACGCTGCCCCAGCCCTTCGTGTACGTGCTCAAGAACCGGGGCGACGGCACCTTCACCGACGTCACCGCCCAGCTGGGCGTGCGCGCCAATTCGACCGGCAATCCGTGCGCGGTGATGTTCAGCGACTACGACAACGACGGCGACGTCGACCTGCACATCTGGAACGACCGCGGCGGCCACATCCTGCTGCGCAACGAGGCCGGCGCCAGCTTCACCGACGTGACCGCGATCTCGATGCTCGACCAGGTGGCGATCGTGCATCCGATGGGCATCGACGGCGCCGACGTCGATCATGACGGCAAGCTCGACTACTACGTGTCCAATGCGGGCAACAACCCGCTCCTGCACAACAACGGCAACGGCACCTTCACCGACATTTCGCTCGATGCCGGTGTGGGGGGCGACTTCGGCTGGGGCCTCGCGTTCGAGGACTTCGACGGTGACGGCTGGGTCGACATCCTGGTTACGCAGGAGGACAACACCGACTACCTCATCTTCCACAACCGCGCCGTGGTGCCGCCCAAGTTCGACGAGATCAGGCTGCCCCATCGGCCGGTGCTCGACGCCAACGCGGCCCACAACGTTGCGGCCGCCTTCGCCGACTTCGATCACGATGGACGCGTCGATGCAGTGGTCGCCAACACCGACGGCTCACGCATCATCCTGTTCCGCAATGTGACCGACCAGGGCAGCCATCGGTGGCTGCACGTGCGGGCGGTGGGCAAGGCGGGTGTCGACAACGTGTCCGGCATCGGCGCGCGCGTGGAGGTCAAGACCGGCAGCCTAATTCAGGTGCGCGACATCGAAGGCGGCTCCAGTCGCGCCTCGCAGAACGAGCTCAGCGTCCGCTTCGGGCTGGGCGACTGGACGGGTGCGGAGTGGGTGCGCGTTCACTGGCCGTCGGGCCGCGAGCGCGTGGTCACCGGTATCGCGGGCAACCAGGTGCTGCGCGTCGACGAGCCCTAGGCATCACTGACAGAGGTCGAGCTCGACCGCGTCCACGAACAGCATGAAGCCGTCGCGCGGACCCACCGCGCCGTCGCCGCGGATGCGCACCTGCGCCTGCCCGAGCCCGGGCGCCATCGTGATGTTGGGCGCGAAGAAGGGCCCCACCACGGCGCGCAGCGTCGGGAACGTGATGCCGCTGTCCCCGCCCCACTGCGCAATCTGGGTCCAGGTCTGTCCGCTGTCGCCTGAGGATTCGAGCACGACGCGATCGTCGACATAGCCGCCGCTCACCCACAGCACCGACGACACCCGGGCCGTCACGGTCCCGCTCAAAGACGACGGATCAAATGAGAACGTCCAGGTCGTGCGATTGGCCGCCCATTGGCCGGTCAGGACGCCCGCCATCCCGTCGGGCGGTCCCAGCGCGAGGTCACCGTTGTTGTGATTGGGGCCCACGACGACCTGCGAGCTGGCGTACAGGGTCGCGCAGGTTCCGGCATCGCCCAGCCCACCGTCACCGCCGCCCGGCGGCAGCACACGATAGGCCTGGGGCAGGGTCAAAAGCTCGCCTCCGGGCGGCATCACGTGCAGGTCGTAGGGGCGCGGCGGCAGGCCCGGCGGCACGATCGCGGACAAATCGCCGTTCGACTGCCACGTCACTTGCTGGAGCAGGTAGGTATCGAGCGTCGCGTCGAAGTGTGCGTTGGCGGTGGCGTGACCGTTGCAGCCCACGTCCACGCCGACCAGCGGCGCCAGCGCCCGCGCGTGGATCACGACCGCCACCGCGCGATCATTGGGCCCGCTCGAAGGCTCGACGGCCTGCAGCGCCGGCGAGCCGTCGTCGCAGCGCACCGCGAGAACGCCCAGGCCGAACACCAGCAGCGCGGTCCCCACCCACCGCATGACCAGATCGTAGCACGCGTGGCCATTTCGCGGGCATTTCGCGCGCGCGCCGGCTCTGCTATGCTCGCTCGCCATGCGCAGAACCGTGTTTGCAATCGTGACCTGCAGCCTCTTTGTGGGGGCCACACAGCTTGCCTGGTCGGCCGACAAGGCCAAAGAAAAGAAAGGAAAAGTCGTGCAACTTCCGTCCGGACTGGAATACGAGGAGCTCAAGGTCGGCAGCGGCGACGAGGCCAAATCGGGCAAGACGGTCATCGTGCACTACACGGGCTGGCTCACCGACGGCAAGAAGTTCGACAGCTCGCTCGACCGCGGCCAGCCGTTCAACTTCAAGCTCGGCGCCGGCATGGTGATCAAAGGGTGGGACCAGGGTGTGGCCGGCATGAAGGTGGGCGGCAAGCGCAAGCTGACCATCCCGCCCCAGCTCGGCTACGGCGAGCGCGGCGCCGGTGGCGTGATCCCGCCCAACGCGACCCTGATCTTCGAGGTCGAGCTTTTGGGCGTGAAGTAGCGCCTCGCGGTATGATGCGGGGACATGCTCGTCCTCGGCATCAACCACTCCAACGACTCCGCCGCCTGCATCGTCCGCGACGGCGAGGTGCTGGGCGCGACCCAGGAAGAGCGCTTCTCGCGCAGCAAGCACGATCGCGCGTTTCCGACGCGGGCCATCGAGTTCTGCCTGCAGCGCGCGGGTGCGCGGCTCGAGGATGTTGACGCAGTCGGGTTCTTCTGGAACCCGGGCGTGCATGCGCAGACGTTCTCGTACAAGCAGAGCGCGGTGCCGCGCCACCACATGGAGTTCCTGTACAGCGTGCCCAACCACCTCCTGCGGGCGTGGCGGGGCGACACGGTGGCGGCGGTCGAGCAGAGCTTTTCCATGAAGAGCGGGCGCACGCTGCGGGTGCACTACGTCACCCATCATCTGGCGCACGCGGCTTCGACGCTGTTTCGGGCGCCCTGGGACCAGGCCGCGCTGCTGACCATCGACGGGTATGGCGAGCGCACGTCCACCCACATCGCAGTCGGGCGCGGTTTCGAGATCGAGACCCTGCACACAATCGAGTTCCCCCACTCGGTGGGATCGCTGTATGCGGCGCTGACCGAACATTTGGGCTTCCGGCCCAACAGCGGCGAGGGCAAGGTCATGGGGCTGGGCGCCTACGGCAAGCCGACCTATGCCGATGCGCTGCGCGAGATGGTCGAGCTCACCGACGACGGCTTCCGGCTCGATCTGCGCTACTTCGCGTATTTTCTGGAGCGGGAGCGCCGGGTCAGCGATCGGCTGGTGGCGCGGCTGGGCCCGCCGCGGGCGCCCGAGTCGCCACTCGAGCAGCGCCATTACGACCTGGCGGCCAGCCTGCAGCTGGTGACCGAGGAGATCCTTTTGCATCTGACCAGGCTGACGCGGCGCCTGACCGGCCTCGAGCGCCTGGGGATGGCGGGCGGCGTGGTCCTGAACTGCGTGGCCAACGGGCGCATCGTGCGCGAGGCCGGGTTCGAGGACTACTTTTTTCAGCCGGCAGCGGGCGACGCGGGCACCTCGCTGGGCGCCGCGCTGTGGGTCACCCATGGTCTGCACCGGGTGCCGCGCCGCTTCGTCGAAACCGTCGACACGCTGGGCGTCGAGTTCACGGATGCCGAGATCGAGCAGGAGCTGGGCAAGGCGGCGCTGCCATTTGTGCGACTGCGCGATCCGGCAGCGGCGGCGGCCGAGCTGCTGGCGGCCGGGCGCATCATCGGCTGGTTTCAGGGACGCGCCGAGTTCGGCCCGCGCGCGCTCGGCAATCGCAGCATCCTGGCCGACCCGCGCAACCCCGAGATGAAGGATATTCTGAATCGACGCGTCAAGTTCCGGGAGGCGTTCCGGCCCTTCGCGCCCAGCGTTCTGGTCGAGCGCTCGGGCGAGCTGTTCACGCCCGGCGGGCCCTCGCCCTTCATGCTGCGCGCCTACCACACGCGCGAGGACAAGCGGTCGGTGGTGCCGGCCGTCACGCACGTCGACGGGACGGCGCGCGTGCACTCGGTGACCCGCACCTCCAACCCGCTCTATTACCGGCTGATCGAGGAGTTCGACCGGCGCACCGGTGTGCCGTGCCTGCTCAACACCTCCTTCAACATCCGCGGTGAGCCGATTGTCAACAGCGTGGCCGATGCCTTGAAGTGCTTTTTCACGACCGACATGGACGCGCTCTTCCTGGGCCACTGCGCGCTAGCGCGGTCGGCGGAAGTGAGCGCCCGCCTGCGCGCACTGGCGGGATCGGGATGATCGTGCGTGCTCACCAGCGGACGCGCTGATCCTCGGTCACACCCGGTACGTCGGCCACCGTGATGGTGCGGCCGCCCAGGCGGAGCGTGCCCGCAAACAGCCCAGCCGGCTGCACGAAAAACGAGCGCGCCACCACCAGGTTGTGATTCTCGAAGTGGCCGGCGATGGGTGCGAACGTCAGATCGACCGCCCCATCGTCGCTCCGCAGGTGCCAGGGCAGCATCGGGTCGTGCTGGTCGAAACCGAATCGCACCGCCGGCACCGGGTGCGGCACCCCATCCAGCCAGACCACATGCTCGCCCTCGGTCCCGGGAGCGTCGTTGAAGCCCTCGACCAGATTCCATCCGATCGCCCCGCCGCCCTCGGTGCGACCGAACCCGAAGGCCCAGCGCCAGGCGGTCTCGCGCGCGAGCAGCCCGTTGGTGTAGTCGAGGCCGCCCAGCCCGCCGTCGAGCGAGAAGCTGCGCCCGGCCACCTGGACCTCGCCGCTCGCAGGCAGCGCCGCCAGCTTCTGGGTGCAGTTGGCGATGCCGCCAGCCGGCAGCGGGCAGATGAGCGTGAACGGGATCGTGCCCTCCGCAGCCAGCTCGATCTCGCCCCGCACGGTATCGCCCACGCGCAGGCGCAGCCGGTACGGTGCGGCCGCGCTTGCCCGCTCGAACTTCAGCTCAACCCCGGGCGTCCGAAAGTGGGCGCGTGCGCCTGCGGCCGGCCGCGGCCCGATCGAGACCTGCACGGGCAGCCCCAGCAGCGAGCGGTCGAGCAGCCGCGTGCGCTCGACCAGGTCGACCGCATAGACGAACCCGTTGGCCACGTAACCCACGTCGACCATCGCGCACGCGACGAACAGCTCGCGCGTGGCCGCGGCCGCATACCACCAGCGCTTGTGGTGCGAGAGCCGGTACAGCCGGCCGCGCGCACGCATGGCAGCCAGCCCGTTCCAGTCGACGGTCTCGACCGAGCCCGCGTAGACACCCATCCGCAGCTGGCCGGTCGGATCGGCCACCGCGAGCGGTGCGGGCGGCAGGGTGGGCGCCGCGCCCGCCACAGCCGTCACGGTCATCGTGTTCCTTCGCGGCTCATCGCGACACCATGACGCCATTATAATGGAGCCCGATGGCGATGCGATGGTTGCCGCGGCTGCTGTTGGCGGCGGTGCTGGGCTGGGTTCTGCAGCGGACGCTTTCGCCCATGGCCGAGCACGACCTCTTCTTCCACCTCAAGCTCGGCGACGTCATCCTGGCCCATCACAAGATCCCCTTCCGCAACCTGTTTTCGTTCACCTACCCGGACGCGCCTGATCTCGACATGTCGTGGGCCTTCCAGGTGCTGGTGGCGCTCCTGTATCGAGTGGGCGGATTTGCCGCCATCGTGCTCGGCAAGGCCGCGCTCATCGTGGCGGCGGCTGCGCTCGTGTACCAGGCCGCCCGTCGCGGTGGCGCGGGCCCGCTTTCGGCCGCGCTGGCCACCCTGGTTGCGGTCGCGGCCGCCGAGCCGCGCCTGTGCGAGCGGCCGCATCTGGTCACCTTCGTCGGCATCTCGGCCCTGCTCTTGCTTCTGGCCGAGGTCGAGCGCGGCCGGCGGCACCTGCTCTGGCTGGCACCGCCGCTCGTGCTCGTGTGGGCGCAGTTTCATGCGGGCGTCTTTTTTGCACCGCTCATCCTGCTCTGCTACGGTGCGGGTGCGCTCGCCGACCACGCGCTGCCCGACCGCTCCCGCTTCGTCGCCGTCCTGGTCGGTTGCGCCGCCTGCGCGATCGCCACGCCGGCCGGGCTGCGCCTTCTGCCCTATCTGGGCTGGCACACCGGCCTCAGCGCGACCCGCACCGTCGACGAGTTCCGGCATGCCGACGGCTGGAACGACCCGCTCTTCTTCGTGCTGCTGGCGGCGGCCCTGGCGTCCGCGTTCGCGCTCGTGCGCGCGCGCCGGCTACGCCACGCCCTGCCAGTGCTGGTGGTGGCGCCGCTGGCCTGGCGCTCGGTGCGCTTCGTGGCCGAATGGTCCTTCCTGGCCGCGCCGCTCGTCGCCGCCGGCCTGCACGAGCTCGCGCGCGCGCTGCCCGTGCGCGCCCACCTGCGCCGCCCGCGCGCTGCCCTGGCGGCGGCCGCGCTGGCGCTCGCCGGCCTCACCGCGCTCGAGCGCGCCGGCCGCCCGCTTCAGATCGGTCTGGCCGACGACGTGGTCCCATTCGCCGCCATCGAGTTTGCCACCCGCACCGGGCTGCGCGAGCGCATGTACAGCGATTTCGACGTCGGGTGCTACCTTTTGTGGGAAGGGTACCCGCGCTACCGGGTGTTCCAGGACGCGCGCCTGCCCGCGTACCCGGACGCGTTCCATCGCGCGCTCGACCAGACGCCGCTCGAGCCAGCGGCCTGGGATGCGCTCTTGCGCCGCTATGACGTCGACGCCGCGCTCATCGCCTACCCGGGCGTCAACATCCGCGCCGGATCGTTCGATCCCGACGAGTGGGCGCTGCTCTGGCGCACCCGTGACGCGCTCGTGTTCGCCCGCCGCACGCCCGCGCACGAAAGCGTGATTGCCGAGCACGAGATCCCGCTGCGGGTGCGCTTCGCATACGACCGCGGCTCATGGGTGGAGCCGCTCGCGCTTGCACCTGCGCGCGCGCCGATTGCTCGCTGCGAGTGGGATCGGCGCCTGGCCGCCGCGCTCTATGCAGAGGCCGATCCCGACCGCGCCCTCGATGCCCGTGCGCAGGCGCTCGCGCACGGCTGCCTGAGCCCCAACGAGGAGGCCGACCTGCGTTTTCACCTGGGCGCGCGCTTGCAGGCTCGGGGCCAGCTGCGCGGGGCACTGTCCGAATACGACCGCGCGCTCGCGCTCCGCCCCGACGACGTCTTCACGCTGGCCAACCGCGGCTTCGCCAGGCTGCCTTTCGATCCGGCGGCCGCCCGTGCCGATCTCGAGCGCGCGCTGGCGCTCGATCCTTCGCGCGCTGACGTGCGCGAAGGCTTGCGACGGGTCAGATCAGCTTCACACCCGGCCGCGGCGGATCGCTCCAGTCGATGAGCTCGTACAGGTGCCGATCCAGATAGAGCCGCACGAGCTGCGCGTCGAGCTGGTTGCCTGCGGTTGCATCCAGCTCGCGCACGCAGTCCGCCAGCGGCACCGCGTGCCGATACGGCCGATCGGTGGCCAGCGCGTCCCAGGTGTCGGCGACCGCGATGATGCGAGCGGCCAGCGGGATGGCCTCGCCCTTGAGGCCGTCCAGATAGCCGCCGCCGTCCCAGCGCTCGTGGTGGTGCTCGACCGCCGCCAGCACGGCCGGTGACAGGCCGGCCCGGCGCACGATCTGGAAGCTCGATTCGACGTGGTTGCGCATCTGGCGGTGCTCGTTGCCGTTGAGCGGCCCCTCCCGCGTCATCAGCGCGGGATCGATCGCCAGCTCGCCCACGTCGTGTACCAGCGCCGCGTCCTCGACCGCTTCCAGCTCCTCGCCGACCAGGCCGGCTTCGCGCGCCAGCACGCCGGCCAGCGCGCCCACGCGCGCCCCGTGGCCGGGCGAGCAGCCGACCTTGGCCTCGACCACCTCGGCCAGCGTCAGCAGGATGCGCCGGTGCGCCATACGCGCCGGTGCCGGCAGATCGCGCTGCTCGGCCTCGCCGTCGGGCGACGCCTGCACGAACGGATTCACGATCCTCTGCGACGGCTCGGGCGGCGGGTCGGGCGCCATCATGCGCGCCGCGTGCTCGATCAGGGTGGTCATGACCGGCTTGGCGAAGAAGGGGCGCGCGATGAGCTGGTAGCGCCGGATCTGCGCACCCTCGAGCAGCGCGCTGATGCGCTCGCTGCGGGCCAGAAGGATGCGCAACACCGCCGGACGCGCATGCTCGATTTCGGCCAAGAGCGCCGCCCCCGACATGTCGGGCAGCCGCTCGTCGTCGGCCACGACGGCCGCAAAGTCCTGCTTGCCGAGCGCGAGCAGGGCCTGGCTGGCCGAGCGTACGGTGTGCACGACATAGGGGGTGTCCCGGAGCAGGCGGCGGAATAGCAAAAGCTCCGCCACGTCATCGTCCGCGATCAAGACGTGCGGGGTGCTCATACTCCCATGTTAACACTTCAATCGTGCGCGAGCGTGTCGAAGCCGTCGCCCAGCAGGTGGGTCACGGCGAGCGGACCCGGCAGCGCTTCGTACCCGACCCCGAACGGCTCCAGCTCGAGCGGCTCCAGCTGGGCCACGCGAGCGCCGCATGGGCACTCGACCATGGACGGATGATTGGGCTTGTGTGCCTTGAGAAACCCGAACAGGCCCCGGCAACGCACGCACCGATAGACGAGCTGCATGCCCGTCCATCGGCGGGCAGGCTGAAATCTTGAGCCCCTCAGCGACGGGGCCGGGCGGCCCGCCCGAGGCAGATGAGGAGGAGCGCGAGCAGGCCCGCGCCGGACGAGGGCGCCCCGGCCGCCCCGGCCGCTGCACATCCTCCTGAGATGTGCTCGCCGGTGCCCGAGTTGCCACCGCCGGGCGGCATGCCGCCGGAGCCGCCGCCCCCGGTGTCGCTCCGGATCGTGACATGGACGGGGGGCGCGGTCTGGCTGTTGTTGGAGGGATCGGTGGCCTGAGCGCTCAGAACATGCACGCCTTCGGTCAGCCGGCCGGCCTGCACCTGAAAGGACCACGGCGGCGCAGTCACGACGCTGAGCAGGGAGCCATCGGCAGACAGCTCCACCTTGCTCACGGTGCCACTGTTGTCGCTGGCATCGACCGTGATCGCAAACGACGGCGGCACGACCGCATTGTCGGCGGGCGCGGTGATGCGGACGCTGGGCGGAATCATGTCGCCTGGACTGCCGCCGCCGCCCCCGCTCCCGCCGGCGCCACCTCGACCGACGGATCCTCCCCGTCCGGTCGATCCCCCTCCGCCGCCGGCGACGGTGCCGCCCGCTCCTCCGGCTCCTCCGTCACCCTGGCTTCCGCCGTCGCCCGTCATCTCCTTCGGGG
>DATFWX010000162.1:0-18224 GCA_035258845.1 Polyangia bacterium | reverse complement strand
CGAATGCGCGGTACTCGCCCAGCTCGGCAGCCGAATAGCCCTGCGCGAAGCGCTTCTCGTCATCGTAAATCAGCAAGAGATATTGCATGGCTTTCCTCTCCTTGGTTGAGAGTCGAATGAGCCTGCCCGATCGACAGCTCTCGCCCGGAAAAGCAGGGAGAGGGCGATTATTGCTCGACAAACGTTTTCAGGCGATCGAGCGCTTGATCCCATCGCCGGGAGATCTCGTCCAGGCAGCCCCGCGCCCTCACGAGCCGCTCCGGATCGAGCTTCCAGATGCGTTCTCGCCCCTGTCGAGCGTCGTGGACCAGGCCGGCGCCGAGAAGAACCTGAAGGTGCTTGGTGATGGCTTGGCGAGTGACCGCGGACCCGGTCGTGAGCCGCGCAATGGACAGGGGGCCGCCCACCGACAGGCGGGCCAGCAGCGCAAGCCGGGTGCGGTCGCCCAACGCCGCGAAGACGGGCGCCGCCCGTGCGAGGCCGGTTGGGCTCGTGCTACGTCGCGACATGTCGCTCGATGTTCTTGATCTGGGCCGACCACCCCTGGTCGTTCATGCGGAAGGCCTCGGCGCGGCGCGCCAGCGGGATGCGGTCGAAACCGGACTCGACTACGGTCAGCTCGGTGCCGCCAGTCACTTCCTCGAGCATGAATTCGACCAGCGTCGTGGGCTCGGCGGAGTAGTCGACCGCTGGATCGATGGCGTAGGGGTGCCAGCGGTAAGACAGCAGGCGCTCGGGCTCGACCCGTTCGATGGTGATCTCCAGGGTCAGGTGGTCATAGCCCGGGCTGGTGATGCGGCCGCGCACGCACGCACCCGGAGCGAAGGCGCCTTCGAGCTTCACGCCGAACCAGCTGCCGAACTCGGAAGCGTTACTGATCGCGCGCCACACTCGTGATCGGGGCGCTCGCAGGACGACTTTTTTTTCGATGCGGTCTGTGGTCATGGGCAACCTCCTGGTTGCATATTAGCAGGGCTTCCGGAAAAGGCAACCATTCGGTTGTGGGTCCAAACTGCGTGCTCTCGTGAAGTGGTGGGCTGCTATTTGCCGAACAGGGGCGCCCAGGGACGCGCGTCGAAGACGACTCGGATGGCCGCGATCTGGTCGCCCTTGACCTGCAGCCACTCGCAAATGAACGAGGTCCCGACCGGAGTGTTGGTGACCATGTCGTAGAGCAGACAGACGTCGTTTCCGTCGACGAACATCTTCTTCATCTCGACCCCTTTGACGACGCCGGCGAGCTTCTTGAGCGCCTCCAGGTAGGGCTCCGGTTGACTGAAGGTGTCGAAGGGGCCCTTGAACGAAAGGTCGTCCCGAAGATACTTGCGCGCCGCGGCGAGGTCGCCCTTGCCGATCGCCTCTTTGAAACCGTGAACCACCTGTGCCGGGTTTGCCATTTGAGCCTCCTTCTTGTAGTCGAGCTGGTTGCGCGATTTGAACCGATGCGCGCCGTCCCCGCCAGCTCCAATCGTTCGAATCTGTCGACCAATCGTTCAACTTCTGCTTTCGAGCTTGACCGCGAGAACCGTGCGAGCGATGCCTGCGTGGTGAGAAACCTCGGTGGGTCGATTCGGCGGGACTTCCTGGGCGAGGTGCTCCAGAGCGTTCGGTTTCGCAGCACGGTCCTGTGCCGGGCCGAGCTGTCCGCACCCTGGGGCTTCACGGTCCCGCGGCGAGACTCTGCTGGCTTCCATATCGTGCTTTCGGGTCGCTGCTGTCTCGAGGCGGAGACGGTCAGTGGCCGGCTCTGGCTGGCGCGAGGCGATCTGGTCATCCTGCCGCACGGGAGCGCCCATACCGTCCGCGACGCGCCGGGATCGGTGGCGCCCCAGCTCGAGGACATGGTCGCGCGCAGCCAGACCGAGCCGGGGGGAAGGCTGCACGCCGGTGGCGGTGGGGTCCGAACGGTGCTCGTGTGCGGCGGTCTCGATTTTGAAGAGCGCGCCACCAATCCCTTGTTGTTGGCGCTGCCGCCGCTCATCCACCTGCGCGGACGCAGGCCCTCGGTCGAGGGCTGGCTCAACATGACGTTCGACTTCCTGGAACGCGAGTCGCGAGCGAGGCGGCCGGGCGCCGACGCGGTGATCACGCGGCTTGCCGACGTCCTCTTTATCGAGGCTGTCCGCTCGTACTTCGCGTCTGCGGAGGCGGGCCGGCGCGGCCTGGCGGCGGCTCTGCGAGATCCTCGGGTGGGGACGGCCCTTCGCTCCATCCACCGGCGCCCGGAAGCCGAGTGGGAGGTGGGTACGCTGGCAAGACAGGCCGGAATGTCGAGAACCACCTTTGCGACCCGGTTTGCGGCTCTGGTGGGCGAGCCGCCCCTTCACTACGTCACGCGTTGTCGCATGGATAAAGCGGTGGCGCTGCTGCGCGGGACTACAGCCACGACTGCCGAAATTGCGGAGCGGGTGGGATATCAGTCGGAGCGAGGCTTTGCACGCGCCTTCAAACGCTTCGTGGGAGCTGCGCCATCGTCCTATCGCCGCCGGCCCAAGCGCTCGCGCGGAGGGTGAAGGCTTGACTGGAGCCACGGGTCTAGGCGCGCCCGATCGAGCGCCTCCCCTTCCGTTAGCCCCTGAAGCGCTTGACTGGGCCCGCGGCTCGGGTACTGATCCAATGCCATGAGCGAACCCAATGAAGTGGTGGTGCGCGGCAGCGCGGCCGGCTTTGCGCAGGAGATCACGGTCGGCCGGCACCGGCTGGCGGCCGACGAGCCGGTGGCGGTGGGAGGAACCGACAGCGGGCCCAACCCGTACGATCTTCTCCTGTCGGCGCTCGGGGCCTGCACATCCATGACGATTGCTCTCTACGCGCGTCGCAAGGGCTGGCCGCTCGAGGCGGTCACGGTGCGGCTCCGGCACTCCCGGATCTACGCGGCCGACTGCGAGTCCTGCGAGACCAAAACCGGCATGCTGGACCGCATCGAGCGCTCGCTCGAGCTTGCGGGCGCGCTCACCGACGAGCAGCGCGCGCGGCTGCTCGACATTGCGAGCAAGTGCCCGGTGCATCGAACGCTGACCTCCGAGATCGACATTCGGACGCGGTTGGTGTGAGGTGGCGCCATGAGCAGCGAGCGCAGGCGCGGGGTTTCGAGGCCTGCGAGCGGAGTGCATCGACGCGAGCCGCCGAGCCGCGCGGGAGCGAGGTGCGAAGGAATACCATGACCGAACAACTCGAACGGAACAAGCGGACCGCGGCCGCTTTCTATGATCTGCTGTTCAACCAAAGCAAGCCCGCCGAGGCGGTCGCGAAGTACGTGGGCGCGGTTTACATTCAGCACAATCCGATGGTGGCCGACGGCAAGCAGCCGGTCATCGACTACTTCGAACGGATGGCCCGCGAGTATCCCGGCAAGCGCGTGACCATCCGGCGCGCCATCGCCGAGGGAAACTATGTGGTCCTGCACTGCCAGCAGCAGTGGCCGGGCGATGAAGAGTGGGCCGGGATCGACATCTTCCGCTTCGACGACAACGGAAAGATCGTGGAGCACTGGGACGTTCTGCAGGTCGTGCCCAAGCAGGCGGCGCACGGCAACACGATGTTCTGATGCGGATCATTGGCATTGCCGGCAGCGTTCGCACGGGCTCTCACAATGCCGCGCTCCTGCGTGCGGCCGCGGAGCTGGCTCCCGAGGGCATGACGGTCGAGATGTGCTCGATCGCGGCGATCCCGCTTTACAACGGCGACCTCGAGAGCGAACGCGGGGTGCCGGCGCCGGTCACGGAGCTCAAGGACAAGATCGCGGCCGCCCAGGGCCTGCTGCTGGTGACGCCCGAGTACAACAACTCCATCCCGGGCGTCTTCAAAAACGCGATCGACTGGCTCTCGCGGCCGCCCAGGGACATCCCGAGAGTTTTTGGCGATCGGCCGGTGGCGCTGATGGGAGCCACCCCGGGAGCAGGCGGAACCCGGTTGGCGCAAGCGGCCTGGCTGCCGGTTCTGCGCACGCTGGGCACGCGGCCCTGGTTTCGCAAGCAGCTTTACGTCGCCGGCGCGCCCCAGGTGTTCGACGCCGAGGGTCGACTGACCGACGAGAAGATCCGCAAGCAACTCGGTGAGTTCATGGCCGGGTTCGCGAGCTTCGTGCTCACAAGTACCCCGACGCCTGCAGGGTGAACAGGTGCGCGTACCGTCCCGCGCGCGCCACCAGCTCGGCATGCGTGCCGTCTTCGACCACCCGGCCCGCGTCCAGCACCAGGATCCGATCGGCCATGCGGACGGTCGGAAAGCGGTGTGAGATCAGGATGGTGGTGCGCCCGCGCGTGAGCGCGCGAAAGCGCTCGAACACGGCATGCTCGGCCTCGGCGTCCAGCGATGCGGTCGGCTCGTCGAGCACCAGGATGTCGGCCTCTTCACGCATGAACGCGCGCGCGAGCGCAATCTTCTGCCACTGCCCGCCCGACAGCTCGGCGCCATCCTGAAACCAGCGCCCCAGCGGCGTGTCCAGCCCGGCCGCAAGCCCGGCCACCACCTCGTTGGCACCGCCGTGCTCGATGGCGCGGCGCAGCCGCACCTCGTCTTCCATGTGCTCGACGCTGCCCACGCCGACGTTCTCGCGCAGCTTGAGCTGGTACTGGTTGAAATCCTGGAAGATGACGCCGATGCGACGCAAAAGCTGGCCGGCCGGCCACTCGCGCAGATCCCGTCCATCGAGCAGAATCCGGCCCTCCGTGGGCTCGTACAGGCGGGTCAGGAGCTTGATGAACGTGGTCTTGCCGGCGCCGTTGTGGCCCACCAGCGCCAGGCTCTGCCCGCGCGGCACGAAGACATCGATGCCGCGCAGCGCCCACTTCTCCTGCCCCGGGTAGCGGAAGCCGACGCCCTGGAAGCGGATCCCGGCCTCGGCCGCGGCTGGCAGCGCGGGCGGATCCTTGGCGGTGCCGTTGCCAGTCGGGATGGCCAGGTAGCTCCACAGATTGGACATATAGAGGTTGTCCTCGTACATGCCGCCAATTGCGGACAGCACCGACTGGAAAGCTTGCTGCCCCTGCCGGAACGCGACCACGTACAGCGTGAGGTTGCCGAGCGAGAGCCGGCCGGTCGCGGCTGCGATCGCCATGACCGCATAGCAGGCGTAGAAGGCTCCGGTACCGGCCAGCGAGAGCGTGTAGGCCCAGAAGGCGCGCTTCTGAGCCAGCGTCTTGTCGTCCTTATAGAAGCTCTCGCCGAGCGAGCGGTAGCGTGCCAAAAGCATGGGCCCCAGGCCGAACAGCTTGACCTCTTTGGCATGGCCGTCGTTGGCCAGCACGTACTCGAGGTAGTTGAGCCGGCGCGTGTCGGGCGAGCGCCAGTTGCGCAGGCGAAAAGCGGCATTGGAAAAGCGCATCTCGGCCACCGTGGCCGGAATGGCCGCCACCACCAGGCCGGCCACCGCGAGCGGCGAGAAACGCACCAGCAGAGCTACGTAGCCGGCCAGCGTCAGCGCATTCTGGATGAGCTGAAAGGTCTCGGTCACCACCGACAGCGGCCGCGACGAGGCCTCGCGGCGCGCGCGCGTGAGCTGGTCATAGAACGTCGGATCCTCGAAGTGGCGCAGCTCGAGCGTGAGCGCTTTTTCCAGGATGAGCACGTTGATGTCCACGGATAGCCGCTGGCCCAGCAGCGTGCGCACGAGCGCCAGCGCGCGCAGCGTGAGCGCCTGCGCGGCCACCAGCCCGAGCTCGACCAGAACCCAGTGCAGGGCAGCGCTCCGGTCGCGCGCCACCACCGCATCGACGATGGCCTTGCCGACCCAGGCCACGCCGATCGGCATCACGGCACCGACCAGCGTCAAAAGGGCAATACCAACCGTGCCCGCGCGCGAGGAGCGCCAGACCAGGCGCAGGGTGCGCGGGACGTGCAGGAACGCTTCGCGAAGCCAGCCCAGTCGGGCCATCCTCATATAAGATGCACCATCCATGGACGTCGTGGCCAGCTTCCCCCCCGAGCCCGAGGTTCCGCCCAGCCAGTGCGCGAGCGGGCACCCGCCGGTGCGCTACGAGGACATCAGCCAGGACGGGCGGGTCAAGCCGCTCGCGCTGCCGCCCGCGCTGGGCGCGATCGTCTGGCAGCAGTCCGTGCGTGCAAGCGCGGCCCTGACCCGTCTGCAGCACGAGGGCGTGGTCCCGATCCTGACCCGGTTCGTGATCGAGGGCGGCCAGGGCCCGGTGTCGGTGCGGCGGCCGCTGTCGGCCCAGGGGTGCTACCAGCTCGCGCACACGGTCGACGAGCGAGGCGTGGTCGACCGCATCATGCTCAACATGTGGCTCCGTCTGGCCGCGCCGCTGGGACGCACGCACGGGCCGCCGCCGCCACGGGCCGGCGAGCTGGTGGGGGTCGGGCGCGTGTTCGGCGAGCACGTGTTCACGCGCGCGTTTGCGCCGCCCGCCCAGCGCAAAGTGCTGCGGCTCGACGTGCCCGGCCTGCCGCCGGTGCCGCCCGATCGCTACCTCTGGCGACCACCCGCCGAGATGCTTTTGCTGCCGCCGGCCGCCCGCCCGCTCGATGCGGCGCCGGCGCCGGATCCGGTCGTGCATGTCTTCGGCCTCACCCACACCGACAGCAACCAGCACGTCAACTCGCTGGTGTATCCGCGGCTGTTCGAGGAAGCGGTGTTGCGGCGGCTGGCCGCGCACGGCCGCGCATCGGCCCTCCTGGCCCGCTTCGCCGAGGTGGGCTACCGCAAGCCCTGCTTCGTCGGCGATCACGTCCGCATTCTGGTGCGGGCATTCGAGGATGCCGAGGGGGTGGGCGCGGTGGGCGTGTTCGTGCCCGAGGCCGATCTGGGCGCGCGGCCGTACTGTTATCTGCGGATGCGCCTGGGCTGACGCCGCCGGGGCCGGACCAGAGCCGCCAGCATCGGCAGCACGAGCAGGAAAAGCAGCGAGCCGGCTTTGGTCGGCGCAGCGCCGGCCGATTGTGGGGCGGCGGTGCAGCCGCCCTGAACCGTCGAGCCGGTCGACGACCCATTCGATCCACCGCGGCCACCGCCGCCGCCGCCGCCGCCGCCGCCCCCGCCCGCGCCGCTCGCGCCGCCGCCACCACCGCCGCCACTGCCGCCGCGGCCGCCGCCGCCACCGCTGCCGGCGCTGCCGCCGCCGCCACCGCCGCCGCCACTGCCGCCACTTCCGCCGCCGCTGTCGGGCGGTGGAACGCTCGCATCCATCCCGGGCGGGCTGGCATCGGGCGGCAGGCTGGCGTCGGGCGGCGGCCCGGTCGGATTGGCGAACGCCATCAAGTCACCGAGGGTGCCGTTGAACTGGTCGAGATCGACTGCGCCCGAGATCCCGGACACGCTGCCGCTGTCCGTGTACTGCCAGAACTTCCACTCCGAAAAGCTGGTCGGCATGCTGGGGCAGGTCACCCCGTAGTTGGCGACCCAGAGCGGGTAGCCGCCAAACCCGGACGGGCTGCCGGCGGTGGCCCAGGTGCCGGATGAGGTGTAGATGAGCGGCGTGCGACCGGTCGCCTGCGACACGGTCGCGATCCAATCTTGGATCCCTTGCTGGACCACCGAGGCCGACTGTCCGTCGGATACCTCGACGTCCACGACCGGCGGCAGGTCGCCGGGCTGGAGGCCGCCGGCGGCCGCGACGTGGCTGACGAGCAGGTTGGCCTCCGCCACCGCATCCTGGCCCGGGCGGAAGAACTGGTACACGCCGCGAATCACGCCGGCCGCGCGCGCGTTGGGCCAATTGTTCGCAAACTGGGGGTCGTTGAAGCCGGTGCCATCGCTGACCCGGATGAACGCAAACTCTTTGCCGGCCGCCTTGACGGCCGGCCAGTTGATTACGCCCTCGTAGTACGAGACATCGAGGCCCTCGACCACCGCCCCGCCAGGGCAGACGCGGACCGCCTCTGTGAGCTCGCCTTCGAGAGGGCTCGGCTGGCCCATGCAGCCGAGCACGCCGGCTAACAAGAGGGAGCCTTTTGTAAGCTTCACGAGCGCGTGCACTTACAAGAACGGCTCCAAGTTGGAAGTGAATGATTTCGGAGAGTTCTCCAGTCAGGAAATGCAAAACCCAGTCCTCAGACTGAACACGATTGTGAGCAGGGTGGGGAAGCGGTCGGTGACAGGGCTAGCGCCCTAGGAGGGCCAGCCAGGCCGACAGCGCGGCTTCCTTCTGATCCTGTCCCCACGGCGCGCCGACCGCGGCCCCCAGATCGGTCAGGCGGCGCTTGAGCTCGGCCTCGCCGAGGTGCAGGCGCGCGGCCGCCTGCGCATACAGCTGGCGCGCCGGCACGCCGGTGACGGCAAGCTCGGCCGCCTCGCTGGCGGAAACCAGCACCTGCCGGAAGAGCTCGCCTTCGGCCGAGTGTACGAGCGCGTGCGAGCGCAAGATGGCTTCGAGCGAGGACGGCAGCCGGGTGTTTCCCAGCGGAAGGCCGCTCGCGACCACGCGGTATCCTTGCGCCGCCAGCTGCTCGATCAGCGCCCGAACGGCGGCGCGCGCCCGTTTGTGCGCGTCGGCGCTGCCTTCGCGAACCTTGCGCGCGGCTGCGGCGCCCGAGAGCTCGCGCGCCTGGTGGTACCAGTCGGCCGAGCCACCCGGCGCGGCGAGCTCGAGCCGGCGCCGATCGATCACGCGTGGGGCCGCGGGCGGACCGGCCAGGGCGACCGCAGCCGCCCAGCCGGTGTGCGCGCGGAAACCAAGAGTCGCGGTGGCTTGTGTCATGGTCTTCCTTCGCGTCTCGCTCCGGCGCGGCTCGGCGGCTCGCGTCGCTGCACTCCGCTCGCAAGCCTCGAAACCCCGCGCCTGCGCTCGCCGCTCATGGTCTTCCTTCGCGTCTCGCTCCGGCGCGGCTCGGCGGCTCGCGTCGCTGCACTCCGCTCGCAAGCCTCGAAACCCCGCGCCTGCGCTCGCCGCTCATGCGAACAGATCCTTGCGCGCCGACTCGCAAATCGCAATCACTGCCGGATGCCGGAGCCGGCGCTCGATCGAGATGGCGTAAAACCGCTGCCGGATCGACTCGACCCGGCCTACCACCTGCACCTGATAGCGCTCCCTAATTTCCTGCTCGATGACCGTGGGGCCCGCGAAAATGCCGGCGCCATCCTGGCCAAACACGTTCATCAGGGCCGGGTCGTCGAACTCGCCCACCACGCGCGGCCGCAGGCTCTGCGACTGCAACCATTGCTCGAGCGCCCGGCGCAGAGCCGCCCCCGCGCCCGGCATCAGAAGAGGCGCACCGTCGAGCGAGCGGGGAAACCCGCGCCGAGCGGCCGCCGCCGGCGCGCGCGCGGCAAAGAAGCTGGTGCCACACTCACCGAGCAGGTGGTTCCACGCGCGCACGGCCAGCCCGGGCCCGGTCGGCAGATCGGCGAGCACGAGATCGAGGCGGTGCACCGCCAGCTCGGCCAAAAGGCCCTCGGCCGATCGGTCCTCGCGGCACACGATGCGCACCGGCTGCCCGAGCGCAAGCGCGGGCTGAAGCAGCCGCCGCACGATGGGCTTGGGCAGCACGTCGGCCACCCCGACCACCAGTCGCAGCGGATTGCCCACGCGCCCCTTGAGCGCGTCTTTGAGCTCGCTCCCCAGCGCGAAGATCTCTTCGGCATACCGGAACACGAGCCGGCCGGCTTCGGTGAGCGCGAGGCCGCGCCCGTGCCGCGCGAACAACTTTTCACCCAGCGCCTGCTCGAGCCGCCGGATCTGTCCGCTCAGGGTGGGCTTGGCCAGACGCAGCTCCTGACTGGCCCGGCCCAGGCTGCCCTCGCGCGCGACCATCCAGAAGTAGAGCAGGTGATGGTAGTTCAGCCACTCCATTTCCAAAAAACCGAACGGTTTGTTTCAAAGTTTCTAATAGCCGATCAGACAGACAAAGTCTAGCCTTGGGTTCAACGTGAGCCCCATCGGCACCCCGCTGCTCTGGGTCGGGTTTCTCCTTCTCATTCTGAGCCTGCTCGCGCTCGACCTGGCCGTGTTCCATCGCAAGCCGCGTCCCGAGCGCCTGCGCGCGGCTCTTTTGTGGACGCTGGTCTGGATCGGGCTGGCCCTGCTATTCAACCTGGGTCTATACCTCCACTTCGGCTCCCAGAAAGCGCTCGAGTTTCTGACCGGGTACGTGATCGAGAAGGCGCTTTCGGTCGACAACGTGTTCGTGTTTGCCGTGATCTTCTCGTACTTCGCGGTCCCGCCCGCGCTGCAGCACCGAGTTCTGTTCTGGGGCATCCTGGGCGCGCTTTTGCTGCGCGCGCTGTTCATCGTCGCCGGGGCAGCGCTCTTGTCGGCCTTCCACTGGTTCGTGTACGTGTTCGGCGGGGTCCTGCTCCTGACCAGCCTCAAGCTTCTGCGCCACCGCCATGCGCTGGTCGAGCCCGAGCGCAATCCGTTGGTGCGTCTGTTCCGCCGCTTTCTGCCCATTGCGGCCGCTCATCGTGGCGTGCGCTTTTTCGTGATCGAGGCCGGTCGCCGCTGCGCCACCCCGCTCCTTCTGGCGCTGGTGGCGGTCGAGGCCAGCGACATCGTATTCGCCATCGACTCGATCCCGGTCATTTTCGCGGTCACCCAGGACCCGTTCATCGTGTTCACCTCGAACATCTTTGCGCTGCTGGGACTGCGGGCGCTCTACTCGGTCCTCCTGGGAGCCCTTGGCAAGTTGCGCTACCTGCACGTCGGGCTGGCGCTGGTTCTGGCGTTCGTGGGCGCCAAGATGCTGCTCAGCGGAGTGCTCAAGGTTCCGATCGGGATCTCGCTGGCGGTGGTGGGGGCGCTTTTGGGAGCCGCCATTGCAGCTTCGCTGGCGCGACGGCCGGGCGCCCCCAAGCGCGCGCCCGCGGAGCTTTTGCCATGACCGATCGGGTGCGCGTCTTGCGACGGATCGCGGTGACGGTCGTCGGCATCACCGTGCTCGCGATCGGGGTGGCGCTGATCGTGCTGCCGGGTCCGGCCGTGATCGTGGTGCCGGCCGGCATCGCCATCCTGGCCACCGAGTACGTGTGGGCGCGCCGGCTCCTGCGCCGCTTGCGAGAACAGCTTCAGCGTGCCCGCGCCTTCACTCCTCTTCGGGGCGCCCCAAGAGCAGCTGAACCAGCGGCTTGTCTTCCGGCCGACAAAACACGTAGACGTGATCGCCGGGCACGAGCACAGTCGGCCCACGGGGCGCGATCAGATCCTGACCCCGAATGACCAGCATCACGGCCGTGCCCTCGGGAAACGGGAGATCCACGATGGCAGCGCCGGAAGCGGCCGACGCGGGCTCGATGTAGAACGAGCACACCTCGCCGTGCAGCGACTCGGTCGAGGTGATCTCGAGCAGCGCGTGCGGGGCCGGGGGCTCGTTCGATTCCAGTCCCAGCCGACCGGTCACCCAGCGCACCGTCAAGCCGGGCACGAGCGAATTGACCACCACCACGAAGAACACCAGGTTGAACAGCAGCTCGCTGCCGGGCACGCGCGCCAGCACCGGAAAGGTGGCCAGAATGATGGGCATGGCGCCGCGCAGCCCCACCCAGCCGATGTAGAGCAGCTCGCGCCGCGCATACCGGAAGGGCGCCAGGCAGGCCATCACCGCGAGCGGCCGCGCGAGAAGGCCCAGCACCAGGGCCACCCCGATTGCGGTCGGCGCCACCGCCAGAAGCCGGCTCGGGTACACGAGCAGACCCAGCAGCAGAAACATCCCGATCTGGCTCAGCCAGGCAATCGAGTCGTGCACGCGCGCGACCCCCGCGCGATCGGGCACGCGCCCGTTGCCCAGGACCAGGCCGGTCAGGTAGACCGCCAGAAAGCCGCTGCCGTGCGCGAGCGTCGGCATGCCGAACCCGAGCAGCGCCAGCGCGAGCGTGAGCACCGGGTACAGCCCGCGCGTGGGCAGCTTGGCGCGCGCGAGCAGCCAGCGGCCCCCGCGCCCGAGCGCGATCCCGGCGGCGCCGCCCACCGCCATCTCGATGAACATGGAGACGATCACGCGGGGCACGCTGACGCTACCGCCTTGCTGGATCTGGATGAGCGTGATGGTGAGAATGACCGCCATCGGGTCGTTCAGGCCCGACTCCAGCTCCAGCAGCGAGGCCACGCGCTTTTGCGGCTGCCGGCCCCCGCGCAGCACCGAGAACACGGCCGCTGCATCGGTCGCCGACACGACGGTGCCGAACAGGAGCGCGCTCCGCCAGGGCAGACCGAGAAGGTACGCGCCCAGCGCGGTCACACCGGCGGTGACGAGCACGCCCGCGGTCGCCAGAACGAGGGCGGGCGCGACCGCACCCCGGACCTCGCGCAGGTTGGTGCTGAAGCCGCCGTCGAACAGGATGAGCACCAGCGCGGCGGTGCCGAGCCGAAACGTCAGCGGGTAGTTCTCGAACGCGATGCCGCCCAGGCCCTCCGACCCGGCCAGCATGCCCACCAGAAGAAACAGAAGGCTCAGCGGCAGCCCGACGCGACCGGCCACGCGCGATGCCAACGCGCTGACCGCGAGCAGGAGCCCGAGCGTGACCAAGAGGACTGCAGTCGTACCCGGCTCGCCAGTGGCCACGGCTGGGCCATGGTAGCCCGGCCGCGCGGCGATGTCGCGGCGGCGTTATGCTGCCCGAGCCATGTTCCGCCGCCTCGCTTTCGTGCTGGGGGCGCTTCTCGTGGCCGCCTTGACCTGGGCGCTCTATGCGACCGTGCGCAACCCGCCGGTGCCGCTCGAGCCGCCCCGGGTGGCCGTGCGGGTGCCGCACGCGGATGCCGAGCGCACTGTGATCCTGGGCGGCGACTTCGCGCCGACCGACGCTGCCTTGCCGCTCGTGCGCGCGCGCGGCTTTCGCTACCCATATGAGGCCACCGCGGACCTCGTACGCGCAGCCGACGTCGCTTTCGCCAACCTGGAGGCGCCGGTCACCGAGCGCAGCGAGCGCTTTCCGCTCTACAAGGACTACGTGTACAAGGTTCCTTCGGCCGCCACGGAGGCCTGGCAGTGGCTGGGCCTGGATGTGGTCAGCCTGGCCAACAACCACATCGGCGACTACCGGGATGCCGGCCTGCTCGACACCGTGCGCTCGCTCGACCGCGCGGGCATCGAGCATGTGGGCGCGGGCGCAAACGAAACGGCGGCACGGCAGCCGGTGGTGTTCGATCTCGGCGGCACGCGGGTCGGATTTTTGGCCTACCTCGAGCACCGGGCGGCCTTCAATCTTTACCTGCGCCTGTTCGCGGTCGGCGATCGGCCCGGCTGCGCGCAGCTCAATCGCGCCGACGTGGTCGAGGACGTGCGCCGCCTGCGTCCGCGGTGCGATGTGCTGATCGTCAGCGTGCACTGGGGCGAAAATTATGCGCCCGTGACCCGCACCCAGGAGGAATACGGCCGCTTCTTGCTCAGCCTCGGCGTCGACGTCGTGGCCGGCCACCACCCGCACGACGTGCAGCCGGTCGAGGTCCGGGATGGGCGCGCGCTCCTGTACTCGCTTGGAAATTATGCCTGGGGCGCGCCCGGCCACGCCCAGCTGCGGGTGGGGCTGCTGGCGCGGCTTCACATCACGCCGCGTGCGGGCCCTACGCCGGCGCGGCTGGCCGGGCTCGAGCTCGTCCCGATCGCAACCCAGAACCAGATCGTGAAGTTCCAGCCCCGGCCGCTCGAGCCGGGCGAGCGCGGCTGGCTCGATCCATTTCTTGCGCAGAGCCGCGCCCGGGGGACCAACCTGGGCTGGGAGGGCGCATCAGTGCGGGTCCAGCTGCACTGATCGTGTATGCTCCCGCCATGATGAATCGATCTCTTTGCATCTGCCTGCTCTTATCCGCCGCGCCCGCGCACGCACAGGCCCAGAAGGCCGAGCCGCCGTCGCCCCCGAAAATCGCCATGCCCGACTTCTCGAAGGTCGAGATTAAGACCCACAAGGTCGCCGGCAGCGTCTCCATGCTCGAGGGCGCGGGCGGCAACATCGGCGTGTCGGCGGGCGACGACGGGCTGTTCGTGATCGACGACCAGTTCGCGCCGCTGGCGCCCAAGATCAAGGCGGCGCTGGCCCAGATCTCGAAGAAACCGCTGCGCTTCGTCTTCAACACGCACTGGCACGGCGACCACACCGGGGGCAACCAGCCCCTGGCCGAGGCGGGCGCGCTCATCGTGGCGCACGACAACGTGCGCAAGCGCATGAGCGTCGATCAGTTCATCGAGGCCGTCTCGATGAAGGTGCCGGCCGCCCCGCCGCGCGCGCTGCCCGTGGTCACCTTCAGCGAGGAGGTGACCTTCCACCTGAACGGCGACGAGATCCACGTGTTCCACGTGCCCAACGCCCACACCGACGGCGACGCCATCATCCACTTCCGCAAGGCCAACGTGCTGCACGCGGGCGATACCTTCATCAACGGCGCCTATCCGGTCATCGACTATTCGACCGGCGGCTCGGTCGACGGCTACATTGCGGCGCAGGAGAAGATGCTGGCCACCGTGGACGATTCCACCAAGATCATCCCGGGTCACGGCCCGCTCGGCGACAAGGCGGCGCTCAAGACCGCCCACGACATGCTGGTCAAGGTGCGCGACAAGATCGCAAAGTTGGCCGCGCAGAAAAAGACCCTGGCCGAGGTCAAGGCGGCCAAGCCGACCGCCGAGTTCGATGCCGAGTGGAGCAAGGGCTTCATCCAGCCCGACATACTCGTGGAGATGGTGTATCGCAGCCTGAGCCCGGGCAAGGCCGCGCGCGGGGGGAGCAAGGGCAGAGCCAAATAAAGGGCGGCCGTCCAACCAGTCATCAAGCCGTGTCCGTCTCCTCGCTTTCGTGATCGTCGGCGGCGACATGGTCGACGGAATCAGCCGACCACGTTCTCGTCGACGTCGCCGTCGATGATTCATCACATCTGTAGGCGCGCTGTGGGTGCTCGTCCGCACGTGCTCGAGCGTCGGGCGCGGGTCGCGCGTCGGGCGCGGGTCGCGCGGCGATGAGCGTGCGGTGCAGGCCGCGCCTGCATGGGCGCCGCGCGGTTGCGCCCTCGGCGCGACGGCCGCCCGCTATCAGCCGGTTTCAGGCGTGTGGTCGCAGGCGGCGGCCATCGCGCCTCCGGCGCTCACGGGTGAGGCCGACCTATCTGAGCTCGGCTGCGCACGCCGTGCCCGCCGGAACTTCTCCATCAACACGCGTCCCCAGGTCTGATCGGCCGTGTACTGGTTATGGACCGCGCATGCAAGAATGAGATTGTCGACTGTGCTCGGGCCGCCCTTGCCGCGGTCGATGACATGATGGAACTGGACGCGCTTCTCGTGGTCGCGGATGATGCACCGCAGCCCCTGCTTGAGGATCTCCAGCTCGGAGGCGCCCGGCATCGTGTGCGAGAGCGCCGAGCGGGCCTCGGCCAGGAGGTCCTCGAACTCGCGGTCGGTGGTCAGGTGGCGCCGCACGAGCTCCTCAGTCAACATCTCGACCTGGTCGGGGCTTCTCGCAACCTTTCCTGGCACAAGTACGGGCGCCTTGCGCACGACGTGCTTGGGGCAGGGGGCGCAACGACGATGTGATGAATCGTCAGCCGTCGCCGTCAACGATCACGACGACGAGGAAGCGGACAGGTTTTGCCTCTGCGAGCGTCGGCGGCAGCCCTCACGCCTGGCGCTTCCACAACAGATGCTCGATGCGCCGCATCAGCATGTCGATCCGAAACGGTTTGGTGATGTAGTCGTCGGCCCCGACCTGGAGCCCGCTCACCCGGTCCGACTGATTGTCCTTGGCCGTGAACAGGATGATGGCGACGTCTTTGAAAGCCGGATCGGCGCGCACCAGCCGGCACACGTCGCGTCCGTCGCGCTTGGGCATGATGATGTCGAGCACCACCACATCGGGTTTTTCCTCGCGGATGAGGCGCAGCGCGCGCTCGCCGTCTTCGGCCTCGATGACGCGCAGGCCCTGCTTGCGGGCGGCCGACCCCACGATGCGCCGCACCTCGGGATCGTCGTCCGCCACCAAGAGCGTCCGAACCGCTGCCATCTCCTCCGCCGAGTCCATCCCAGCGTCCCTCACTTCTTGCTCTGGTCGGGGCAGGTCCGTCCGGTCGCCGGCAGCCACAGTGTGCCCGACTCCGCGCACGCCTTGCCGTGCACTTCCAGAAGATGCTTGCCCCACTTGTTGCTGGGTTCCTCCGGCACCGGCGGGCAGCTCTTGCGCTCGGGATCGCATGAGCGCGCGGCCCAGCCCTCGGCCGGACCGATCCCAATCGCCATCACGGTCATGGGGCCGACCTTGGCCATCAAGACTGCGAGCACGTAGGACTTGCCGAGCTGTGGAAACCCCTTTTCCACGGCTGCTTCGGCGCAGCGCTTGGTGTCCTCTGCGCTGACGTCCTTGCCGGGGCCGGCCTCGCCGCCGCGGCTGATGCAGGGCTTGATGCCATGGCTGGGCCAGCTCTCCAGCCCCAGCGCTTTGTCGACCGCGATGATCGCGGCGGTGATTTCCTTGGCGGTGTCGGGCGGAAGCTTCTTGGGCGCGCTGCCCGCCGCCAGAAGGGCAACCAACAGGATCGGGCTCATCCTTCCATCTTACCGCAATTCCGCTTAATATCCGCCGCCATGGAACGCACACCCATTTCGACCCCGGGCGCGCCGCGCGCCATCGGGCCCTACTCGCAGGGCATCGCCTCGACGGGGGGGCGGCTGATCTTCTGCTCCGGCCAGATCGCGCTCGACCCCGGGAGCGGCGAGATGGTGGGCGCGGGCGATGTGCGCGTGCAGACCCGGCGCGTGCTGGACAACCTTTCCGCCGTGCTTGCGGCCGCCGGCGCCAGCTTCGACCACGTGGTCAAGACCACGATCTATCTGGCCGATCTGGCCGACTTCGGGCACGTCAACGAGATTTACGGGGGCTACTTTCAGAAAGCCCCGCCCGCACGCGCAACCATCCAGGTGGCCGGCCTGCCCAAGGGCGCGCTGGTCGAGATCGACGCCATCGCGGTCGTGCCGAATGGAACCCGATGACGGTCATGAACCGCCTGGAGACCCTGGCCGTCAATAGCCGCCTGCGGGCGCTTGTGCAGCGTGTGGTCGAGGTACCGCTGCTTTTGCGCAAGGGCGGCCCGCTCCCGGGTGGCCGGGCGCTCGAGATCGGCTGTGGACGGGGCGCGGGTGCGCGTCTGATCCTGGAGCGCTTCGGCGCCGAGCGTGTGGTGGCGGTCGACCTCGATCCGGCGCAGGTCGAGCGCGCGCGTGCGCACGCCGGACCCCTTCTCGATCACCGCGCCGAGTTCCGGGTCGGCGACGCCGCGCGCCTGGATTTTCCCGACGCCAGCTTCGACGCCGTCTTCGACTTCGCTGTTCTGCATCATGTGCCGCCCTGGCGCCAGGCGGTGGCCGAGATCGGCCGCGTGCTCAAACCGGGCGGGCGCTTTTACTTCGAGGATCTGCTCAAGGATCTCATCCTGTCGCGGCCCTTCCGCGCGCTGTTCGATCATCCCGTGGACGCGCAGTTCCAGGGCTATGAGCTGTTCCAGGCCCTGCGCGCGGCCGGGCTCATGATCCAGGGCGAGCCGCTCGTGATCCCCAAGGCGTTCGTCGCGGGCGTGGCGCGCAAGCTCGAGCAGGTGGGTGCCTGCGCAGGCGCGGGCTCGAACGGCAGCGGCCGCGCGCAGGCCTGAAGCGAGGAGCCGCATGGGCAAGTTCGACGGACAGGTCGTCCTCATCACCGGCGCCTCGTCGGGCATCGGAGCCGCGCTGGCGCGCGAGTTCGCGCGGGGGGGCGCCGATCTGGCGCTGGCCGCGCGCCGGGTCGATCGGCTCGAGGAGCTGGCGCGCGAGCTGGCGCAGGACGGGCGGCGCACGCTGGCTCTCGAGTGCGACGTGACGCGGGACGGCGATCTCGAGCGCGCGGCTGCCCGCACGCGCGAGACCCTGGGCAAGATCGACGTGGTGGTGGCCAACGCGGGATTCGGCGTGGTGGGCCGGCTCGATCGGCTCACGCTCGACGACTACCGCCGCCAGCTCGAGACCAACGTGTTCGGGGTCCTGCGCACGATTTACGCAACGCTCGAAGATCTCAAGCGCTCGCGCGGCCGGCTGGTCCTGATCGGAAGCGTGAGCGGGCACGTCGCTCTGCCCGCGACCTCGGCCTACGCGATGAGCAAGTTCGCGGTGCGGGCGCTCGCGGGCGCGCTGCGCCACGAGCTTGCGCGCGATGGGGTCTCGGTGGTGCTGATCAGTCCCGGCTTCGTCGAGAGTGAGCTGCGGCAGGTCGACAACCGGGGCCAGCACCACGACGAGGCGCCCGACAGCATCCGCAAGAGCCTGGTCATGCCGACCCAGACGGCAGCCCGCCAGATCGTGCAGGCGGTGGCGCGGCGGCGCCGCGA
>DATFWX010000161.1:0-34754 GCA_035258845.1 Polyangia bacterium | reverse complement strand
GGGGCCGCTCGCGCTCGCTGGGCCGAATGGGGGCGCGTAGGCACAGCGCGTGGGGTCCCGCCACAGCGAAGGGCGTCTCATCCTGCCACTTGATCCAGGGCGCGATGCGACCATAGTCGAAGCGGAAGGCGAGCTCGAGCTTCATCGGAACCTGACCCGAAAGCCCCTCGACCACGCGCATCACGTGCGGTGTGCGCTGACGGATGGGCATGAAGTCGCTCACCCGTACCCGGCCCGAATCGGTCTCGATCTCGGTGTCCAGGACCAGCGTGCCCGGACGGTAGCAACGGCGCAGGCGCCGGATCTCGCCGGCCGGCGCCAAAAGCCAACGGCCATGCCGAGGGTTGCCGAGCAGCGCAGCGAAGCAGGCTGGCGAGTCGAAGCGGGGCAGGCACAGCCAGTCGATCGAGCCGTCGCGCCCCACCAGCGCGGCGGTATGGGTGTCCCCGATGAGCGCATAGTCCTCGATGCAACGCCTCATCTTCTGAACCTAGGGCGGGCCGGGCGGGGCGAACCGGGCTTGACTTCCCGCCGTCCGTGCTTATGGCGCCGTCCCAGCGTACGCCGTACGCCATGGTGCCCCCCCTTGGCAAGCCGCTCCTCGTCTCTAGGACCGCTACTGGGACGGATGCGTGAACGGCTCTCTCGACCCCTTTTGGTTCTGACCCTCTTCGGGGCCGCCTGTGCCCACGAGGCGGCTGCCGGCCGCAAGTGGGTGCACAAGCTCTCGTTTGCGGGGGTTCACCAGATCGACGAGGGCGAGCTGCGCGACGTCCTGGCCACCGAGCCCACCGGCTGGTGGCCATTCGCATCCAAGAAATGGCTCGATCAGGCGGCCCTCGACCTCGACCTCGAGCGCATCAAGGCCTTCTACGCCGATCGCGGCTTCTTCGACGCGCGCATCGCGGCGCACGAGGTGCGCGATCGCGGGAACGGATCGGTCGACCTGCGCGTGACCATCGACGAGGGCCAGCCCACCCGCCTGGAACGGGTCGACATCGCGGGCCTGGAACGCCTGACCGATCCGCGCGCGGCCGGCAAGCTCGGGCGCGACCTGCCGAGCCGCGAGGGCCAGATCTACGACTACGACAAGTTCATGGCCTCCAAGCAAACGCTCGCGCTGCGGCTCAAGGAGGCCGGCTACGCCTACGCGAAAGTCTCTGGCCAGGCGAAAATCGATCGCGACCAGCACGCGGGCATGCTCGAGGTGCGCGTCGATCCGGGGCCGCTCGTGCATTACGGCGACACCCGGGTCGAGGGCAATGGGGCCATCCCGGCGCACGTCCTTCTCAACCGGGTGACCTGGGAGCACGGCGACACGTTTTCGCCGCACGATCTCGGCACCACCCAGGGGCGGCTCTATGATCTCGGCGTTTTCTCGTCGGTTCAGGTGCAGCTCGACCCCAATCCGCAGGCCCAGCCCGACGTTCTGGTTCGGGTCGCGCCGGGGCCGTTGCATCAGCTTCAGCTCGGCGGCGGTGTGGGCGTGCAGAACGAGCGCGAAGAGGTGCGGCTGCGGGCGCGCTGGCGGATTGCAAATTTCTTGGGCGGGTTGCGCACGCTCGAGCTCAAGCTCAAACCGGCTTACGTCGTCATCCCGACCGTCTTCGATCCAAGGCGGCAGGGGGTGGCGGCCGAAAACGATCTGACGCTCAAGCAACCTGACCTGTTTCAGACCCGCATCACCGGGCACGCGCTCGCGGGCTACGACCTCGGCATCAGCGACGGCTACCAGTACTACGGCCCGCGCCTCCAGCTCGGCATCGACCGGCCGTTTCTCCGCGGTCACGTCCTGGGCGGGGTGTCGTGGAACCTGCAGTACCTCAACTTCTTCGACATCGATACCTCGGTGTTCAACCCCGCCACGACGCCGCTCGGATTCGGCTTCAAGAATCCCTACCGGTTGGCCTATCTGGAAGAGTTCGCCCAGCTCGACCTGCGCGACCAGCCGCTCGATCCCAGAAGCGGCGCCTTCGTGGGCGTGCGCGTCGAGGAAGGCGACGGGGCGCTGGGCGGCGACTTCACCTATCTGAAGCTGACCTCGGAGGTGCGGGGCTACGTCCCGCTGGGCGGCCGCATGGCCCTGGCCGGGCGCGGGCTCGTGGGGTGGCTCAATCCGGCCGGGGAGCTGGAAAGCCCGGTCACGCGGCGGTTCGCACTGGGCGGGCCGTCGAGCCATCGCGGCTTCAGCTTCGGTCGCCTGGCCCCGCAGGTTTTCGATCCCAAGAACATGCGCTGGGTGCCCATCGGCGGCGACGGCGAGATGCTGCTCTCGTTCGAGAGCCGGATCAAGGTGAGCCGGCTCTATGGCTACTGGCTGCGCCTGGTGCCCTTCGTCGATGGAGGCGACGTGACCCCGAAGCTCGAGCAGCTCGATCCGAGCCAGCTTCACTGGGCGGTCGGGGCGAGCCTGGAATACGAGACCCCGATCGGGGTCGCGCGCGTGGGCGCGGGGTGGAGGCTCAATCGTACCGACCTCATGGGGCCGAACGGGCTGCCTAACCCGGATCCGGGCTCGCGGCTGTCCCTCTTCTTCACGATCGGGGAGGCGTTCTGATGAAAGTGGTGCGGCGGATCGTGAGGGCGGCGCTGATCCTCATCGGGCTGGTAGCGGCCGCCGCGCTGGCGGCGCTCCTGTGGGCGCGGACCGACGCGGGCCGAACGTCCCTGCGCAGGCTGGTGCTTGCGCACGCCCGCCGCGTGGTGCCCGGGCTCGATATCGCCCGCATTCGGGGCGACTTCTCGAGCTGGCTGGTGGCCGAGGGCATCGTGGTGCGTGATCGCGAAGGTCGGGTGGCGGTCGAGGCCGAGCGCGTGGGGCTCCGTTTCAACCTGCTGGCGCTCTTGCGCCACCGGGTCGCCATCGAGGAGCTGCGGATCGAGAAAGTGCAGGTGGTCGGGCGTCCGCTCGCGGACGGGTCGCTCAACCTGAGCGCGCTCTTCGTGCCATCGCAACCGTCGCAACCGTCCCAACCGTCGCAACCGTCCCCAGGGGCTGCGCCCAGCCGCTGGACCGTTGCCGTGGCGGCGCTGCACGTGCGCGAGGGCACGCTCTCCATCGCGAACCGACGCGACCCGCCGCTGCGCGCACAGCTCGCGTGGCTCGACGGTGCCGCCCAATCCGGCGGGGGCGTCGTACGGGTGCGGCTGGATGCTCTCGAGGTCGCGCTGGCGCAGGGCCCGCGACGCCACGTGGCCACCCTGTCGGGCGCGGAGGCCGCCCTGGGCCCGTCCGCGGTGAAGGTGCGCATCGAAAAAGCGGCGCTGTGGGGGCTTCTCCGCGGCGGCCCGGTCATGCTGACCGGAGCCGCCCAGGGTCCCCGAAATGCCGTGCGCGGGGCCTTCCGGCTCCAGATCCCGCCGCGCGGCCAGGTTGCGCTGGCCGGGCTCGTCGATCTGTCCGGCCGCGATGCGCCGAGCTATCAGGTCACTGCTTCCTTGTCGCGGCTCGATCCGCATGCGTTCGCGCCTCACCTCTTGCCCGGCTCGCTGTCGGCGCGCGTGCAGGCGCAGGGTCGAGCGCTGCCGCTCGAGCCGGGAAGCTTTTTCGTGCTGGCGATCGAGCTGGGCCCGTCGTGGTTGCAGGGCATTCCCGTGCGCAGCGCGCGGCTCGACGCGACCTCCCAGGAGGGGCGCTGGACGCTGCGCGGAGCGACCGTGGAGGCGCCAGGAGCATCAGTCCGTGCGCGCGGTCAGGGCGACCGCCGCTTTGTGAGCTTCGAGCTTACCGCCTCGCTCGACGCGGTCGGGATGCGACGGCTGCCCATTCGGCAGCTTCCGCCCGGGCTGCGCGGGCACGGGCAGCTTCAGGTCCGGCTGTCAGGCCCGCTGCCACCATCGCAGGCCACGCTGGAGGGACGCGCGTGGGTCCAAGAGCTGGCCTTGCGCGACACCCGGATCGGGTCGGCCGAGCTGAGCGTGCGCGCAATCGATCTGCCACGCGCGCCCAAGCTCAAGCTCAGCGGACGGCTGTCGCGCCTGACGGCGGGCGCGCTGGCCGCGGAGGCGGCCCATCTGGAGGCGGATCTCTCGCTCGAGCGCGGCCGTCCCCGAGGCACGATCACGATCAATGCGCACACGCTTGCGCTGGGCCCGAACCTGCGGCTCGATGCCGCCGGCGTACGCATCGAGAGCGCGGGCTCCGACGTGCGCCTGCTGGCGAGCGGGGCCGGACCGCGTGGCTCGGGTGCCTTCTTGGCGGCGCACGCGACCGTGGAAGCCGAACGGGCGCAGGTGACGCTGGAGCGGCTGGAGGTCGTAACCCCACGGCTCAAAGCCGGCCTGGACGGGCCGGCCCAGGTACGCTGGCGGGCCGGCGATGTGCTCGAGCTGGCCGGGCTCAACCTCTGGGCGCGCGGCGATCGGCTCGCGGGGCGCCTCGCCGCGAGCGCGCGCTACCGGCTACATCCGTACGCACAGCCGCGCATGGAGGCGCAGGTTTCGGTGCGTGACGGCGTGGTGGGAGAGCTGAGCGGCATCGATGCCGACCTGCGCGCGCTCCTGCACGGGGATCGGGCGCAGGCGACGCTGGACGGCACGGTGGGCCCGCGTCGCCTGCCGTTCCATCTCGATGTGGATGCGCCGGTTGCGGCGAGCGGGCCCCTGCGCCTGGCCGAGCGGGGGCAGCTGCGCGCACACGTGGTGGCGCGCAGCCTGCCGCTCGAGCAGCTCCCGCTGCCGCTGTCTCTGGCGCGGCGCGGCATCAAGCGGGCCACCGTCACCGTCGACGGCGAGGTCGGGGGAGAGGTAGCGAGCCCGCAGGCGCGGATCGATCTGGTGCTCTCGGATCTGGTGGTGCGGGACCTCAAGCCGGTGGATGCGCGCCTTCAGCTTTCGGCCGGGCGCGACCGGACCCAGCTCTCGCTGCGCGCACAGCTGGGTGGAGCCGAAGTGCTGGCGCTGGACGCAAGGGCCGCGCTCCCGGTGGCCCAGCTCGTGCGAGCGGGCGCCCAGCCGCAGGCCCTGGCCGATACTTCCATCGATCTGGACGGGCGCATTCAAGGGCTCGCGCTGGGGGAGCTGGCCGGACTCGACCCGCGGTTTGCCGGTTTGCGCGGCCAGCTCGAGGGCACGTTGCGGGTGATCGGGCGCGCGCGCCAGCCGTCGGGTCGGCTCGACCTGGCGGTGCGCGGCGCCGAAGTCGATGGGCTGAGCTTCGGCGCAGTCGAGCTGCACGCACAGGGCGATGCACACGCGGAGAGCGCCTCTCTGCACGTCGAGCAGGCTTCTGGCGGCACGCTCGAGGCTCAGGCGTCGATGGATCGAACCGGCTCTCCACCTGGGCTCGAAGGCCGCGTGCGCGCCCGGCAGCTCGACGTCGGCTTCGCGCGGCTCCTGTCGGCAGCCATCCGCGAGACCGGCGGCCGCCTGGACGCCGATGTGCGTGCGCAGGGCCCGCTGAACGCGCCCACGCTGGTCGGAACGATCCAGCTGTCCGACGGAAAGCTGGGGCCGCGCGAGCAGCCTACCATCGAGGGCGTGCGGGCCGACATCGCCATCACGCCCCAGAAGCTGGAGCTTAAAGAGCTGACGGCGCGCTCGGGTGACGGCAGCCTGCGCGCACATGGCACGGTCGCGCTCGCGGGCGCACGCCCGCAAAGTTTCGCGCTCGACGCCACCGCGAAAGATTTTCTCCTGGCCTATAACGGCATCGAGGGCAGCCGGCTCGACGGCGAGCTCCACTTGCGGGGCCGGCTCGAGCCCGAATCGCTGTGGGCCCAGCTCGACATCCCGAGCGCCACCGCGTGGGTGCCCAAGCTGCCAGACCCGCGTAAGCTGCAGAGCACCCGGCCGCACGAGGACCAGGTGTTCATCGATCGGGAAGGGCTGGCGGCCCGGCAGGGGCCGGCTGCGGGCGGCCGCGAGGTCGACTTCCGCGGGCAGATCGGCACCCTGGCCGTGCGCGGCAAGGAGATGGACTTCGACCTGGAGGGCGACCTTTCGGCTCGCATCGGCAAAGACGGCCGGCAGGTGCTGCGGGGGGCGCTCGAGGTGCGCCGTGGCTCGCTCGAAATCCAGAACCGTCGCTACGACATCGAGCGCGCCCGCCTGTTCTGGGATGGGGATCCCGATCATCCTGAGCCCCACCTGGACATCCGGCTCAGCCACGTATTCGCCGAGGCCACGGTCGCGATCGAGCTGCACGGCACGGCCAAGAAGCCCGAGCTCCGACTCGAGAGCGACCCGGGGCTCGAGGAGCCGCAGATCCTGAGCCTGATCCTGACCGGCGAGGTCGGCGGCGTGCCCTCGGATCAGCGCATCGACCCAGCGGCCGCCGTGTCATCGCTGGTGCTGGCCAAGCTGGCCGACAAGATCGCACCCGAGCTGGGCGTGGACATCCTGCGCGTCGAACAGCAGGCGAAGAGCGACCAGGCCGGCAAGGCGACCGGTGAGACCGACACCCGCGTCGAGGTCGGCAAATACATCACCGAGCGCGTGTTCCTGAGCTACGTGCACGTCTTCGGGGCCAACGACCAGGAGAACCGGAACGAGGCGCATGTCGAGTACCGGATGACCCGGCGCTGGCTGCTCCAGACCACGTTCGGGGACGCCGGCGTGGGCGGCCTCGATGTGTTCTGGACCTACCGTTATTAGGAGGTTGAACGCATGCCGGCTGTGTTTACACCAGCAAAAAGAGGAGGCGGTCCCATGCTCTGCAAAGAGATCATGAAGCGCAATGTCGAGTGCGTGGAGGCGACCGATACCGTCGAGACGGCGGCCGAAACCATGCGCGACCAGCAGGTGGGGTTCCTGCCCGTGTGCGATCAGTCGACCAAGGTGATCGGCACCATCACGGATCGCGACATCACGGTTCGCGTGGTGGCCGAAAGTCTGTCAGCCAGCACCCTGGTCGAAAAGGTCATGACCAGCGAGGTGGTGGCCTGTCGCGCCGACGACGACGTCCACCGGGCCGAAGACCTGATGGGTCAATACCAGAAGTCCCGGATCATGTGTCTCGACGAGCAGGGTCGCCTGGTCGGTGTCATCAGCCTGTCCGACATCGCCCAGGTCGAGGACGACCCCGCCGCCGCCGAGACCATGCGCCAGGTGACCGATCGGGAGACCCACCCCCGAATGTGACCGGCGGCGCGCTCCTCGCCGGCGTGCACGAGGCTTCCCAAGACAGCCCAGCTCTTGGACAATGGGTCCTTGATGCGCCTCGAGGACCTTGGACTCATCGGAAACTGCCAATACGCCGCGCTGGTGGAGCGCACCGGCGAGGTCGTGTGGTGCTGCCTGCCCCGCTTCGACGCCGAGCCCATCTTCGGCTCGCTGCTCGACCACGCCGACGGCGGCCGCTTCCTGTGCGGCCCCGCGTCGGGCGACGCGGGCGTCCAGAGCTACGTGCCCAACACCAACGTGCTCGAGACCCGCTTCAGCTCGCCCGAAGGCTCGTTTCGCGTGCTCGACTTTGCGCCCCGCTTTCTCGAGCACGAGCGCTTCTTTCGGCCCACGCAGCTTATCCGCATCCTGGAGCCGGTGGCCGAGGCGCCGCGCGTGCGCGTGCTGTGCGAGCCACGTTGTGGCTGGTCCAAGCGCCTGCCCGAGCGAACCAACGGCACCGACCAGGTTCGGTTCGAGGGCTTCGCGGCGCCGCTTACGCTGACCACCGACATTCCGCTGGCCTACCTCGAGGGCCGCCCCTTCACGCTGAGCGAGCGCAAGCATCTGGTTCTGAGCTGGGGCAACCCGGTCGAGGAGCCGCTGCCGGCGCTGTGCGAGCGCTCGCTGAGCCAGACCATTCGCTACTGGCAACGCTGGGTCAAACACTGCAACGTACCGGCGTACTACCAGGCCGAGGTGATCCGCTCGGCGCTTGCGCTCAAGCTGCACTGCTTCGAGGACACCGGCGCCATCGTGGCCGCGGTCACGACCTCGATCCCGGAGGCGCCCGGCAGCGGTCGCACCTGGGACTACCGCTACTGCTGGCTGCGCGACGCCTTTTACGTCATCGCGGCCTTCCGCATGCTGGGCCATTTCGAGGAGCGCGAGCGGTTCGTGGCCTTCCTGCTCGACGTGTGCGAGAACCAGCCCGAGCTGGAGCTGTCGCCGCTCTACCGAATCGACGGCGGGGTGGAGCTGAGCGAGACCATTCTCCAGGGCTGGCCGGGCATGGACGGCGAGGGCCCGGTGCGGATCGGCAACGCGGCCGCTCTGCAAAAGCAGAACGACGTGTTCGGCGAGATGGTGCTGGCGCTCGCGCCCATCTTTCTCGACGACCGCTTCGCGGGCGAGCAGTCGCGCGAAGCGCTGGCCCTGCTCGAACGGCTGACGCGCAAGGCGATTGCGGTCGCGGGCACACCCGATGCCGGTATCTGGGAGCACCGCACGGACGCGTTACCGCGTACGTTTTCGAGCTTGATGTGCTGGGCGGCCGCCGATCGGATGACGCGGGTGGCCGAGCGCCATCGGCCCATCGACGCCAGCGAGTTCGGCCAGGCGGCGCTACGCATCCGCGCGCAGATCCTCGAGCAGGCCTGGAGCCCGATCCGGCACGCGTTCGCATCGTCCTATGCCGGTCAAGACCTCGATGCGTCGCTGCTGCAGATGGTGAGCCTGCGCCTTTTACCCCTGGATGACGATCGGCTCCGGCAGACGGTTCATGCCATCTGGCGCGAGCTGGCGCAGGATGGGTGGCTTCTGCGCTACCGCAGCGACGACGGCTTCGGCATGCCTACGGTGGCCTTCGTCATCTGCACGTTCTGGCTGGTGGAGGCGCTGGCCCTTTTGGGCGAGCATGCGGATGCGCGCGTGGTGTTCGAGCGCGCCCGGTCGGCCCTGTCGCCGCTGGGTCTCCTGTCCGAGGATTACGCGGCCACCGAGGGGCGCATGTGGGGCAACTTCCCGCAGGCCTACTCGCACGTCGGGCTGATTCACGCCGCCTTCGCGGCCTCCCCGCGCTGGTCGGACATCGTCTGACGCGCGCTCAGCTTCCGCTGGTCCGTTCCAGAAGGTCGGCCGCCGTCTTGCGGTGCTCCTTGACCGTCGGCAGGAGGTCGGCCAGGAGCGCGCGCGCGTCGGCATCGGTCACGCTTTCCTGCGCGCTCACGATCAAGCTGATGGCCTGATCGTGCGCGGTCACCATCGAGTTCAGGAACTCGCGGTCGAACTCGTGACCTTTCAGGGCCCGGATGCGCGCAAGCATCTCGGCCTGCTCGCGGCGCTCGTCCTGCGCCAGGGCGTCCTCGCTCACCAGGTCGATGTCCTTCTTCTTGGCCAGCGCCACGATCTTCGCGTCAGCCGCACGATGGTCCTTCATCAGGTGCTCGCCGTACGCGCGCACCGCCTTCGAGCCCGCGTTGGCGGTGGCGATGCGTCCGGCCTCGATCTCGGTCTGGTTGGCACGATGCAGCCGGCGCAGCACGCTCGCGACCGAGATGCTTGTGCTCTTGATTTTCTCGGCCGGTCGGGCCGACTTCGGCGGCGGCAGCTGCGCGGGCGGCTGCTGGCCGGGCGGGGCCGGCACCGGCGGACCCTTGTCGGGCGGCTGCTGCGCCGGTGGCAGCTGCGAGGGCGGCACGCGTGAGGGCGGGACCTCAGGAGGTGGAACCTGCGCGCGCGCCACACCGCCCACAAGGCCAGCGATGAGCACGGATGACGCTGCAAGATGCGCGATTTTCATAGTGACTCCTCTGCTTCGGTTGTCTTTTCTCTAGGAACCCGCACCCACGATGCAAGGCCTCAGACCGCTTTTTGAACGAATGCGGTGAGCTTGGCGCGGGCGCGAGCATCGAGCTGCCGAATGCGCTCTCGCGAGACCATGAACCGGCTCGCGAGCTGGCCCAGCGTGGCCGGTCGCGCGCATAGATGGCGCGCGCGGATGATCTCGCGCTCGCGCGGATCGAGCTGGGCCAGACCGGCCTGCAGCGCCGCCCGGCGCAACCGATCCCGTTCGCGCGCCGCCACCACGTCTTCCGGCGAGTCCGCGCCGGCAGGCACCTGCAGAGGCGGTCTCCCGTCCGCGCCCGGTCGTGCCGCATCGAGCGAGAGGTCGCGTGAGCTCAGCCGCGCCGACATGGCCTCGATGTCGACCCGCGTCACCCCGAGCGTCGCGGCCAGCCGGCCGTCGTCGGGCGCCCCACCCTGCCCGGCCAGCTGGCGACGCGCGCGCCCCAGACCGAAGAAGATCTTGCGCTCGTTGCGGGTGGTGCCGATGCGCACTGGACCGTGGTTGCGCATGGCATAGTCGAGGATGCAGGCGCGGATCCAGTAGGTCGCGTAGGTGGCGAGGCGGGTATTGCGCCCGGGATCGAACCTTTGCGCGGCGATGATAAGGCCCAGAGTGCCTTCCTGAATGATATCGTCGAGCGACGGATCAGCATGCCGGAACTCGAGCGCAATCCGCTTGACCAGGCCCATGTGCGAACGGACCAGGCGCTCGAGCGCCTGGGCATCTCCAAGCACGCGCCAGCGACGCACGAGTCGCCGTTCGTCCAGCATGCTGAGCAGAGCACCGCGGGACGACCGCGCGAGGGTCGCGCTTCGGGCTTCGAGCTTGAGCTCTACAGTGGACATGGCCAACGTTCCTCCGCAGCCAAGCGGTGCAACCGAAGTGCCAATGCGGCCGCGCTCAGTCGGCGGGCTGGCGGGACATCAGGCGGGTCAGCAGCGCGGCTCCGATCGCGCGCAACACACTGCGCCTGATCAGGCGACGCAGCCAGCGTGCGCGCGGGTAGCCTATGACCGCGCCGAAACCGGCCGCCAGCGCAAGCGTGCGCAGCGGCCGCGTCTCGAGCTCCTGCTTGACCTTGTGCCAGGCCCGCACGCCCTGCTCGAGCGGGCCCAGCGCCGTGCGCCCGCTGTCGCCAGGCTGCGCCGTCTCCGACACTTGATCCGCGCTCATCGCCGTGCCAGAGCGCGCGCGGCCAGATAGCCGACCGCCGCCGCGCCGAGTAGTGAGGCCACCGGGTGCTGCTTGACGAAGGTGCGGGCTCGGTCGTTGATCGCATCCCACCGTTCCTGCGCCCACTCCACCGTCTGCTCCACTTTTTCGGAGCTCGGCTGGTGCGCAATCTCAGGGTTGTCACCGGACAGGTCTTCCATCACGTTCCTCCTTGACGCTCTCAGCTCCGACTGCGCACGCCCAGCCACACGCCCACCAGAAATCCAACCAGCAGAAAGCGCCAGGGATGGCGCTCGGCGTAATGTCCGAGCTGCGTACGTTCCAACGCGGCGCGCTTGAGATCCTCGAGCGCCTCTCCAAGCTCGACGCGGCTGCATTCGATCGCGCGCCGCAATGCCTGCTCTCGATCGGCCGCCAGCACCGGCTTCATGAAGCACCCCAACGTTCCCCGCGTGCAGGGGGCGACCGCCGCGCGCGGCTGTGCCCGTTCCTGCGCACACCCCACGCGACCAGCGCCGCCCCGATCGGGAGGTTGATGAGCGCGACCAAAAGGAAACGCTGGGCAGCCGGCAGCCAACCGCTGGCCACCTCGATAAGCGCCCAGCTCAGCGAAAACCAACCCAGCGCAACCAGGATCCCGCCGACCACCAGCAGCACCAGGAGCCGGGCCAGGTGTGACGCGGTTTCATCCAGCTCCACCCGCGCCAGCTCGACCTGCTGGTGCAGGAGGCCGCTCGACGCCGCCAGCATCCGGTCCAGCGCCTGCCAAACTGACGGCTGCTCGAGCTGCGCACCTGGCTGCATGAAGCATGCTCGGTGCTGCTTCCATGCCATTTTATGGGTGCGCATCTACACGCGACGACAGCAGAATTCCTCGGCCTGGCCGGGCGCGGATGTCGCAAAATGTCACGCCGTGGCAATTTTGCCGAGTCACTGCCTCTCTGGGCTCGCGTCCTGGTAGCGCTCGAGCTTGCGATACAGCGTTCGGCGATCGAAACCCAGCACCTCGGCGGCGGCGGTCTTGTTCCCACCAACCGCCTTGAGCACACGCAGGATGTAGCGCCGCTCCACCTCCTCCATCGCCAGAAGCTCGGTCGGCTCGACGCCTGGAATCGCGAGCTCGCTCGAGCGGTAGTCTCGGATCTTCTCGGCCAGATCGTCCACCGTCAGCTCCTCGTATCGAGTGAGAGCGACCGCGCGCTCGATGCAGTTCTGCAGCTCACGCACGTTGCCGGGCCACCGGTAGGCGAGCAGCTTTTCGGCGGTCGGCGCCCCGATGCCCCGGACCGGCTTTCCCATCTGGGTGGCGAAACGGCTCACGAAATGTTGGGCCAGCAAGAGGATGTCGTTGCCGCGCGTCCGCAGCGGGGGCACGTCGATCCGGACCACGTTGATGCGATAGAAGAGATCCTCGCGAAACCGCCGCTCCACGACCTCGGCCTCCAGGTCGGAGTTGGTGGCCGCGATGACGCGGGCGTCGTAGGCCTCCTCGTGATCGCCGCCCACGGGCCGCACCGTTTTTTCCTGCAGCGCACGCAAAAGCTTGGCCTGCATACCCAGCGGCAGCTCCCCGATCTCGTCGAGAAAGATGGTCCCCTCGTGGGCTCTGAGAAACAGGCCGCGCCGCCCCGCTCGCGCGTCGGTGAACGCGCCCTTGACGTGCCCGAACAGCTCGCTCTCCAGCAGCGACTCCGGCACGGCTGCGCAGTTCACCGCCACGAAGGGTCCGCGGCTGCGTCGCCCGTGCTCGTGCAGCGCCCGCGCCACCAGCTCCTTGCCGGTGCCGCTCTCGCCCGTGAGCAGCGCGGTGGTCTCGGTCTCCGAGACCCGCTCGATGAGGTCATGGATCCGGCGCATGGCGCGGCTTTCGCCGATCATCTCGCTGAAGCCGCGCGAGTGGGCGGTGGCTTCACGCAGCCGCTTGACCTCCTCGCGCAGCGCCCGATGTTGCGCCGCCCGTTCCAGGGTCAGCGACAGCTCTTCGATCTCGAAGGGCTTGGCGACGAAGTCGTAGGCGCCGGCCCGGATCGCCGACACGGCCGCCTCCATGCTGCCAAACGCGGTGATGACGACCACCGGCACGTCGGGCCGGCTGGCCACTGCGCGCTCGCACAGCGCCAGGCCACTCATGCCTCCCATGTTGAGATCGGTGACGATGACGTCCCAGTCCCCCTCGTCGAGCAACCCGAGCGCCTCTTCGGCCGAGGTCCGCCAGACGATGCGGAAGTCGAGCCGTCCCAGCGCCGCGTCCAGGGTTTCGCAGAGCTCCCGGTCGTCATCCACCAAAAGGACGTGCGCGCGCACACTGGATTGGTATGCCGCGGGGCGGTTGCGTCAAGCCCCACCCGTGGCGAAATGTCACGGCTGACATTTTCGCAGCGCCACGGCGCGGGCCGAGCGCAGGGATTCTTGGCCCATGGCCGGCTGGCACGGAACGGGCATCAGCAGCCTCCGTGGTCATTGGACGACCCAAAGGAGCGAATCGTGAAGAGCCCTTACGAGAACCGTCCCAAGGAACGCCGAGATATTCCCCCGACTCGCCCCGGGCAGCAGCCGCCCGAGCGGCGCGCGCCCGCTCCCGACCGTCCCGACCTCGAGGACCCGCGTCGGAGCGACCCGCAGCGTCGCACTGAAGAGCGACCGGATCCGCGGCGCGACCCGAGCCGGGACAAAGACCACGTTCTCTAAGCAGGCGCGACTTCGGGCGCCCGCCTGACCCGCGCTTTCGTGCGCGGACGCGCCCGGGCTGGTCCCGCGCTTGCAAAGCCGTCGCTCATGCTGGTCCGAGACATCATGACGCAGCACGTCCAGGTGGTCGACCCCGATGAAGCGCTCGATCACGCGGCCCGGATCATGCGGGAGCTCGACATCGGCTCGATTCCCGTATGCGATCGCGGCCGTCTGGTTGGACTGCTCACGGACCGGGATATCGCGGTGCGAGCAGTGGCAGCCGGGCGCGACCCCAAGCGCACCGCGGTCGCCGAGGTGATGACCCGGCCCGTCTTCTGCTGCGCGCCCGAGCACGCGGTCGAGTCGGTGGCGCTGGTCATGCGTGCACGCCAGATCCGACGCATCCCGGTCATCGACCAGGACGAGCACGTGGTGGGGATGGTGGCGCTGGCCGACATCGCGCTCGAGGCGCGCAACGACCGGCTCCTGGGCGCGGTGGTCGAGAGCGTGTCGACGCCCCATCCTGGTCGCTGAGACCGGAGCACCGGCTCCTCACTCGACGAAGCGGCACTCGGCGAGGAAGGTGTCGCACCAGTGGTGAATGTCGAACCGCGAGATCTTGGCGTTGAGGCGGCGCATGCGCCTCTCTTGCTCCTCCGCCGGCATCTCGAGCGCGCGCGTCAAGGTTTCGGACATCGCGGTGACGTCGTACGGGTTGACCAGGACCGCTTCGGTGAGCTGCTGGGCCGCGCCCGCCAGCTCGCTGAGCACCAACACGCCGCCCTGGTTGGCGTGAGCGGCCACGAACTCCTTGGCCACCAGGTTCATGCCGTCGCGCAGCGGTGTCACCATCGCGACGTCGGCGGCCCGGTACAGCGCCACCAGCTCCTCGAACGGCAGCGAGCGGTACAGATACGTGACCGGGGTCCAACCCGGCTGTGCATAGAGACCGTTGAGGTAACCCACCTGCCGCTCGATCTGCTCGCGCAGCTCGGCGTACTGCTCGATGCTTTCGCGGCTCGGCACCGCGAGCTGTACCATCGAGACCCGCCGGTGGCGGTCGTGATGAGTCTGGAAGAACAGCTCCAGCGCCCGCAGCCGCTCCAGGATGCCTTTCGTGTAGTCGAGCCGATCCACGCCGATGACGAGCGACTCGGCGCCCACCTCCGCCTTCAGGAGGGCCGCACGCGCGACCACTTCGGGCTGGTCGGCGCAGCGGCGGATTGCGTCGGCGTCGATGCCGATCGGGATGGCGCGCACGTGCACCAATCGATCTGCCAGCGCGACGGTGCCACGCAGCCGATCGCAGCGCAGGTTGAGCAACCGCTCGACACACTCGAAGAAATGCTCACAGTATTCCTGCACGTGGAACACGATGAGGCCGGCGCCCAGCATCCCGAGCAGGATCTCGCGCGCCCACGGCAGCGTGCGAAACAGAGAACAATGTGGAAACGGCACGTGCAGCAAGAATCCGATGCGCACGTCACGCCCGGCCAGGCGCGCACGCAGAAGCTGCGGGACCAGGCTGAGCTGATAATCGTGGATCCACGCGATGTCGTCGCGCTTGCAGATGGCGGCGGAGGCGTCCGCGAACTGCTCATTGACCTCCCGGTAGGCCGCCCAATCCGAGCTGTGATACACGGTGCGGCCGGGCATGCTGTGGTAGAGCGGCCACAGGGCGCCGTTCGAGAAACCCCGATAAAAGCCGCAGGCAACCCGCTCCACGCAGCGCACGGGCTGCCACTCGTAGGGCAGCTCGGCCAGCGCTCTCTCGAGCTGGGCCCGGTCGGCCTCACCGTCGACATCGGCGCTGATCCACACGCCGCGGGTGTCGCGCATGACCGGCTGCAGCGCGGCCACCAGGCCGCCCACCGGGCGCTCGACCCGCGCCACGCCATTGCGCTGCACCACCCGGAACGGCTCTCGGTGCGCCACCACGATCACGCGGCCCTCTGCGGGGGTGCCGCCCTGCACCGGTCTACCCCTCGGCCGGTGGGGCGGCGCGAATGGAGTCGAGCGGGAGCCGGACCGTGAAGGTCGACCCCTGGCCCTCGGTGCTCTCGACTGCGATCGTGCCTCCGTGTTGAGTGACGATTTGGTGGGCGCTGGCCAGGCCGATGCCAGCGCCTTTCATCGAGGCCTCGACGTTGCTGGCCCGCCGAAAGCTCTCGAAGATGCGCGGCTGATCCGCTTTTGGAATGCCGATGCCGAAGTCGCGGACGGTCAGAAGCGCTTGGCCGATCCCGTTCTCGAGCCCGACCTGGACCTCGATCACGCTGCCGGGTGGGCTGTACTTGACCGCGTTCGAGAGCAGATTCGCGATCACGCGCTCGAGCCGGCTGCGGTCCCAGCGCCCCCGCAGCTGCGGCGTGGCCGCGTGCACCTCGATCATTCGATGCGTCATGTCGCGCTGGAACTCGTCGACCACCTGGCGGACCAACGCGACCAGGTCGAGCTGCGTCAGCTCGAGCCCCACCTTCTGCCCGGCGTGCAGACAGGCAACGTCCAAAAGCTCGTGAATCAGCGCCGTCATCCGCACGGCAGCCCGGCTGATCCGTGCCAACCCGCGCGCGTTGTTGGCATCGGGATGGGATTCTCTGAGCAGCCGTGCGTTCCACTCGATCACGCTGAGCGGGTTTTTCAGGTCGTGCGACACCACCGAGATGAAGCGGTCGCGCATCTGCACGGCCTCTTCGGTCTCTCGGTACAGGCGCGCGTTGTCGAGCGCGACCGCGGCACGCCAGGCCAGCTCCTCGGCCAACGCCAGGTCGGAAGGCACGAAGGGCTGGGTCGCGCCGGTCGTCAAGAGCGTGAGCATGCCCAGGAGGCGCCCGCGCGTGCGCAAAGGGACCAACATGATCGACCGGACGTCCAGAGGCGCCAAAAGCGGGATCCGCTCGGGGTATGCCAGCACGGACGACAGCTCGCCGTCGCTCACCTTCACGGCCAGATGCGGCTTGCCGGAGCGCAAGACCTGGGCGAAGGGGTGGTTCCCGTCCGCGGCTGCCTCCGGCGCGGCGCAAAGGGTGCGCGCCAGCGCATCCAGCGACGGATCGGCGTGCGCGACCGCAGCACATCGAATGGAGCCGGTATTCGTGACCAGATCGAGAACGCACACATCGGCCAGCGCCGGCGTGGCCAGGCGCGGCACCAGGGCCAGCGTGCTCTCGTAATCGAGCGACGAGGCCAGAACCGCAGTCGCGTCGGCCAAAAAGGCCATCCGCTTCTGCGCCATTTCGGCCTCGGCGCGCGCGTGCCGTTCCGCATCGTACAGACGCGCCAGTTCGAGCGCGGCGTCCATGCGCTTGATGAACTGGCCGATCTGGCTCCCGATCGCCTCCATCAGCCCGAGCAGCTGGGCATCGGGCTGGCGAACGCGCGCGCTGAAGAACTCCAGCACGCCCAGCGTCTCGTCGCTGAGCCGGATCGGAAACCCGACCGCAGCCCGCAGTCCTTCGCGCTGCGCGACGCGCGCGCGTGGGAAGTTGTCGTCTGCCGTCACATCGACGATCCAGGCCGGCTTGCCGTCGGCCCACACGCGGCCCGGCAACCCGACCCCGTGTGCGAACGTCAGCTCGCGCGTCGTTCGCTCGAACTCGGGCACCTTGACCGAGGGCAGGTGCCAGGTGCTGTTGCAACGCAGCACGGCCGCGCCGCGATCGACGGTCCACGAGGCCGCGTACACCCAGCCCATGCTCCGGCACAGCCCTTCCAGAATGCGCGGCATGGCCTGATCGAGGGCGGTCGCCTGCGCGAGCACGCTGGCGGTCAGCTCATGCGCCGGCCCGCGATCGAGGATCCGGCGCCGCCGTGGCACACTCTTATCCGGTCTGGACCCCTCTGCGCTCATCCCTATGAGAACGTAGTGCGCAGAGGCCTATGATCAACCCCTTCGCGGGACGAAAGGAGGACTCGTGTACTCGTATCAATCGAGCCGGTTCAACCGTTTTTCCAAGTGGATCGCGCGGGCGGCCGGCCACCCGGCGGCGTTCGGCCTGGCCGTGCTGACCATCGCCGTATGGATCGCGACCGGCCCGCTGTTTCACTTCAGCGATACCTGGCAGCTCGTGATCAACACCGGCACCACGATCGTGACTTTCCTCATGGTTTTCTTGATCCAAAACACGCAGAATCGCGACGCACAAGCGCTTCAGATCAAGATCGATGAGCTGATCCGGGCCACCACGGGCGCCCACAATGCCCTGCTCGATCTGGAGGAGCTGACCGAGCGTGACCTCGAGCGCATGCGGGCGCGCTACGAGGAGCTGGCACGCGGAGCGCGCGAAGAGCTTGCGCGTGGACATCGGGACACCGATTCGCCCGAGGTGGCTTCCGAGTGAAACGGCTGCGAGTGCGCGGGCGGGGCTTGCCAAAAAACCCCGCGCGCGCCATACCAACGCAGACATGACGGCCGACGATGTCAGCAAGGCCAGGCAGCATATGGGCGCCGCCATGGCGCCCTGCCATCTGGATCCGCTCGCGCAGGAGCGCGCGGCATCGATGGCCGATGAAGGTGGGCGCTCGGGGGCGCAGGTCGAGCAGCAGATCGCGCCCCGGATCCCGCGTCGTCGCTTCCGCTGGGTCGCCCGCGTGGGCGCCTGGCTGCGCCGCCCAGGGGGCACAAAGAGCGCGCACTGAGCTTGGAATCGCGCTGCGGGTGTCTAGCTACGGCACATGACACTACGCAAGCTGAAAGACATCGACATGGACGATTTCTTGGGCGTGATCGGGCTCGAAAGGAAAGCGAGCTTACCGCGCTGGCTGCTCGAAACCTTGGGCCTGTTCGGCTTGGGGGTGGCCGTGGGTGCGGGTGTGGCGCTCCTGCTGGCGCCCAAGTCGGGCCGCGAGCTGCGCGACGACATCCGGCACCAGGTGCGGCGCGTGACGCGAAGCGATCACGACAAGGAAGTCGTCACGCGCACCGAGCACTGAAGGGAAGCTCCGGCGCTTCGGGGCGGTCGGGCTTATGCGCGCTCACCGGCCCAGCAGCGCCTGCTTGAGCCCGCTGTCGACCGGGTGCGGTCCGAGCCACACCGAGAACAGCGCGTCGGCAAAGTCCTTGCCTTCGATCGTGGCAGGCTTGCCGTGTGCGCTCGCCACCGTGGTGCCGCGGCCGGGCTCGTAGGTCAGGATCAGCCGGTCGCCCTTCTTGCCATCGCGCAGCAGGGCCGCGAACCGCGCCAGCCGGTCCCGCAGCGCAGCCAGGCGAGGCCCCGCGTTGTCCTCGAATCCCGAGCGCAGCGACGATTCCATCTTGTCGCGTGACAGGTCGCGCAGCAAGGCCAGCTCGATGCGCTTGGGCTGATCGGCCGAAATGGCCGCGTCGGCGTCGCGCGTGCGGGCCGACAGATAAAGACCGGCCACGTACACCTTGACGAATAGTTTGGTCCGCAGGCCAACCCCGTTCAGCGCCAGGGTCTTCCCCGCCACCTCGACCTGATCGGGCATCACGATGCCCTCGACTTCTCGTGCCCGTGCGGGCGCGGCCCACAAAACCAGCGCCAGCGCGGCCGCGGCAATGCTCGCTCCGAAGCTGTGCCTCATGAATCAGGGATATTACTCTACTGCAGGGTCAGCTCGGCAGACGCGAGATCGCCGCTCGCCGTGTTGCCGGCCGTGAGGAGCGCGAGATCGACCGGCACCATGCCGGCCATGATCATCTGGTGGTTGATCGCAGACAGGTCGAGGTAGACCGTACCGGCCGGCAGCATCATCATCACTTCGGCCGGAATCGTGCCCGAGGTGCTGCCAGGCGGGAAGACGCAGCTTGCGTGCAGACCGGTGGCTGGCCCGATGTCGATCGCAACCCCAGCGCTCGAGCTGTTCCAGGCCACGGTCAGGGCTGCCGATCGACTGATCGTCATGGGCTGCGCGGGCCAGACCACGTTGCCCAGCAGGGTGCCGATCACGGCCGCCGGCGCCTGCAGCGACCCCATGAAGGCCGACACGCCGTCGGGATTGCCGATTGCGCGGATGGTGATGCTCTCACCGCCATGCCACAGGGCCGCGCTCCCCATGGCGTCGGGGTAGGCGCCCGTTGCGTCCGGCGTCAGCGTGACCGTGGTGGCGCCTCCCGCGAGTGTAATGGTGCCTGCCTGCGAGCCCGGCGAGGAGGCTGGACAATTGGAAACCTCACAGGGACCGAGCTCCTGTACGTTGCAGTCCCCGGCCCGCCCGAACCCGGCTCCGACATCGTAGCCGGCCTCCGCGTTGGTGCCGGTCCCGGCAGCAAAGCTGCTGGCCGTCACGCTGCCTTCGATGGCGCCGTTGCCACCCGAGCCGCCGCCGCCACCGTTACCCCCGCCTCCCGAGGACCCGGCCCCGCCACCGCCCGAGCCGCCTTTTCCCTGCGAGCCCATGGGGCCACAGCCCAGGGCGAGCCCTGAAATCAGCGCCACAGTGGACAGAGCTTTCAGTCTGGCGAGCATCCATTGCCTCCTTGGATGGCTTTTGCTCCCGGACTGTGTGGTTTTCTCCTACTCCCCTTCCCCGCCGCGGAGCCGAGTGTTGTGTCACCGATCGGTGACAACCTCGCTCAACACTTGTCAATTGTGCGGGGAGAGTAGGAAGAGAGAGAATGACCGAGGGGTCGCATGGCGGAAGCTACGACCGGACAACTCCTCGAACAAGCAAGGTGGATCCGTCGGTTGGCGCGGGTCCTGATCGACCAGGACGACGTAGCCGAGGATCTGGTTCAAGACACCTGGCTGGTGGCGCTGCGGTCGCACCCCGACGATGACCGGCCGCTAGGCCCCTGGCTGGGCGGTGTGCTGCGCAACCTCATCTACAAACGCCGCCGTGCGGAAGCCCGCCGCAAGCACCGCGAGCGCACAGCCGCCCGCCAGCCGGTCTCCTTGCCCACCGCTGAGGTGCTGATCGACCGGGCCGAGACCCAGCGCCTGCTGGTGAATCTGGTCATGGACCTGGCCGAGCCGTACCGCTCGACCCTGCTTTTGCGCTACTACGAGGGCCTGTCGGCGGCCGAGATCGCGCGGCGCCAGGGTATTCCGGCCGGCACGGTACGATCGCGCCTCAAGCATGGCCTCGACCGGCTGCGCGAGCACCTGGACGGCCGGTTCGACGGGGACCGCCGGCGCTGGTGCGTGGCGCTGGCCCCGCTGGCAGGCGGGCCCTCTTCGCCCGCCCCGGGCGGGCCGGCGCTCGTACGAGCAGGGCGAACCCTCCTGTCCGTGCACGCGCTGCTGGCCGCCACCTGCGCCCTGGTGGTGGGGGTCTGGCTGTGGCGGATGCCTCGGGACGCCGGCCCCCCGCGACCGAGAGCCGGGGCCACGCACCGAGCGGTGGCTTCAGGCTCGGCGCGCGCGATCATGCCGCCGCAGCCCTGGCTGGCTCGGCCGGGGATGGCGCCTGCTCACGTTGCGGGCCGCGTCACCATCGATGGCGCGCCGGCCCCGGGCGCCGACGTGATTCTGGCCAACGTGCTCACGGTCAGCGGCGCCGCACCCGAGCTCCACGTACGCACCGATGCGCAGGGTCGGTTCGATCTGGGCATGCAGCCAGCGATGCAGCACGTGGTCATCGCATCGGCGCCCGGCCGCACTGCAACCATGTGGCAGGCCGATCTGAGCGACCCCACCCCGGTGCAGCCGCCGGACCGGCTCGAGCTGGCGCTCGATCCCTGCCTGGCACCCCTTTTTGGAACCGTCCAGGACGCGTCCGGCGGCGCCATCGCGCACGCACGCGTGCGCCGCCTGGTCGAGGCCGAGCTCCCTGGCGCCAGCGCAGAGGCCGACGACGAAGGCCACTACAAGCTGTGTCTGCCGCCCGGCGAGTCGTTCGTGCAGGTCGAAGCCGCCGGCTATGGCGGCATCGCGGGCGACATCCACACCAATTCGCCGCTGCGGCGCGACTTCGCGCTGGTTCCCGAAGCCATCGTATCGGGCCGGACGGTTCGGGCAGGCGACGGGGCGCCAGTTGGCGGCGCGCTGATCGTGCTGGTTCCGACCACGGAAGGCACTTCCACCACGGCCGTCGTCCTCACGACCAGCGACGCCAGCGGCCGGTTCCGCTTGAGCGGGGTCGCGGCCGGGCTCCACAAGCTGATCGCGCATGGCGATGGCGTGTGCAACACCAAAGAGATCCAGGTGGCGGCGGCACCGGGTCAGCTCACGCACGACCTGACTGTCCGGCTCGAGCCGACCGCGCGGCTGCGCGGGCGCGTGCTCGACCATGACGTTCCGGTGGTCGGCGCCACGGTGTTTTTCGCCAGTCGCTCGAGCGACGTCAGGGGCTACACCATCTCGCAAGCCGACGGGAGCTTCGTGATCGATCGGGTGCCACGCGGTCCCATCCGGCTGAGCGTTGATGGATTCGAGCTGCTTTCGCCCAAGACGCTGACGGTCACGAAGGGATCGATCGACTCGCTGCGCATCGAGGTGGCTGCGCGGGCGAGCGTGCGCGGCCGGACGATGCAAGACCGACATCCGGTCCCGTTCACGCAGGTGCGGGTACGCGGCGCGGGCGAGATCTTTGCCGAAAGCGGGCCCGACGGCGAGTTCGAGCTACGCGGCCTCATGCCTGGGCGTCATGTGGTGTTGGCGGTCAGCCGAACCGGCGAGGCGCGCGGGCAGATCACGGTCTCGCTGGAGCGCGCACAGCGCAAGAACGGCGCCGACATCGAGCTCGATCGCGCGGCCACGGTCGCCGGTCAGGTCGTCGATGCCCAGGGGACGCCGCTGCCCGGGCTGTGGGTGCGGCTCGTGCCTGCAAGCGGCACCGAAGAGCCGGGCTATGCCACCACCGGGCCCGATGGCAGGTTTGAGAATCACGGGCTGGCAGGCGCCGGCGAGTACCGAGCCGAAGTGACCCGGGCTGCGGCTTCGGCGCCGCCGCTCCGCCCGGCGCGCCCCTTTCCGCGCCTGCGGGTCGCCGACGGATCGGCGCGGCTGGAGGGCATCCGCCTCGTGGTCCAGTACGAGCATCTGTCCATCGCCGGCACGGTGGTCGACGGGTCGGGTGCGCCGCAGCCGGACTGCCGCGTGGTGGCGACGCGCATCGGATCGGGCGAGGAGGCGCGCTTTTCGGGTTGGGATGACCTGCCAGCCGCAACCACGGCTGTCGACGGCTCGTTCACGCTGACCGACCTTCAGCGGGGAACCTACGCGCTGCAGGCGCGATCCAGCTCCGGGGCCGAAGCCACCATCCCAACTGTGGCGACGGGGCGGCGCGATGTGCTCGTGAAGCTTTTGCCGACCGCGGAGGTTCAGGGAGCGCTCACCGGATTCGAGGAGGCGCCCGATGTCTGGGTCACCCGCGTGGGCCAGGTCCCGATCTCGCCCATCCATGTCACCGCAACCCCGAACGCGTTTCACGTGGGCGGGCTGGCGCCGGGTGGGTATCGCATCTCGGCCACCTCGACCGCGGGTGGCGACGTACAAGCGGTCGAGCTTTTGCCGGGTGCGCTCGCAAAGGTCGCGCTGACCAATCGCGGCACCGCGCGCCTCGCCGGCCGGGTGGTCGATCTGCGCTCACGCGCGCCGGTCGGGGGCATGATTTGCGCGCGCGGCCCCTCGCTGGGCGACGAGCTGGCCTGGCAGCCGATGCCCGACATCGTCGATACCGAGCAAGATGGCCAGTTCGATTTCGGGCCCGGCCCCTCGGGCGAGCTGACGGTCGAGTGTCTTGCGGGCGGTGGCGGCTACTCGGGCGGGCGCGCGCGGGTCGTGCTCACACCAGGCCGCACAACGCGCGTCGAGCTCCCGGTGGTGGAGCTGCGCGAGGGCGCCACCCTGGACCAACCCGGGCTGGTCGAGAACATCGGCATCGCGTTCGACCTGGCGACCGCCAAACCGCGGGTTCTGAGGGCATTCTCCGACGGACCGGCCGCGCGCGCCGGGCTGCGCCCGGGTGACATCATCACAGCAGTCGACGGCATGGCAGTGGCCGGGCTGACTGCCGAGGGCGTGGCGGCGCTGATCGTCAATCACGCGCCCGACGCTGCCGTCACCCTGACCGTTTTGCGGGGCAGCGAGCAGAAGACGATCGAGATCCCAACCACCGAGGCGGTCTCTCACCCATGATGCACCCGCGCTGGATACCCCATCAGGATCAGCGAGCGCGGGCAGCCCTTGCGCAGGCCCGCTATCGGTTGCTCGACCGGCTGCATGCCGGGACCGTGTCCGAGGTTCTGCGCGCCAACGCCGTAGGCATCGAAAGCTTCGTGCGCCGGTGCGTGGTCAAGAGATTGTGGCCGGGCGTGGCCGAGATCCCGGAGCTGGTGGAACGGTTCGCCGAGCAGGCCAAGCGGACCGCCCAGCTCGAGCACGCGAACGTGGTCAAGGTGCTCGACCTTCTGCGCATCGATCGCAGGCTGTCGACGGTGATGGAGCTGGTGGCCGGCAAGGACCTCAAGGCCATGATGGCGTATTGCCGGGCCACCGAACGGCCGATGCCCCCGGTTCTGGCCTGCTTCATCGTCATGCAGGTGGCCGACGCGCTCGATCACGTTCATGCGCGCGGGCTCATCCACGGCAACCTGTCGCCTGCGCACGTGCTGGTGAGCTTCGAGGGCGAGGTCAAGCTGACCGATTTCGGCTTCTCGTGTCGGCCCGGCCATCCGGTCGGCACGCGTCTCGTGGTGGCGCGTGGACAGCCCGGCTATCGCTCACCCGAGCAGCAGGCCGGCCAACCGCTCGACCGTCGCACGGACGTGTTTTCGCTGGGCGTGCTCATGTACGAGCTGTTCAGCGGAGCGCCGGTTTTCTCGGTGCGCGCCGACATGCAGAAGTTGCGGGAGAGCGGCCTGGTGCTCGCGCCCCCATCGGCGCGCAACCGCGGCCTGCCCCACGAGCTCGACCCGGTCGCCATGACCGCGCTGGCCATGGATCCGCGCCACCGCCCCCAGAGCGCGGGCGAGCTTGCGCAGGGTCTGGAAGATTTTGCACTCGCGGCCGGCCGCGACTGCTCGCGCGAGGCCCTGTCGGCCTGGATGTGCAACGCCTTCGCGGAAGAATTCGAGCGCATGGCGTACGGCTTCCGCGAGTTCCGGGCCGTCTCGTCGTAGCGAGTGCAGACCTATCGCAAACAGCAGTGCGCACAGAAGCGGGGGTACGCACCCCCAGGGGCGAACGCGCAAGCACCCGGAAAGTGGTGGCGCCCAGCCGGCAAACCGCATGCATGCTCTCCTTCTATGCGCGCATGCGTTGTGTTTCTCCTGGTCACGGCGCTGGGCTGCGAGGACTCCGTGGTCACTCCCGCCAACGACGCCAGCAGCCATGACGGGCCGCTCGGCGACGGGCGTGGGGGCAGCGGCGGAACCGGCGGCTTGGGCGGCATGGGGGGCAGCGGCGGCGGCGGCGGCACTGGGGGCGCGGCCGGCAACGACGGCGGCGACACCTACCTCCCGTGGGCGGGCGGAGCGTCCTACTACGGGCGCTGGTCGCACGGCCCACCCTCGGACGCCTCCTTCTTCCCGATCACGGTGTGGCTGCAGACGCCGTCGAACGCCCTGCGCTACCAGCAGGTCGGTGTCAACTTCTTCACCGGTCTGTGGCAGGGCCCGACCGACCAGCAGCTGCAGACGCTGGCCGGGGCCGGCATGCCCACCATCTGCGATCAAGGCGGCGTGTGGCAGAGCCACTTGAACGACACCACCATCCGCGGCTGGCTGCAACCCGACGAGCCCGACAACGCGCAGCCAAACGGCATGGGCGGCTACGATCCCTGCATTCCACCCAGCACCATCGTGGCCGGCTACAACACCATGAACGCCAACGATGGCACCCGGCCGGTCATGCTGGGCCTGGGCCGCGGCGTCGCGGACACGAGCTGGGTCGGCCGCGGCACCTGCACCGGCCGCACCGACATGTATCCGATGTACGCGGCCGGCGGCGACGTCCTGGCCTACGACATCTATCCGGTCAACGATGGCGCCCCCATCGAGATCGTCGCCACCGGCGTCGACAACCTGCGCATGTGGTCGGGCTACACCAAGCCGGTCTACCAGGATATCGAGGCCTCCAACATCAACAACACCACGCGACCCTCACCGGCGCAGATCAGGTCGGAGGTGTGGATGGCAATCGTTCACGGCGCCGAGGGCATCCAGTATTTCTGCCACCGCTTCGCGCCCACCTTCAGCGAGACTGATTGCCTCGACGACGCGCCCACCCATGCCGCGATGACCGCAATCAATCAGCAGATCACGCAGCTGGCGCCGGTGCTCAACACGCCCCCGATCGGCAACGGCGTGACCACGAGCGCAAGCCAACCGGTCGATACCCTGCTCAAGCGCCAGGGCGGCGCCACCTATCTGTTCGCGGTCGAGATGCGCAGCGGAGCCACCACAGCAACCTTCACGCTGCGCGGCCTGGCGCCCAGCGCGTCGGCCGAGGTGCTCGGAGAGAACCGCAGCATCCCGGTCGCAAACGGCGTGTTCAGCGACGACTTCCAGTCGTACGCGGTGCACCTGTACAAGATCCCGAACTGACCGGCTTCAGGCTACAGATCGCTCTTCATCACGACCGGCCCGCTCGGTTGCGGCAGCCCGCCTTTGGGCTCGATGGTGACTGCGGTGGCCGTGATCTCGGGCAGGTCGGGCGGCACTTCGATGTGGGTGGGCTCTTCCGGATCCTGCGACAGGATGCCCGCGCGCACCGGCTTCTGCCCGTTGAAGAACCACAGCTCGTAGTCCTTGTCAGACGGCAGCTGGGGCAGCCGGTACGACAGGAGCAGCCAGGTCCGATGCTCCTGGTCGATGAATACGCGCGTGTCGAGCTTGATCCCGCCCGATTCGCCGCGCATGTCCACGGTGCGCAGGTTGGGCGAGCGCAGGATGGCGTACTTCCGGTCCTGCTTCCTGAGCTGATCGCGGTAGTAGGCTTCGCGCTGCACGAGCTCTGCCCGTGCCTGTTCCACCTCCTCGCGGGTCCGCCACCACAGGCCCGCGAACACGGCCGCCGCCAGCGCAAACGCGGTGGTCGCGACCCAGAGACGGCGCGAGCGTCCGCGCGCGCGAGCGATGGGAATCACTTGCGCTGCGCGGCCATCGACTGCGCCCTCCGGCCGCACTCGCGCCAGCAGCCGCTCGCGCGTCGTGGCCGCTGGTGGCGCCGGCGGAAGCCCATAGGGCAGCAAGGCCACGGTCTCGCGCAGCTCACGCACGAGCTCGCTGCAGCCCGCGCAGCCGGAATCGAGGTGCACCTCCAGCGCATGCCGATCCATCGGCTCGAGTCGCTCCACGGCGTCGAGCGCCAGCAGCTCCTGAAATTGCTCACACGCGCTCACCACAGGCAGACTCTTACCCCTTCTGAGTGTACGGATCTGGACAGGTCCCGGATGTTGTGATCTGAATGATCCTCCAACGCGTATCGAGAATACCTGTTCACCTGGAGGGAGACCATGAAAAAGCTCGTGTCGGTTTCACTGCTCTTGCTGGCGGCGTGCGCTCATTCGGAGGGCAGCGGGGCCGGGCAACAGAAGCCCTTGTACGATCGTTTAGGCGGGAAGGACGCGATCACCGCGGTCGTCGATAACTTCGTCGGACGCGTGGCCAAGGACGACCGGATCAATGCGCGCTTCGGCAACACCGACATCCCACACCTCAAGGCCATGCTGGTCGATCAGATCTGCCAGGCCTCGGGCGGCCCCTGCACCTACACGGGCAAAGACATGAAGACCGCGCACAAGGGCATGAACCTCACCGACGGCGACTTCAATGCGTTGGTGGAGGATCTCGTGGGCGCGCTGAACGAGCTCAAGGTCGCCCAGCCCGAGCAGAAGGAGCTCCTCGGCGCGCTGGGCGGAATGAAGGGGGACATCGTCGGGCAGTAAACTCCACCCGCAGCGCCCCGCCGCCCGCTACAGCGAGATTCTGATGTCGTAGTCGTCGCTGGGCCCGTTGGGCTCGACCGCCAGCGAGCGCAAGCGCAGCGCGCGCGCAATGCAGTCGCCCAGCTCGGGCCGACCGTCCAGCACCGCCACGCTATCGACCGCGCCGCCCGCTGCCACGTGGACGCGTGCATGCGCCACCCGGAAGCCCGGATCGCGCACCCGCTCCATGAGCACGCACTGGCGCACGCCGTCGTCCTTGCTCACCACGTCGTTGGCAAGCGCGTCTTCTTTGGGCGCCCGCGCAGGCCGCGCCCCCGCGCCGCCGGTGGTGGCGCAAGCTGCGAACAGGAGAAATGCGAAACTTCGAAGATGAGTCGTTTTTAGGTTCATAGGTCTTTACCCGGCTCCTTGCCCCAACGGGACCAGTCTGCCAGGGCGAGCTTGTTAAGACTGTCGGGGCGAACACCATAGGTAGATTTTTTCGATGCGAGTGAAAATCGTGTTCGCGCTGCTACAGAAGTTACGGCGCCCCGCTCGTGTTTACAGGCTCATAAGGGCGGCTTCGAGCTCGTTGCGTGCGTGCAAATCGCCTTTCTTTGTGCAGGCGGCGATGCCGGCCTGGTAGATGGCGCGTGCCTCCTCGCGTTGACCCAGCGCGACCAGCGTGTTGCCCGCGTGCAGGTAGGCCGCCGTGTAGTCGGGATGCAAGCTCAGAAGTGTGCGGAACGTGGCTGCCGCGTCCTCGAATCGGCTCAGGTTCTTGTATTCCATGGCCAACCCGTAGCGCGCAAACGGGTCGTTCGGACTTTTTTCAACGAATTCGCGCAGAAGATCGAGGCGAGCCATTGCGAGCCATTGACGGGTTTGGCCTGAAAAAGTTAGGATAACAAAGGGGCTGAGTCAACCGACGTGCGATACCGGCTGTTGATCGTCGACGACGATCCCCTCAATCTCGATGCGCTCGAGAGAGTGCTGGGCGTGGACTACGATTTGGTGCGGGCGCACGATGGCGAGGAAGCGCTGCGTACCCTGCAAGAGCAGGCGCCGCATATCGACCTGGTGCTGTCGGACAAGGCCATGCCGCGCATGACGGGGGTCGAGCTGCTCGAGGAAGCCAAGGCGCTCAACCCCGAGATCATGCGGGTCATCCTGACCGCCTACCCGGACGCGGCCGACCTGGCGGAAGCCATCAACCGCGGCGAAGTGTATCGGTACGTGACCAAACCCTGGTCGCCCGACGAGCTGCGGGTCGTGATCGCGCAGGCGCTCGAACGCTACCAGCTCGCGCGTGACAACGCCGAGCTGATCCAGGAGCTCAAGCGCAAGAACGCGGAGCTGAAAGCGCTGGCCACGCGCATCGCCGATGCGTTCCTGCGCCGCCTCGATGCGCTGGCCCCGGGCACCGCGCCGCAGGGCGCCGGCAGCGAGGGCGCGGTGCGCGACCTCTTGGGAGCGGCCGCTTATCCGACCGTGGCGCGCGCCGCCCGCTCGATCAGCCGCGGCCTCGAGCGCATGCGACAGCGCGCGGCCCAGATCCGGGCCCAGCAGGAGCCGGGCGCCGAGCGGGTCGACTACTTCGACATCATCGCGCGCGAAGGGATTGCGGAAGCACAGCGCATCCTGACCGTGATCGAGGAGATCGACGATCTGGCGCGTGCCGGCACCACGCCACCGCTCGGCACCGAGTTCGTGCCGGCAGGGCGCGAGCTGGTGGAGGACGAGGAGGAGGCCGAGTAGCCGGCGACTACGCTTTTGAGGGGGCCCGGCGCTCGGGGCCCGCGATCTCGTCCACGCCGGCGGCGCGGACGCGGTTGTGCGCGTCGACCAGCACGATCGTCGGCCGGAACGTCCGCGCCTCGGCATCCTCGAGCTCGGCGAAGCTGGCGACGATGACCAGGTCGCCGGGTTGGTTCAGGTGAGCGGCCGCGCCGTTGATGCACACGACGCCGCTTCCTCGTGCGCCTGGCATTGCGTAGGTCTCGATGCGACTGCCGCGCGTGACGTTCCACACCGACACCTTCTCGTACGGCAGCAAGTCGGCCGCCGCCATCAGATCGGCGTCGATCGTAATCGATCCCTCGTAATCGACGTTGGCCTCGGTGACGGTGGCGCGGTGAATCTTGGACTTGAAGAGAATTCGGCGCATAGACCCTCCAGTCTCGGTCTGCCGGGCAGATCCAAGCCAGAACGATGGATCTGTAACCAGAAGGCGGGGCCATGTCAAACTTGGCGGCGTACCCTTGACTTGGCGCCCGGCTTCCGTCATGGATGAAGCGTGCAGCGCGGGTTTTCCAGGTTCCTCGGCGTCGACCTCGGCGGTGGCAAGGGCAAGAACACCGCGGTGGCACGGCTCGCGCTCGATGACGCGGGCGGCGTGCGGGTCGAGCAGGTGACCGCGCGCGCAGGCAAGAACGGCACCACCTCGCCGCTCTACGATCGGGAGCTGCTGGATTACCTAAACAAGTGGCGGGATGGGGCGGTGCTCGCGATCGACGCACCGCTCACCCTGACCGCTTGCGTGCGCTGTCGGGAGCCGGTGTGCCCAGGGCTGGATGCATGTGTGGATCCGACCACCGTGTGGTTCCGCACCGTGGGCGATGCGATGCTGGCCGAGGGTCGCGTGCGCAATGGCAAGCCCCTGTCCACGCCCTATACCCAGCGCGCCAGCGAGGTGTGGCTGCATCGGCGCATGGGGGTGTTGCCGCGCGAGACGCTGGGTCAGGGCATGGGCCCGCTCACGGCACGCGCACGCCATCTGGTCCGGGCCCTGGAGGCCCACTTCCGGCTCAACGAGAACCTGATCGAGGTGTATCCGAAGGCCACGGTGCAGCTGCTGTTCTCGCCGCAGGTGGCCAAGGGCTACAAGCGCGACGCGCCGGCCTACGAAACCCGGCAGCGCATCCTGCACGCGCTGGAGGATCTACATTTCGGGCCCAGCACCGGGCTGCAGCGCGAGCAGTGCTTCGCCAACGATCACTGTTTCGATGCCCTCATCTGTGCCTACACCGCGTTTCTGTGGGCACGCGACGGCTGGCAGATGCCGACCGAGCACCGCGAGATCTGGCACGCCGACGGTTGGATCTGGCACCCGCCGGCCCGCAGCTCCTGACCCGGGCGGGGTGCAGCTCAGCGGGTCACACGCGCCGAGGCAGCCTCCACCAGTTGCTCCAGCAGGTCGAACAGGTTCTCGGAGTGCCGGCGAGCGATGCTGCTGTAGAGGCGGCGGCAGAGGGCGAATACGCCGCCCAGCCAGGCCGCGATCGCGAGCGGGGTCAGGACCGGCACCGCGTGGGCGGCCAGGACGGGCAGCATCATCCCGCCGCCACCGACGCCGCCGCCGACCCCGCCGAAGATCCCGCCCGCCAGGCGGCTCAGGCTTTCCTCGATCCGGATCGTGGTCTTTTGATCGCGCGAGGTGACCACCACGTTGATCACGAGGCCCGAGGACAGCGTCGAGCTCCAGCTCAGCAGCCCCTTGAGGGCGGTCACATTTCCGATCTGGCCCAGGATCATGCCGCTGCGCCCGACCAGATCGGCGTACGCTTCCTCGGGCAGCTCACCTTCGATCGTGCGGGACAGAGCGAGCCGCGTGGGCCCGCCCAGCCAGCGCACCGCGGCGTGCTTTTCCAATGCCTGCGAGCCGGCGCGCACGAGCGCTTCTGAACGGGCGCCCTTGAGCTCGTCGATCTCGGCGCGCGCGGAGGCCAGCTCCTTCTCGAGCGCTTCCGCGCGTGCCCGCGCGGCGTCGACGTCCTCGCGGTAGGTCATTCCTCGCGTCGACGACGCTCAGTCGACGTCCGAGCGCCGCCCTGGCACCTCGCCCGCTTCGGCGCGAGCCAGTGCCTCGCGCGCTCCCGCCATCGCCTTGGCGCGCGCCGCCGCCACCTGGGCCGCCGGCACCGGCGCCGCCTTCTGCTTGGCCCGCTTGCCGTTGCCGAGCAGCGAATTGGCTCCGCGATCGCGCAAAAATTCCAGGAACGCGATGGCGCTCGGCAGCTCGACCGCCGGAATGGCGTCGATGACCTCCCTGGCCTGGCGGCGCAGGATCTCGCCCGGCGCCTCGCCGTGCGGGAGCGTGGGCTCGGCCACCGCCTCCGGCTCGGCCGGCGCCTCCACATGGCCCCACGGCGGCGGGTTCTCGGACTCGATCTCCATCTGCTCGAGCCAGCCCTGCATGTGAAAGTGCAGAAGCTCGCCGCGGTAGGTGAACCAGCGCTCGCGCTCGGCCGGGTAGTTGAGCAGCACGTCCTTGAAGCGGCGAAAAGCGCCTTTGCCATCAATGGCGATGATGAGGCGCTCGCGCAGCGCGTCGTCCTGCACCGCACCGACGAACTTCTCCATCCAGCGGTACTGCTCGCGCGATGACGCCGGATCGACGCGCGCGAAGTTGTGGCTGTTGGCGATGACGCGCGCTCGCTTGTCGTGCGCGTCGGCCTCGCCGGCCACGATGGAGACCACCTCGCCGGTGGTCAGGTCCAGATAGCTCTCGATATCGGGCGAGTTGCGCTCGAACGCGATCTCGAGATCGGTCCAATTGACTTTGACTTTGCGCATGGATGTGACCTTAAGTTAGGCACTCCTCCCAAAGCTTGAGCGTAGCGCTCGCCCAACCAATTTGCAAACGACTTGACAAGGGCGCGCGAACCATTAGAATTGCATGCCTTTTGAGGAGGTAACCCTTGGCCCGCGTCACCGTCGAAGATTGTCTGGAGAAGGTCGGCAACCGGTTCGCCCTGGTCATCCTGGCCGCCGAGCGTGCGCGTCAGCTCGCGAAGGGCTCGAAGCCGCTGGTCAAGTGCGACAACAAGCCGGCCGTGACCGCGCTCCGCGAAATTGCAGAAGGCAAGGTCTCGTTCCAGCAAAACGTCGAGGAGACCGTGCAGACCTACCTCAACGAAACCCGCAACCGGGGCATCAAGCTCCCCCCGGTCCACCAGTAATCCGTTTGGGCGGCGCCGCCATAACCGTGATCTCGTAGAGCGTCCGCGGGCCACCCGCCATCCCCAGGCTGCATAGAGTTTGCCCGGCGCGCAGACCGGTCAGCCGGATCACGTCGCCGACCGCCTCCACTTTTACGATCGACGGGTCGTCGCAGATGGTCTGGGTCGAAATGATGTGCAGGTCGACCGACTCCCCGACCCGCAGACGAAGCTTCTGCGGGCCCGCGGCGGCCGCAACCAGCAGGCTGACGGCAATGAGCGCGCGCACCTTCTCAGAATAGCCGAAAACTTGCGTCCGCGCCGCCGCCACCTTTACGCTGGGCCGTGCTGGCAGCTCTCTACCGGCATGCCTGCGAGGAGGCAACCGGTGCGCTCGAGAGCGCGCGTGGCACCGTCTTTCTGCGGCGCGGCTACGTGCGCGCAGTGCTCTTGCGTCAGGCCGACGATCCGGCCGCCGCGCGCATCGGGGACCTTCTGCGCGCGCGGATGGGCCCGGGCGCCGCCGCCAAAGCGCTCCGGGTGGCGGCACGGGCGGGCTCGAGCCCGGTCGGCCGCGCGGTGGTGGAGGCCGGGTTGGCCGATCGCGCCGACGTCGAACAGGCACTCAAGCGCCAGACTGCGCTCCGGCTGGCCGCGCTGGTCTCCGCGCGCTCACCGGTCGGCTTCCACGCGGGCGCGCAACCGCCTGCGGACAAGATCGTGCTGCCGTTCGATCCGCTGCCCTGGCTGCGCGAGCACCTGGACGCCCGCCTTTCCAGCGGGCTCGACGAGCGCGTGCGCGTGCGCGCACTGCCCGAGCCGCCGGCTCGACTGCTGCGCCGAGGCGAGGCCGGCTTCGCACGCGCTCTGGGCGCGGGCGCAAGGCCCTGCGATCTGGGTGCCGAGGCCCGGCCGCTGGTCGCGTTCCTGGCCGCGGTGGACGCGCTCTATCCGGCCCCGGCCCAGGTCTCGGACGCCCGGCGCGCGCTGCGCCGTCAGCTGGCTGCGCTGCATCCGGATGCCCACCCGCACGCCAGCCCGGCCGAGCGCGCACGCCTGTGCGCGCGCTTCCAGCGGGTGGCCGACGCCTACCGGCGGCTCGAGCGGAGTTGAGCGGACTCTGGTATTCTCGGGGCGGTGTCGTCCGCTCAGGCTGCTGCCGCGACGCTGCCCCCAAAACACGTCTGCTTCCTGGCGTGTGGGCAAGAGTTTGCGGTGCCCATCGCGGAGGTGCTCGAGACCACGCCGCTGCGCCCGCTGACCCGCATCTTCCACACCCAGCCCGTCATCGCCGGCGTGATGAGCCTGCGCGGCGAGATCGTAGCGGTGCTCGACCTGGGCGTGCTGCTGGGCCTGGGCCCGACTGACATCGCGAGCGCGGTGGTGCTGGTGCGCTCAGGCGTGAAGCGGGCCGGCTTTCTGGCCGAGCGTCTGACCGAGGTGCGCGAGCTCGCGCCCACCGCCATCGATAAGGTTCCCCAGTCGGTGCCCGACAGCGAGTCGGTCTTCCTGCGCGGCGTGGTCTCGCTCGCGCACGGTCCCCTGCTACTCCTCGATCTCGAGCAAATCTTTGCCGACGAGCGCATCCGGCGCTACGAACGGAGGGCGTAGGGAGCCATGCAGCTACCTCGACGACTCAAGCTCAACATCCGGCGCAAGATCATGCTGGGCAACCTGTCGGTGGCCACGCTGATCCTGATCACCGGCATCGTCGGAACCTGGCACACCGCCCGCCGGGCGGCCGCGCAGGACACGCTGGTGCCCTACTACAAGCGCTACGTGTCCTACCAGCGCGCTCTGGCCGACACGCTGGCGGTCGCGATCGAGTTCGTCGCCCGCGACGACGAGCTGCGCAAGGCTCTGGCCGCGGGCAACGACGAGGCGGCGCGGCCCAGCATCACGCGCGCGCAGGAGATCCTGCAGAGAACCTTTCATCCAGAAGTGCTGGCGGTGGTGGATCGGCATGGCGACGTGACGGCCTCGCAGACCAGCGTGGTCAAGCCCGAGCACGCACCCGAGATGCTGGTGTTCGCGAATCTCCGGCAGGGCATCACCGCGCGCGACCAGGTGCTCCTGCACGAGGACCGGGCCTACCAGGTAGCCGGCATCCCGGTGCGCAGCCCCTCGGGCGACGTGGTGGGCGGCGTGTTGGTGGGTGTCGACCTGTCGCGCTGGCTCAGCCAGCTGCAACAACACACCGACGAGGACCCGGAGCGCCAGGTGCGCATGGCCATCTTCGACAAGAACGCGCTGGTCGCGCTGTCCGACGCGGACGAAGCCTGGGCGCGCCATGCCGAGGCGGCCTGGCGCTCGAACGAATCGGTGACCCGCATGGGCGATCACGAGATGGAGATCTACAAGCACGAGCTCGACGGCTACGCGGGCCTGACCCACGGCCCGGTGGCGCAGCTGGTCCTGGTGCGCACGCGCAAAAGCATGGAAGAGTTTTTGGCGGAAGTGCTTCGAATCATCTTCATCGGCGGTGCCATCGCGATGCTGGCCGCGACGCTCGCGAGCTACCTGGTGGGGGC
>DATFWX010000160.1:0-11794 GCA_035258845.1 Polyangia bacterium | reverse complement strand
GATGGCCCTCACCACCCGCCAGCGCTTCGAGGAGCACACCGCCGATCCGTTCTGCCAGGGCTGCCATGCAGCCATCGACGGGGTCGGCTTCGCGCTCGAGGAGTTCGACGGGGTGGGCGCCTATCGAACCCAGGAGAATGGCGTGCCGATCGATGCCTCCGGCCAGCTCGTCGGCACGCGCGACGCCGACGGACCTCTGGTTGGAGCCGGCGAGCTGTCCCGGCGCCTGCGCAGCAGCCAGAGCGTGCGCGACTGCTTCGTCCGCCAGCTGTTCCGCTACGCGATGGGAGCCCCGGAGCGCGACCAGGACCAGCCGTTCCTGCAATGGCTGTCGCAGCAATTCGGCGGAACAACGCCGATGTCGGATCTGTTCGTACGGGTTGCGGCCGACCCGCCCCAGATTGCAGCGGAGGCCGGACCATGAACCGGCGCCAGTTCCTGTACGGTCTGGGGGGCGGCCTGGCCCTGGCCGCCCTGCCGCAGCGCCTGCGCGCCTACCAGCCCGGCGTACGACCCCGACGCCTGGTTCTGGTGATGCAGAACAACGGCACCCAGCAGGCCAACTTCTGGCCGGTCGCGAGCGGCGGCTTCACCTCGCCCATTCTCGACCCGCTGCTTTCGAATCCGCGCATCGCACAGCGCAGCATCGTGGTGCGCGGCGTCGCCGTGCCCAGCGACGCCAACGGCACCGATGGCAACGAGCACGACATGGGCTTTGCGCGCATGTGGACGGGGGAGCGGCTGCTCAACCTGGGCGGGCATCCCTGGGGCGGCGGCCCTTCGGTCGATCAGATCGTTGCACGTCCGACCGGTCGGCCGGCGCTCACGCTGGCGGTCCACGCATCGTCCATTCGGCCTTATCCGAAACCTGGCTTCGAGCACCGCCGCTCGTTCTGTTACGTCGCGCCGGGCGTGCACAGGCTGCCCACGCTGGATCCGTTCGTCGCCTACACGCGGCTGTTCTGGGATGGCTCCCACTTCGACGCCCAGACTCAGCGGCGGCTCGTCTTGCGCAAGAGCGCGCTCGACGTGGCGGCTGCGGATCTGCGCGAGCTGGGGTCGCGGCTGGGCCCGTCCGAGCGCGCCAAGCTGGATGCCCACGCGCAGGCTCTACGCACGGTCGAGGACCGGCTGTCCGACCAGCTGGCCGGCCGACCCGGTCCAGGCGCCACGTGCGGGGCCAAGCCCGCGCTGCCGCGCGATTTCACCGACACCGCGCCCGCCCTGCTGGTCGACGACGAGAGCGCGGTGCCCGATCTGGTGCGCAATCACCTCGATCTGATCGTGGCCGCCCTGGCTTGCGACGTCACGCGCGTGGCCACGCTGCAGCTCGGTTACGCCGGTGGAAACTGGAAGTTCGACTGGATCGGAATTGGCGAGGATCACCATCTGCTGGCGCACAAGGACCGCTCGGACGCGGGCAACGATCCCATCGTGACCGAGAAGATCGTGCGCCTGAACCGCTGGTACGCCGGGCAGGTGGCCTATCTGGCGCGCGCGCTCGATGCAATTCCCGACGGTTCCGGCAGCCTGCTCGATCAAACACTCATCGTGTGGGCGAACGAGTTCGGGCGCGGCGATCACAATCAGGACAACGTTCCCATCGTTTTCATCGGCGGCGCCGGATTCGGCATGCCCGCGGGAGGGCGACTCGTCGATCTGGGGCGGCAGCCGTTCCAGCGCGTCGGCTGCACGACCCTGCGCGCCCTGGGCTTTCCTGTGTCCGGCTTCGGCGACCTTCCCGACTGCGGGCCCTTGTCCGGGCTGTGAATCGACATCGCCGGAACGCGCCCGGCGCCAGAGGTTCACCTTTTACGGCACCACGACCACGATGCGCAGCGGCCCGCCCGAGCCGCCTTCGATTTTCATGGGCAGCGCGATCACCGTGGCCCCGCGCGGCGGTAGCGCGTCCAGCGCGGCCAGGTTCTCGAACGCTGGGATATCGGCGCCCAGGAGCACCCGATGCGCCAGAAACTCGGTCGAGGGCCCGTGGTCGATGCTGGCGGTATCGATGCCGACCGCAGCAATCTGGCGCGCCACCAGCACGCGCGCCGCGTCCGCGGAAAGGCCCGGGAAGTGCAGGTGGGTCGCGTCGCCCGGCTTGTCGTCGCCAAAGTAGCGCTTGCGGTCGGGCCAGCGGGCGGCCCAGCCGGTTCGGATGAGAACGATCGTGCCGGGCGCGATGGCGCCGTGCTGACGCTCGAACGCCTCCAGGTCGGCCGGCGTGGCGAGAGCATCGGGGTCTGAGGCGGCGCGCGCGCTGATATCGACCACCACCGCGGGCCCGATCAGGCGCGCGAGCGGCACCGCGTCGGCGCTGGCCTTGCCCTCGGCAAAGTGGATGGGCGCGTCGAGGTGGGTCCCGCCGTGCTCGGGCGCGGCGAAGCTGTTGGCCGCGTAGAAGAAACCGGCCGGGGTGGGGCCGCGGCTGAGCTTCGTCAGCACGAACCCCGACGGCGAGGTCGGCCAGTACAGCGTCTTGTCGTTGAATGGATGCGTGAGGTCGAGGACGCGGCCGCCCAGGCCGGGGCCGGGAGCACGAGCGCGAGCACAAGCGGCCAGAGCGCAGACGACGAGGAGGTGGCGCATGGCGTCATCCTATCCTCGGCCCCGATAAAAGGATAAAATGGGGTGGCTCGGAGTTTTTCGACCGGGCAGAGGGGGTACCGTGAGGACAGGCATCCTTTTGGCGTTCCTGGCATCGGCCTCGGCGGCCGGCTGCGGCGGCAGTGGAGCCAACTGCTCGTTCATGGCCTGCGGCGGCTCGCCGGTTGGAGACTGGCGCGTGGCCGCGGCCTGCGGAACCACCACCATGGGCATCAGCGGCTGCTCGGGAGCCTCGGCCAGTGCCCAGTTCGACAGCGCTTCCGGGACGGTCTCGTTTCACGCGGACATGACCTACCAGGTGAATCTCACGACCTCGGGCAGCTTCTACGCCACCATCCCGGGCTCCTGCGTGCCCGGCCTGACCAGCTGTGATCAACTCGCCCAGGCGCTGCATGGCAACGGCATTTCCAGCGTGGGCTGCTCGGGCAGCGCCTCCTCGACCTGCAGCTGTAGCGGCAAGGTCAGCGCGAGCGCCATGGAGGGCGGCACCTGGACCGTGAACGGCAACCAGCTCACGACCCAGGCGACCGGCAGCTCGGGCTCCAGCACCTCCACCTTCTGCCAGCAGGCCAGCTCGCTCAAGCTCCAGACTTCGACCGGGGCCATCCTGGTGCTCGCGAAGTGACGCCCTCCCGTCGGCCGCGCGGGGCCGGCTATTCCGGAACGCCGCTGGTCGAGAAGCTGGGCATCAAGCCGGGCGCGCGGCTGGCGCTCGTCGGTGCGCCGGGCGGCTTCGATGCCACCCTGGGCGCGTTGCCAGAGGGTGTGGCGGTGCGCCAGAAGGCGCGCGGGCCGCTCGATGTGATCGTTCTATTCTCGACCCGACGCGCCCAGCTCGAGCGCCGCTTCGGCGCCGCCGCGGCCGCGCTGGCGCCGGCAGGTGGGCTGTGGGTGGCCTGGCCCAAGAAGGCCTCCCGCACGCCCACCGACCTCACCGAGGACCGGGTGCGCGCGATCGGGCTCGCGCATCGGTTGGTCGACAACAAGGTGTGCGCGATCGACCAGACCTGGTCGGGCCTGCGCTTCGTGATCCGGCGCGTGGATCGATTGGGCTGAGCGCTTTTTCCCCGGTTGCGGATCACACGCGCAGCCGCTTGCGGATGGCCACCACCTCGGTCTGCGCGTCGCCCCGACGGATGGTCAGGCGAACCGGGCTGCCCTCGGGTCCGCGAATGCTCTGCAGAGAACCGTCGAAGCCGAGCTGGGCGACCGCGACCCCGTCGATGGCGATGATGCGATCGCCCGCGCTGATGCCGGCGTCGGCGGCCCCGCTGCCTGGAAACACCTGATTGACCAGCAGCGTGCTGCCGTCGGGCTTGAGGGCGACGCCGATGCCCACCAGCTCGAGCTGGGGGCTTTCGCCGGGCTTGGTGGGCGCCAGATCCACCGTGATCGGCCCGACCACGCCGTCCTCCTCGAATTGCATGCGAGCGAGCATGCGCATGTGATGGGCGTACGCCGCCACCAGAACCGTACGCGTGCCCGGCGGGATGCCGGTGAGCGTGAAGGCGCCTTCCGCGTCGGTTACGGTGCTGGCCAGAAGGGGCACCGCCGACGAGCCGATACCGATCGGCGTGTCGATGGAAACCCGCGCATACTGCAGCGGCTCGCCGCTCGCGCGGTCGAGGACGGTTCCCTTGAGCGTGGCGCCCGAGCGCAGCACGAGCTCGAGCGGGGCGGGCTCGTCAGGGGGCTGTGCGACCCGGGCAGCGATGGGCGCCGACTGCGCGAAACCGGCGGCCGAGGCCAGGACCTGCACCTCCCCCGGCGGCAGGCCACGCAGCTCGAACTGCCCGCTGCCGTCGATGACGTTGCTGGTCGCCAGCACGACCTGGCTCAGCGCACCGGTCGCGCGCATCACGACCACGGTGAAGGCCGGCACCGGCCGACCCTTTCTGTCGACGGCACGGCCCGCGATGATTCCACCCTGCGCGAGCTCGAGCGCGACCGCGCGCGCACCCGCTTCGACAGCGGTCTGCTCTCTGGTGGCATAGCCGCGGTGCGAAGCCGCAAGCGTGTAACGGCCAGCGTCGAGGCCCGCCAGCGCGAAGCCGCCCTGTTCGTCGGTCGTGGCCTGCGCGATGGGATGGAGCGGGGGCGGGGTGATGGCCTCCGACTCGTGCCGGGCGACGACCAGCGCGCCCTCGATTGGGTGGCCGCGGTCGTCGGTTACGCGGCCGCTGATGCGGAAGCGGCCCAGCTGCGGGTCGGCACCGGCAGGGCCCAGATGAATGGTCACGCGATGGCTCCCGGTGGCGGGCCCGTCGAGCGCCGCGCGCCCGGGGGCATGCCGGCCGTCACTCGCTTCCACGATTGCGCCGTCGGGCGCATGAAAAACGAATTTGCCCTGGGCATCGCTGAAAAGGCGCGCGGCCCGGGGCTCCAGCGCCTGCTCGCCGGTGCGGGAGTCCGAGATGCGTACTGTGGCGCCCGCAACCGGTCGGCCGTCCGGATCCAGGACCTGCCCGAAATAGTCGAGCGCGGGCGTGAGGTAGAGCCTGATATCGCGCACGCGCAGCCCGGGCCGGGCGAAAAGCGCGAGCCCGCTGTGCCCCCACTCGGGTGCGAACGGAAGATAGCCCTCGGCGGCCACCATCTGCAGCACGTAGCTGCCAGCGGTCGTGGGCGCGAAGCGGAAGCGCCCGTCGGCGCCGGTCGCGACCGAAAAGGCCGCTCCGGCCGCGACGAACGTCAGCTCGGCCGCCGGCACGCCGCGGCCGGTGGACCAATTGACGACCGTGCCCTCGAAGGTGCCGTTGCGGGCGCTTGGGTCACGTTCGGCGCGTGCTGCCAGAAGGGGTATGGGCGCTCCGGCCGCCGGCCCCGAAGCGCCCGCGGGCGGCGTCGCCGGCGCGGCCGGGAAAGCCTTGCCAGCTCGGGCTGGCGAGGGGGCCGGGGCCGGTGTGCCGTGCCCGCTTTTGTGGGGCCACCACCGCGCCACGCCCAGGCCGAGCCCGAGCAGCAAAAGCACTGCGAGACTGACCTTGAATGCTCGGTTCATGGCAAAGATCCCTTTCAGCGCGAGCGCAACCGGGTGGCGCCAGCGCGGCAGCGCGAGCGGAAGCAGCGCCAGCCGCCAACTCCCGCGATCGCCGCCCGTCTTGGCGTCGAGCGCCGCGCGCAACTGATCGAGGCCCGTCTTCAGCCGCCAGCGCACGGTGCCAGCTGGAATCCCCTGCGCGCGCGCAATCTCGGCCGCCGATAGCCCCTCGTAAAATCGCAACAGCACGGTCGAGCGGAAGGGCTCGGCGAGCTCACCGACCAAGCGCGCCAGCATCCGCTGGGTCTCCAGCCGACCGAGCAGCAGTTCGGGTGAGGGCGGCTCGGCAGTCGGCGCCGCGGCTAGCTCGGAACCGGCCCGCTCGCGCAGGCGCTGGCTGCGGAATCCCATGCGCAAGAAATTGCGCAGCACCGCGGCCAGCCAGGGCCGCAGCGGGCGGTCACCCCGGGGCGGCCGGCGCAGAGCGGCCACCCAGGTGTCCTGCGCCAGGTCATCGGCATCCCTCGCCGGTCCGACCAGGCTGGCGGCCAGGCGGCGCAGCCACGCCGCGTGGGTGAGCAGCTCCTCGGGTGGCACCGGTGGCGGGTTCGACATGACTCACATCGATCATGCACGAGCCCGGGAAAGTGTTGGCTCAATTGGACAGCTTGAGGATGAACACGTCGCGCCGCCCGCTGCCGCCCCAGTTGCTCGTAAAAGCCACGAAGCAGCCGTCACGGCTGATGTTGGCCCGCGGCGTATCGTCGTAGCCCTGAACCAGCGAGCGGTGATGCGCCAGCCGGCGCACGCTCTGGCTGCCATCGGTCGAGAGCTCGATGATCTCGTCGTGGAACCGGCCGCTCGTGTGCGCGCCGTTGTCATACAGGCTCACCAGCGCGCGTGCCTCGTCGTCAGCCAGCAATGACAGGTGGGCGCCTTGCGTCCAATCGTTGCCAAAATCGAGCGCACTGGAGAGCTGGTGCGGCGTTGCCAGCTGGCGGAAGGTGATTCGGTTCATCCAGTTGTCCGCGCCCAGCACGGTGCCATGGCCGTTGTCGGAGTGGCCGGGTGCGAAGTCGGGGCTGCCGTCGGTCAGATCGGCAAACAGCATGCCCCGAGAAAGGTCGGCCACCCGGACCTCGATGGCGGTCGCGCCCATCTCGCCGGTCTTGACCACCAGGTACTGGCCGGTCTTGTCAACCTGCACCTCATCGAGAGTTTCGGCGTCTTGATCGAGCAGGATGGTGTCGTTGTCACGGCGCCAGGCAAAATAGCCCAGAACCGCGTAGGTGACGTTCTCCCGGCGCGTGAACGCGAACACCTGGTCGTCCATCGATCGGCTCATCTGCCAGAGGTACTGGCCAGGGAAGCGGGCCGAGAAGTCCTTGACCAGCACGTAGGCATGCGTGGTCACGTTATAGCTCCACACCCGCGCGCCCTCGTGGCACAGGAGCAGGTCGGGATCGCTGGCGCTCCAGATGGCATCCTCCTGAAACGGCGTGCCGCCGCCGGGCGCGGGTCCAACATAGAGCGGCTGTCGGTCCGAGAGCACCAAGGCGACCGGGTCGAACCGGTAGGTGGCACCGTTGCCACCGCCAATCGCGATCTGGATCCGTGTGCTGTTGACGTTGAAGGTGGGCCAGTACGAGTAGGCGGTGGTGCAGTTGGGGCCGTCGTTGGCGTCGGTGGCCCGGAGGATGGTGGTGCCGAACGTTGGATCGGTGAAGGTGCCGCCGGCGCTGGGCAGGGTGGGCAGCGCGGGCTCCGGATACGGGTTGAGATCGGTCACGAAACCGCTCGTGCGCGCCGTGCACCCCGAGCCCGCCATCCCGCCGGTGCCGCCGCTGCCGGCTGTGCCACCCGTGCCGCCGGTTCCGCCGATGCCTCCGCTTCCGCCCGCACCCGCTCTGCCGCCGCTCCCGCCCCAGCCGATGCCGTCGTCCCCACAGCCGACGCTGCCGATCAGGAGCGCGATCAGAAACCCGCCCTGACACTTGATCATCCCGCGACTATAACCGCAAACGAAGCGCGCCGGCCGAACTGGCTTCAAGCCGGCGCAGGGCCGCCCTCCACCGCCCGGCGCAGAGCCGCCCGCGCCAGCAGGCGCGTGGAATCGAGGGTCGGCAGGGGGGAGTTGGAGTCGTTCATGATGAGCGGGATTTCGGTGCAACCGAGCACGACGGCGTCACAGCCCGCCTCCTTCATTCGTCCGATGACCCGCTGAAACGACGCGACCGCTGCGGGCGCGAAGATGCCATAGACCAGCTCCTCCATGATGATGCGGTTCAGCTCCTCGCGCTCGGCGGCGCTCGGGGGCACGATCTCGAGCCCGCGCGCCCCCAGCTTTTCTGAATAGACGTTGCTCTCGACCAGCCAGCGGGTTCCAGTCAGGCCGAGGCGACGATGCCCGCGCAGGGCGGCCTCGGCAGCGACGGCCTCGGCGATGTGCAGCCAGGGCAGCGGCGATTGCGATTCCAGGTGGGGCAGCGCCTGGTGGATGGTGTTGTCGGGGCAGATGAGGAAGTCGGCGCCGACCTTCGCCAGCTTGTTGGCCGAGGAAAGCATCAGCGCTCCCACACCCCGCCAGTCGCCGTGGTCGATGCACTTGACGTACTGGGCGAGCGAGTGCGTGTGCATCGAGACCTCGGGATGGTCGTAGGGCCCGAGGAGCTGCGTCCCCTCGACGCAAATGGTCCGATAACACAGCGCGGCGCCCTCGGCCGAGCAGGCCACGATACCGATGTGCTGGGGCATGGCGCATATCATGGCACAGGCGCCGGTGCCTACGCGCTACGCGAAATCGTTACTAGCTATCGCTACCACCCGCTGGCGATCGCGGCGCGCATCCCTCGGAGGGTGGCTCGAACCCGCTGCGGGCCAAACCCATGGTCGAGGCTCCCGTTTTGCGCGACAAACCGCAGATACGCGGCTGGAGCGCCGGTGCCAAGATAGCCCGCGCGCACCAGCTTGAAGCCAGCGCCGAAGTCGGCGCGCAACTCGGCCCGTTGGGATTGCAGGGGCCCGAGGACCAGCCGAAAGGGATCACCCACCTGCTCATGCGTCGTCTCGTGGTAGTACACGCCGGGGATGGCGCGGGGAGGGAGGCCAGTCCCTACCGTGATTCCGAGGCGGCCCGCCTGGGCGTTATCGACCGGCCAGCCGAGGTGCGTCGGGTATGTCCGTCCGCCTGCGCGCTCGAGCCGCGCCCGCGCCTGGCCAATCGCCATCGCAGTGCGCATGCGTCCGCCCACCGCCTGCGCGGCCGAGGGAACCAAGAGGGTCAGCAGCAGAGAGAGAGCAAAGGTCTTGTCGAGTGTGCCCCGCATGGTCGGGGCTTGAAGCAAATGCCAGGCCATCGCGATCTGCTTGTCTGCGCGCCCCTATCGCAGCTGGCTCGACCGGCTATCACTGTTGCCAGCGGCAGCGCGACTCGCCGGGTTCGTCCCGCCCGATCTCGATGAGTTGCACGCCGCCCGGTTTGGCCTCGGCCTTGCGTGCGGCTCCGCCATGGCGTCCCACCGCCGGTACGGAGCAGTGCGCCTCCTCGCGGCCGCGCTGGCCCTTCTTGCCGCGTGGACGCCGGCGCGGGCGGAGGCCGGGGCGCCCTCTCCGGAAACCGTGGTCGTGCTGGGGGCGACCGGGGACCTGACCGCGCGCATGCTGGTGCCGGCGCTGCTCGAGCTCGAGCGAGCCCACGCGCTGCCGGCGGGGACTCGGGTGCTCGGCCTCGCCCCACCCAGCCCCGACATCCCCGGTGACTCCGACGCAGCATTCCGGCGCCTGATCCAGGACCGGGTGAAGCAGCTGGCGCCGGCCGGATGGGACGCGGCCGCATGGTCCCGGCTGGCGCCGGCCCTGCATTTCCAGCCCGGCGATCTCACCGATCCGAAGACGTTCGATGCCCTGGCGGCGCGCCTGGCTGCCCTCGAGGGCGCCCCGTCGACGCACGTGTTCTACCTGGCCCTGCCGCCGCGGCTGATCGGACCGACCGTACAGCGCCTGCAGGGCGCGGGCCTCATCGGCCGCGGCGACCGCCACGTGAGGGTGGTCGTGGAAAAACCCATCGGCGTCGATCTGGCCTCCGCCCGCGCCATCAACGACGATCTGGAGCGAATCGTCGGCGAGGACCGCACCTATCGGATGGACCATTATCTCGGCAAGCAGAATGTGCGTAATCTGCTGAGGCTGCGCTTCGCCGATCCGCGATTTCAATCCATCTGGAACAAGCACTACATCGACCGCATCGAAGTGCGCGCGCACGAGAAGGTGGGCATCGAAGGCCGCAGCGCCTTCTACGAATCGGTGGGTGCGGCCCGCGATATGGTGCAGAGCCACCTGCTGCAGGTTCTGGCGCTGGCGACCATGGATCGGCCGGCCGGTCCGGGCGCCGACGGCGTGCGCGAGGCCAAGATCCGGCTGCTTGAGTCGCTCAGGCCGCTGGGGCCACAGGAGGTGGCCCGGCAGGTGGTCCGAGGGCAGTACCGCGGCGGCGCGACCGGCGGTTATCGCGACCAGCCGGGCGTGGCCCCCGATTCGGTCACCGAGACCTATGTCGCCATGCAGGTCGACCTGCCCGGCCGGCGGTGGGCCGGCGTGCCCATGCACCTTACGACCGGCAAGGCGCTGGACGAGAAGAGGACCGAGGTCAGGGTCCATTTCCGGCGGCTGCCGGCGGAGCTGGCGGCGTCGATCGGACAGCGACCCGAGGAGCCGGCCATCTTAACGATCGGCATCGATCCCAAGCCCACGCTGTCGCTGGCCGGGCGGCCCCTCGCGTTGCCGCCCCAAGCGGGCCCGTCGCTCGGTCCCTACGCACGCCAGCTGGCCGACGTTCTGGCTGGGGACCAGTCGATGTTCCTCCACCGCCGCGAAACCGAGGCCGCGTGGCGGTTCATCGATCCCATCGTCGCCGCTTGGAAACAGGAGGGGCGGAACCGACTTTTCCCCTATCGCGCCGGCAGCACCGGTCCGATTCGGGCGCGCACGGTGCTGCCCCGCGGGAGCCTCGATAGCTCACCGCCTGACGAGCTCGCGTGGGCCCGTCTGCGCGCGCGGGAGCGTGGCACCGTCGGCGGCAGAGCTCGGCCGATGGAGCCGCTGCGCGCGCAGGGCCCGGTCATCCGGCATCGGTGAGCGCGCAGGCGAGAGGAGGCCGGTATGCGCCCCCTGATGCCCGCCGCTACTGGCCGTGGGCCCGCGCCGCGCTGTGGGCGAGCTGCAGGGCCGACTTGAATTGTGCCGGCGTGGCGTAGCGCTTCAGTGGATCCGGCTCCATCCCTTTGGCCAGAACCGGACGCAGCCAGTCGGGGATCTCGGGGCTGCTCAGGTCCGCCGGCGTCGGATCGCGTTTTCCGGTCAGCATGGCGACGATGCCGACCGCGACCGTGAAGACATCGGAGGCGACACTTCCGGCCAGCGACGATCCGTTCACCACCTCGGGCGCGTGGTAGGTGACCCAGGGGTGACCCTTCCGGAGCCGATCACTGATGGGCCCGACCCGCTGCAGATCAATCAGAAAGACCTTCCCGTCGTCGTCGATCCGCCAGTTGCCCGGGTAGGCGTCATTGTGGCGGTCGCCCTTGGCGTGTATCGCGCTCAGCGTGTCGAGGACCTGTCCGGCGATATGCAAGGCCTCCCCGACTGGACGGGGAGCGACCGGCGTCGAGTCGAAGGCACTGAGCACGGTGCTGGTTCCGACCCGCTCCATCACCAGCGCTCGCTCATGGGGCGAGCCGTCGACGTGACCCACGCCGATTGCGCTGGGCACGCGCGTCCCCTTGCCGCCGTGCTTTTCCATCATGCGTACTTCGTGGTCGAAGTTGCCTTCCGGGTCCTCCCGCGAGCTGAGCTTGATGGCCACCGACTCGCCGTGCGGGCCGTGGCCCTCGTAGACGGTGCCCCAGCCCCCCGAGCCCAGCTGCTTGCCGACGCGATAGCTCTTGGCGCCAGCGGCCGTCCGCACCGTAACTGTGCGCGCGGCCCCTTCAGCGAAGGCGACTGGCCCGGCGGCGAGGGTACCCAGCGTTGCAAGCCCGAGAAGCGTCCGGCACAGGAAACGACGCATGACGGTCTCCTTCTCCCTACCGATAGGCCAGGGTGTGCAGGAGCTTCTCTACGTCCTCGACGCCGTCGGCCACGTAGCGGGCGTGGCTTTCCGGATGCGGGCCCTTTCCGACCAGCACCCCGGCGCCGTGCCCAGCCACGACC
>DATFWX010000159.1:0-12231 GCA_035258845.1 Polyangia bacterium | reverse complement strand
GAGGCCCTGGGCGGCTTGCGGCTGCGGCTGGCGCGTGCGCTCCGGCGCGTGGTGGAGGCGGAGCGGCATGCGTTCGAACGGCTGATGGCACGCTTGCAGCCGCGGCACGCGATTCGACAGCGGCGGCAGGCGCTCGACGAGCTGTCGGCCCGGCTGCGCACCCTGCACCCGCGCGCGCGACTGGCGCGCGATCGAGCGGCGCTCGACAAGCTGCGCGCACAGATGGAGCGGCGCGTGCATGTGATCTTGGCCGCGCGCCGCCACGGCCTCGAGACCCAGATGGGCAAGCTCGACGCGCTATCGCCCCTTCGGGTGCTCGACCGCGGCTACTCGATCGCCACCCGCGCCGACGGGCATGCGGTGCGCGACGCGGTCGAGGTCGCGCCCGGCGATCCGCTCGCGGTGCGGCTTGCGCGCGGGCGCCTGTCTTGTGTGGTAAAATCCCGCGACGAAAAGTCATGACCGAGCACACGGTGCTCCTGCTCGAGCCCAACCGGGCCGCTCTCAAGCGGGCGCAGGATCTAATCGAGTCGCTCGGTCACACCGCGATCGGGGTCAATGGGGTCGACACGGCGCTGCACCTGGTCACCACCCAGCAGCCCTCGGTGGTGCTGGCCAGCCACCCGACGCAAGAGCGGGTGATCGCGCGGCTGCGCGAGTCCGGGCTGGGCCAGACCTCGCTGGTGGTGAGCCTGCCCGCCAAGGTGTCGCAGCCGCAGGACATCGCCGAGGGGCTGGGCGCGGATGCGTTCGTGGTGCGGCCCTACCGCCGCGAGACCCTGGCCTCCGCGCTGCACGCCGCGCTCGCGATTCGCCACGTGCGCGCGCATCTGGTCGAGCTGGCGGCGGATCTGGAGCGCGAGCGCGCGCGGCTGCAGCGTATGGGCGACGTCGACCCGCAGACCAGCTTCTATCACTTCGAATTCTTCAAGCGCCTCCTTCTGTTCGAGATCCTGCGCGCCAAGCGCTACGGATACGAGCTGGCGCTGTGCCTGGTCGCGCTGGATCCACTGCCGGGCATGGATCAGATCGCGCCCGAGGCGCGCAAAGACCTCGAGTCCGGGGTGGCGGTGGCGATTCGCGGCGCCATCCGCGACATCGACATCCCGGTCCATTACTCGGAGGGACGCTATCTGGTGTTTCTGCCCCATACCGACGCCAAGGGCGCCGAGATGGTGGGCCGCCGCATCAGCCAGCGCATCCGGCGCGCCATCTATCGCGACGGCAACATCACGGTCTCGCCGGCGGCGTCGATCGGAATTGCGGGCCTGCGCAAGGGCAAAGGCGTGTCGTTCTCGCGCCTGATCAAGGATGCCCAGGCCGCCCTGCGCGCGGCCCAGCTCAAGGGCGGCAACCAAGTCATCGCCCGCTGGTGAACCGATGAAGCTCGCAGTGCTCGGCTGGCCCGTACGCCACAGCCTCTCGCCCCGCATGCAGACCGCAGCGCTGCGCGCGGCCGGTCTTTCGGGCTGGACCTACCAGGCCATCGAGGTGGCGCCCGAGCAGTTTGCCGACGCGGTGCAGGTTCTGCGCGAGCCGGGCTGGCGGGGCGTCAATGTCACCGTGCCGCACAAGGAAGCCGCCGCCCGGCTGTGCGACCAGCTGGTTGGCGATGCGGCCGCGATTGGTGCCGTCAACACCATCGTGGTCGAGGGCGGCCGCCTGCTCGGGCACAACACGGACGTGGCCGCAATCCGCGATACCCTGGTCGACGTGTCGGGACGCACGTGTGCGGTTCTGGGCGCGGGTGGCTCGGCGCGGGCAGCCGTGCACGCGCTGCGCACCCGGGGCGCGGGCGAGATCCGGGTGCTGTCGCGCCGGGGCGTGCTGCTGCCGGGCGCCGACCGCGCCTGCAGCTGGAGCGCGGATGCGCTGGCCGGCTGTCAGATCCTGGTCGGCTGCGTACCGCCCGAGGTCGAGCCGCCCCCGCTCGAGCGCACCGACCCGCACGCGCTGGTGCTCGATCTCGTGTACTATCGGCCGAGCGGATTGGCGCTGGCGGCCGCTGCACGCGGTCTGCACGTGGATGATGGTCTGTGGGTCTTGATCCGGCAGGGGGCGCGGTCGTTCGAGCTCTGGACCGGGCGCGCCGCGCCGATCGAAGCCATGCGGGAGGCGGTGGAGGATGCCAAAGATCATCAGCTCGAATCACCCTGAGATCCTGGAGCAGTTTGGCCGCGAGTTCTTGCGTCGGCGCGAGATCCGCCTGATCGTGGCGCGCAGCGGACGCGAGGCCATGCACGTGGTACGCGAGGACAAGCCTGACCTCGTGCTGCTCGGGCGGGTGATGCCCGACATCGACGCATTCGAGGTCGTGCGCGCCATCCGGCGCGACGCCGAGCTGCGCAACCTGCCGGTGGTTCTGGTCACGAGCTGGAGCTACTCGTCGGGCCCCGACGAGGCCAAGAAGGCCGGTTTCACGGACCTTCTGCGCCTCCCGTCGAGCCGCGGCGAGGTGGGGCAGCAGCTGGCACGTCTTCTGGGCGTGCGCCAGCGCGAGGCCGAGCGGTTTCCGGTGCGGCTCCGCGTGAGCGCCGACGGTTTTGGCGGCTCCACGGTCAACCTGTCGTCCAAGGGCATGCTTGTGCGGGCCAAACATCGGGGCGACGTGGGCGATGTGGTGGTGGTGGGCTTCACGCTGCCGGGCAGTGGAGAGAAGCTCGAGCTGCGCGCGCGGGTGGTGCGCATCGATCCCGATTCGTACGCGCCCGCGGTCGGGCTCGGGCTGGCGTTCGAGGCCCTCAAGGTGGCCGAGCAGGCCGCGCTCGAGCAATTCTCGGCGCAGCTGCTGGCCGGACGCACGCTGACCTGGAATCTCAAGACCAGCGCCGACGGCGCGACGGTCGTGCACCTGTACGGCGCGCTGCGCGAGGACTCGGATCTGGCGCCGCTGGCCGAGGCGCTGCGCGGGCAGGTGACGTTCAACATGCGCGACTTTCACCGGATCTCGTCGGACTGCGTGCAGAACTGGATCAACTTCACGCGCGGGCTGGAGCGAGTGTCGAAGGTGCACCTCGTCGAGATGCCGGTGCCGTTCGTCAACCAGGCCAACCTGGTGTCAAACCTGCTCGATCGATGCGAGGTGGTTTCGTTCTACGCACCCTATCTGTGCGAGCACTGCGGGATTGACGACGAGCGGCTGATCGAGGTGAGCGCGCTCGATCGACTGGCGCCGGCGGCGCCGGCGTTCGTGTGCGCAAGCTGCGCCCAACCCATGTCGTTCGACGAGATCGAGGAGCGCTATTTCGGGTTCTTGATGACCGGATGAAAAGGCCTCGGGCCTTCTGTGGGCCCGAGGCCGGTCGGCTATAGATCGTAGGGACGAACCGTCGCGCGCCCGTTGCCCTTGGCGCGACCGATGGCCGCGTTGACCAGGTCGTGCACCTTTTCCGAGATCGCCTCGATCAGGTCACCCGAGCTCTGGCAGCCAGAGCCCTTGACCACTTCCTTGACCTTCGAGCCGACCACCAGGATCTCGCGCTTCTTCCCCTTGCCGCCGTTTTTTGCCATCTGTTTCCCTCCACAGTTTGGGTTCGATTTGCGGCGACCATTTTATGCGCCGATCGCCTGTTGGCAAGCGAAAACGGGACCTATTGGGCGATTTGTCAGGGCCAGAGTTGGAAGGTGTAGTACGCGCCCACGACCACCAGGGCGGTCAGCGCCCACGCGGCGCCGAGCCAGATCGAAGCCTCGCTGCCCTCGGCGCGCCGGCCCGGACGGCGCAGCGCTCGGGCCAGCCCCGCGCCCACAAGCGCGCCCGCGAGCCCGTACAGGACGAGCCCGTAGTAGCCAATCGGCAGCGGCCCCGGAAATCGGCTCACGAACCAGCGCCGCGCCGCCGGATCGTAGGTGGGCGCGGGCCAGCGTCCATAGGCGGGCACGAGCACGCCGAGCGCCCATCCGATGATGCCGCCGCAGACGGCAAAGTAACGCCTCACCGGCCCACGCCTCGGTAAGAGACCACGGTCAGCCCCATCAGCGCAGCGCCCCACACCGACAGGCACAGCAGCACCGACAGGCCCAGATAGAGCGGCGCCACGCGCGGCTGGTCGCGCGGATGCGCCCGCCGCGACAGATAGAAAAGCCCGCCCGCAATGGCGACGCCGACCAGCATCCACATTTCTTTGACGTCGAACAGCCGCGCCACCCAGGACAGCCCGACGTCGGCGCGGTCCAGATACTCTGCGCGCACGTGCAGCTTGTAGGTCGGATAGAGCAGGAGGCCCAGGCTGAAGGTGACCGCGTAGGCGAGGGCGGCCACGGCCGCAAACAGGCGCTCTTGCGCCACCCGGCCGAAGCGGCCGCGCAGGTAGCCCCGGCACCAGATCAGATGATGGGTTGCGCTGGCCACCAGCACGGCCGCTGAAAGCGCGTGCACGACCAGCAGCGGGCGCGCCCATTCCTGCGCAAACGTCGACACGACCCCAGCGTAGCATAGCCGGCGGAGCTGACAGGGGACGGAGGGTCCTCCGGGAAGTGAACCACAGAACACAGAGAACACGGAGAAGGAGGAATGGTTCCGGCTCGCGGCAGCGCGGCCGATCCAGTAGACCTTCTCAAACCTCTGTGTTCTCTATGGTGAATTCTACTCGTTGGGCAGATGGCCCTGCCGGCGCAGGAAGGTCGGGATGTCGATCTCGGCCTCGTCCACCTGGCCGAACGAGCTGGTGTAGCGCTGCGTGGTGCGGCCGCCGCGGCCGGTCGGCGTCGGCACATGGGCCTCGTTGCGGCGATCGACCACCGCCTCCGGGTAGTCGACCGGCTCGACCGGCTCCGCGAGCGGGACCGCCAGCGTCACTACGGGCGGTTCCCCCGACGGTGGCACCGGCGCGATGGGTTGCGCCACCGGCGCGGCCGCCGGCGGCGCGTACTGCGGCTGATGCTGATGTGGCGGCGGCGCCCGATGCGAGCCATGGGATGCGTGCGTCCCGTGCGTCCCCTGCGCCCCGTGCGCCCCCGGGCCCGCATAGGCGCCATAGGCGCTGTGCGCCGCCTGCGTGCGCGACTGAGACATCTGGTGGCTGCGCTGCCCCGCCGACGGCTTCCGCGCATGCATCGGCATCTCGGCCGCCAGCGCGCTGCGGTCGAACCCGGTCGCAATGACCGTGATGCGCACCTCGTCACCGAAGTTGGGATCGATGACGCTGCCGAAGATGATGTTGGCGTCCTCGTGCGCCGCTTCCTGGATCATGGTTGCGGCCTCGCGCACCTCGGCCAGGGTCAGATTGGGCCCGCCCGTGATGTTGATGAGCACGCCGGTGGCGCCGTCGATGGCGGCGTCCTCGAGCAGCGGCGAGGCGATGGCCTGCTGCGCGGCCTCGACCGCGCGCCGCTTGCCCTCGGCCCGGCCCGCGCCCATGAGCGCGCGCCCCATGTTGGACATGATGGTGCGCACGTCGGCGAAGTCGACGTTGATGAGCCCGGGCACCGTGATCAGGTCGGTGATGCCCTGCACCGCATTGAGCAGCACCTCGTCGACCCTACGGAAGGCCTCCACCATCGGCATCTCGGCGCCCGCGAGGTCGAGCAGGCGGTCGTTGGGAATCGTAATGAGCGAATCGACGGCCTTCTGGAGCTGCTCGATGCCGTCCTCGGCCTGCCGCCGGCGCCGTCGACCCTCGAAGAAGAAGGGCTTGGTGACCACGCCCACCGTCAGTGCGCCGCACTCGCGCGCCACCTGGGCGATGACCGGAGCCGCACCGGTGCCGGTGCCGCCGCCCATGCCGGCAGTCACGAACACCATGTCGGTTCCCTGCAGCACCTCGGCCAGGCGCGCCACATCTTCGAGCGCGGCGCTGCGGCCGATGTCGGGATTGGCGCCCGCACCCAGGCCCTTGGTCAGCTGCGAGCCCAGGATGACCTTGGCCGCAGCCATGTTCGACTCCAGCGCCTGGCAGTCGGTGTTGGCAGCGACGAACTCGACTCCCTCGAGTCGGCCCGCGATCATCGAGTTGATCGCGTTCCCGCCGCCTCCGCCCACGCCGATGACCTTGATCTTCGCCCGGTTTGCGTTGTCGTCCAGCTCGATGAGCGCCATGCGTCCACCTCATCACGGGGTTTGGGCTGTGTCAAAAAAACAGTCGAAAAGTCCAAAACTCATTTCAAAACACCTCGGAAAACCAGCTCCGCATGCGATCGATGACGCCGCGCCGCCGATCGAGCGGGCCCCGGGCCGCGCCCTGTCCGACCTGCCGCCCCCCGTACAGCACCAGCCCGACCCCGGTCGCGTACGACGGGCTCTTGACCACATCCACCAGGCCGCCCACCCCCTTGGGCACCCCGCGGCGGACCGGCAGCCCCAGCACCTCCTCGGCCAGCTCCTGCGTGCCCTCGAGCAGCGACTGTCCGCCTGTGATGACGACCCCGCTGGCCAGCCGGTCCTCGTAGCCCGATTTGCCGATTTCGGCATGCGCCATCGCGAAGATCTCCTCGATCCGGGGCTCGATGAACTCGCCCAGGAGCTGGCGCTGCACCAGGCGCGCCGAGCGGCCGCCCACGGTCGGCACCTCGATGGTCTCGTCCCGGTCGATCATGGCGGTCATCGCGCAGCCGTGGCGCAGCTTGATCTTCTCGGCCTCGTGCATGGGCGTGCGCAGCCCGATCGAGATGTCGCGCGTGACCTGGGTGCCGCCCACCGGCAGCACTGCGGTGTGAACGATGCTGCCGTCGAGAAACACGATGAGGTCGGTGGTGCCGCCGCCGATGTCGATGAGGGCGACCCCGAGCTCCTTCTCGTCATCGTGCAGGGTCGCGTGCGCGCTGGCCAGCGGCTGCAGCACGATGTCGGCCACATTCAAGTTACAGCGCTCGCAGCACCGGATGATGTTCTGCGCGCTGGTGATGGCCGCGGTCACGATGTGCACCTTGGCCTGCAGGCGCACGCCGACCATGCCCAGCGGCTCCTTGATGCCGTCCTGCTCGTCGACGATGTACTCCTGCGGCAGCACGTGCACGATCTCGCGGTCCTGCGGCAGCGGCACCGCGCGCGCAGTCTCGAGCACGCGTGCGATGTCGAGCTCGCGCACCTCGCTGTTCTTGATGGCGACCGTGCCGTGCGAGTTCATGCCCTTGATGTGCTGGCCTGCGATGCCCGCGTAAACCTGGGTGATCTCGCAGCCCGCCATGTGCTCGGCCTCCTCGATCGCGTGCTTGATGCTGGCGACCGTGGAGTCGATCGACACCACCACACCCTTGCGCAGCCCGGTCGAAGGGTGCGAGCCGACGCCGATGATGTCGATACCGTCGTCGCCGCACAGACCGGTCAGAGCCGCAATCTTGGTGGTGCCGATGTCGAGGCCGACGATGATCTCTTCGCGCTTGGCCATCTAGCCCCCTTCCGAAGCCGGTTGCAGCCGCACCGCCACGCGGTCCGGCCGGGTCAGTGAATCGAGATACACCGCGCGCGCCTGCTCGCCGCGACGTAAGAGCTCGCACGCCAGCAGGTCGTAGTGCGAGAGCTTGCGCTCGAGGTCGCCCCGGCCCAGTCGGATCTCGGCCCCGCCCGCGCGCAAGAACAGGGACACGCCGAGGATCGGATGCACCGACGCTTCCGAGAGCGCGGGCCGCCGGCCCGCGCGCGCCCAGGCTTCGGCAGCCTCGAGCGCCTCGCGGATGAGCGTCTGCGCGCTCGCTGGATCGTCGACGTACAGCTCGCGGTCGAGGCCGGTCACCGTGAGCAGGCCGTCGACCTCGGCCAGCGTGGCGCGCTTGAAGATGGCGCCCGTGCGGTCGCACAGATAGAGGCCGCCCAGGTGCACGGCCGCCGCCGGCTCGCGCTCGCTGAGATCGATCACCACGGTTCCCGGCAGCTCGCGGTGCAGGCGCGCACCTGTGATCCAGGCGTCCTCGGCCAGCGCGCGCTCGGCGGCTCGCAGATCGGCCCGGAACAGGTTGTCACCGAGGGCCAGCGGCAGTCGGCGGGCCAGCTCGGCCGCGCTGGTGTGCCGCAGTGCGCCGAAGCGCAGGTCGCGAATCGCGAACCGGGGCGAGGTCAGAAGAAAGTGCCATCCGGCAAAGCCGCCCCCACCCAGGGCGCCCGCCAGAAACAGGGCCAGAGCGTAGGGCCGGCCGCGTCTTGCCAGCGTACGGACGCGCGGGCCCAGCGGGGGCCGCGGTGGGGCGGCGGGCCTGCGGAACCGGTTGCCGCGCGGCTTCTTCATGCGTACAGCCCCGCCCCGAGCAGGATGCGCTCGCACAGATCGTCGTAGGACAGGCCGGCGTGGCGCGCGATCTTGGGCAGAAGCGAGGTCGCGGTCATGCCGGGCAGCGTGTTGACCTCCAGCATCCAGACCCGGGCGTCCTCGCCCACCAGCAGGTCCGACCGGGTCGCGCCCGCACAGCCGAGCGCACGATGGGCGCGCAGGGCCAGATCGCGCGCGGTGGCGTCGGACTTCTCGTCGAGCGGCGCGGGCACCAGGTACTGGGTGTCCTTGCGCTGGTATTTGGCCTCGTAGTCGTAGAACGGGACCGCGGGCCGGATCTCGACCGTGCCCAGCACCGCATCGTCGAGCACGGCCACCGAGATGTCGCGGCCTTTGATGTACCGCTCGAGCAGGACCTCGCCGTGGTATTTCTGCGCGGCCGCGAGCGCGGCTTGAAGCTGCGCTACGTCGGCGACGATGGTGATTCCCACCGACGATCCCTCGCGCGACGGCTTGACCACGACCGGCAGCCCGACCGCATCCAGGTCGCGCTGCGAGCGATACAGCGCCCAGCTCGGGGTCGCGATCGCGAAATGGTCGAAGATGCGCTTGGACTGCACCTTGTCCATGCCGAGCGCGCTCGCCAGCACGCCCGAGCCGGTGTAGGGGATGCGCTCGCATTCGAGCAGGCCCTGCACGCAGCCGTCCTCGCCCCAGGTGCCGTGGAGCGCAATCCAGGCCACCTCGATGCGCGCCGCGCGCACGAGCTCGCCGAGCGAGCGGTCGGCCGTCCAGTCGATCGCGACCGCGTCGTAGCCGCGGTTTTTGAGCGCCTGCAGGACCGCCCCACCCGTGCGCAGCGAGACCTCCCGCTCCGACGAGGGGCCCCCCATGATGACGCCGATGCGCTTGTCCTTCACGGCTCCGGGTCCTCACCCACCACTTTCACCTCAAGTTCGAGGTGGACGCCAAATTTTTGCGCAACTTCTTGCCGGCACAGCTCGATGAGAGCCAGCATGTCGGCGGCCGTGGCCTCGCCCAGGTTGACCAGCCAGTTGGCATGGACCGGCGAGACGCCGGCGTCGCCCACCTTCCGGCCCTTGAGCCCCGCCGCCTCGAGCAGCCGGCCCGCGTAGTCGCCCGGCGGATTCTTGAAGATTGACCCGGCGTTGGGCACGCCGTGCGGCTCCCGGGCCCGGCGCCGCTCACGCAGCTCGCGCACGTCGGCCTCGATGTCGGCGCGCGGGCGCGGCCGCAGCCGGAGTGTGCCCTCGACCACCACGTCGGTCTCCGGGATGGCGCTGCCGCGGTACACGAATCCGCACGCGTCATGGTCGCGCCCGACCAGGCCGCCCGCCGGGTCCACGCTCAGGACTTCAGTGGTGACGTTGGTGAACTCGCCCAGATAGGTGCCTGCGTTCATGACCAGCCCGCCCCCCACCGTGCCGGGCACACCGCCCAGGAACTCGACGCCGCCCAGCTCCCAGCGGGTCGCTGCCGCCAGGAGCTTGCCGGTCGCGACGCCGGCGCCCACCCGGACCGTATCGCCGTCCCGCTCCAGCTTGCGCAGGAGCTTGGTCGTGATGAGCACGCCCCGCACGCCGCCGTCGCGCACGAGGAGGTTGGACCCGCTGCCGAGCGCCCGACAGGGCACGCCCTGCTGGTGGCAGAACGCACGCGTGCGCTGGCAGTCCTCGGTGTCGGCGGGCGCAACCAGCGCGTCGACCGGGCCGCCGATGCGCAGGGTGGTGTGGCGCGCGAGTGGCTCGTCGACCAGGACCTGCCCGCGCACCAGCGCCCGCAGCGCCGCCCGATCAAACACTGGCCTCCTTCACCGCCAGCAGTCGGAGCAGCTCGTCGCCGGTCTGCCAGATGTCGCCGGCGCCAAGGGTCAGAAAGATGTCGCCCGGCTGAAGCAGCGCGACCGCCGCCGCCGCCAGGTCGGCGCGCGTCGGCACATGGCGGGCTCCTCGATGGCCGCGCGCGCGCATGGCGTCGACCAGTCGGGCCGCGCTCACGCCTGCAATCGGGTCCTCACCGGCCGGGTAGATGTCGCACACCAGCACCTCGGCGGCGTCGTGAAACGCGACCGCAAACTCGTCGAGCAGCGCGTGGGTGCGGGTGTAGCGGTGGGGCTGGAAGGCGACCACCAGGCGGCGCCCGAAGCCGGCGCGCGCGCCCGCCAGGGTGGCCCGCACCTCGGCCGGATGGTGACCGTAATCGTCGACCACCATCACGCCGGCCTGCTCGCCCCGCACCGTGAAGCGGCGTCCAACCCCGCCGAACGAGGCCAGCGCGCTCTGATAGACCGCAAACGGGATCTGCAAGAAATCCGCGACCGCCAGCGCAGCCAGCGCGTTGGCCACACTGTGCACCCCGGGCATGCGCAGGCTGACCTCGCCCAGGGGCTGCCCGTACGCGACCGCCGAAAAGCGCATCTCGAGCCCGGCTGCCCGCACGTTTTCGGCCCGGTAGTCGGCTTGCGGCGACAGGCCGTAGCTGGCGATCCGCTTGTCGCAGCGTGCCAGCAGAGCCTGCACGCGCGGATGGTCCAGGCACAGAACCGCAATCCCGAAAAAGGGCGTTCGGCCCACGAACTCGACGAACGCGTCCTCGAGCGCGGCCAGGGAGCCGTAATGGTCGAGATGCTCGGGATCGATGTTGGTGACCACGGCCACGGTCGGCGCCAGGTGCAGGAACGAGCCGTCCGACTCGTCGGCCTCGGCGACCAGGTAGTCGCCGCGTCCGAGGCGCGCATTGGAGCCGAAGGCGGCCAGCTTGCCGCCGATGACCGCGGTCGGATCGAGCCCGCCCGCCACCAGCACGGTCGCGACCAGCGACGTGGTCGTGGTCTTGCCGTGCGAGCCCGCGATGGCGACTCCATATTTCATGCGCATCAGCTCGGCCAGCATCTCGGCGCGTGGGATGACCGGGATCTTGCGCGTGCGTGCAGCCGCCACTTCCGGGTTGTCGGGCCGCACCGCCGACGAAATCACGACCACGTCGGCGTCGGCCAGGTTGCCGGCTCGGTGGCCGATCCAGATGCGCGCCCCGAGCTGGGCCAGCCGGCGCGTGGTCTCGCTGTCCTTGAGGTCGCTGCCGGTGACGCGGTAGCCCAGGTTGAGCAGCACCTCCGCGATGCCCGACATGCCGATGCCGCCGATGCCCACGAAATGGGTGTGGACGTCACGCCCGTGGAACATCGCCTTTCACCATCTGCTCGAGCGCGTCCACGATGTCGCGCGCGGCGTCGGGCTTGCCGAGGGCGCGCATGCGTGCGCTCATGGCGGCGCGGCGGGCCGGGTCGGCCAGGAGGGCCGCCAGCTCGGCGGCCAGCGCGGACGGCGTGATCTCACTCTGGCGGTGCACCAGCGCGGCGCCGGCGTCCGCCAACGCATGCGCGTTCCAGAACTGGTGATCGTCGGCCGCGAACGGAAACGGGATGAAGATGGCGGGCCGGCCGACCGCGGTCAGCTCGGCAATGGTGGTGGCCCCAGCGCGGCACACCACCAGGTCGGCGGCCGCGTAGGCGGCGGCCATGTCGTCGATGAAGGCGCGCACATCGGCCGCCACGCCCAGCTCCCGATAGCGCGCGGCGATGGCCGCACAATCGGCCTCGCCGGTCTGGTGGACCACGCGCGGCCGGGGCGCCGGCAGGGCCGCCAGCGCGTCTGCGACCAGCTCATTGAGCGCATGCGCGCCCTGCGACCCGCCCACCACGAGCACGGTGGGCTGGGTTGGGTCGGCTTTGGGCAGCGTGCGCAGCTGGCTGCGGATGGGGTTGCCCGCCAGCGCGGTCTTGCGCTTGGGAAAATATTTGCGCGAGACCTCGAATGCGACGAAGGCGCGTCGGGCGAGCCGGCCCAGGATGCGGTTGGTGAGCCCGGGAATGCTGTTCTGCTCGAGGATCGCGGTCGGCAGCCGGCGCAGCGCGGCTGCCAGCACCATGGGCCCCGACGAGTAGCCGCCCACGCCCACCACCAGGTCGGGCCGATATCGCTTGAGGATGCGGCGCGACTGCGCGATCGCGCGCGGCAGCCGCCAGAGGCCGCGCACGAGGCCGGCGGCGCCGGTTCCCTTGAGCCCCGAG